>JAZQNE010000018.1:0-23940 GCA_045627185.1 Lachnospiraceae bacterium
CCTTAATCTTTGCATGAAGGGTGATAACACCGTTTTCATATGCAAGAAGTGCTTCGTTAACGCTCTTGAAGATCTTACCTTCGCCAAGGTCACCGGGTTTCTCAAGTGTCAGGTAGTAAATACCGAGAACCATATCCTGTGAAGGAACGGCAACGGGACCACCGTCTGAAGGCTTTAAGAGGTTGTTCGGTGAAAGCAGAAGGAAACGGCACTCTGCCTGTGCTTCAACGGAAAGAGGAAGATGGACAGCCATCTGGTCACCATCGAAGTCAGCGTTGAATGCGGTACATACCAACGGATGAAGCTTGATAGCTTTACCTTCAACAAGGATGGACTCGAAAGCCTGAATACCAAGACGATGCAGTGTTGGTGCACGGTTCAGCATTACAGGATGCTCACGGATAACATCCTCAAGTACGTCCCAAACCTCTGTTTGAAGACGCTCAACCATCTTTTTAGCTGATTTAATGTTGTGTGCGATGCCACGGCCTACAAGTTCCTTCATTACGAAGGGTTTGAAGAGCTCAATAGCCATTTCCTTAGGAAGACCGCACTGATAAATCTTAAGTTCGGGACCTACAACGATAACGGAACGGCCTGAGTAATCGACACGCTTACCAAGAAGGTTCTGACGGAAACGTCCCTGCTTACCCTTTAACATATCCGAAAGGGACTTAAGAGGACGGTTGCCGGGGCCTGTTACGGCACGACCGCGACGGCCGTTATCAATAAGGGCATCAACAGCTTCCTGGAGCATACGCTTTTCGTTACGAACAATGATGTTCGGAGCACCAAGCTCAAGAAGCTTGTTAAGACGATTGTTTCTGTTGATGATACGGCGATACAGATCATTCATGTCGGATGTAGCAAAACGTCCGCCATCAAGCTGTACCATGGGACGAAGATCCGGAGGGATAACCGGGATAACGGTCATAACCATCCACTCAGGGCGGTTTCCGGACTCGCGGAATGCCTCAACAACCTCAAGACGCTTGATAATTCTTGCGCGCTTCTGGCCATTTGCATCAACAAGCTGTGCATGTAATTCTTCTGATTCCTTCTCAAGATCGATAGCGCAAAGGAGTTCGCGAACGGACTCTGCACCCATGTCTGCACGGAAAGAACCCTCGCCGTATTTTTCTACGGCATCGTTGTACTCTTTCTCAGTAAGGATCTGTTTGTAAGCAAGATCTGTTGTTCCGGGATCAAGTACGATATAAGCTGCAAAATAAAGGACTTTTTCAAGTACTCTGGGTGATAAGTCAAGGATGAGACCCATACGGCTGGGGATACCCTTGAAATACCAGATATGAGAAACAGGAGCTGCAAGCTCAATGTGACCCATACGCTCACGACGTACGCTGGCTTTTGTTACTTCAACACCGCATCGGTCGCAGACAACACCCTTATAACGGATTTTCTTATATTTACCGCAGTGGCACTCCCAGTCCTTCTGGGGTCCGAAAATCTTCTCACAGAACAGACCGTCTTTTTCGGGTTTCAGTGTTCTGTAGTTGATTGTTTCAGGCTTCTTAACTTCACCCTTTGACCACTCATGGATTTTCTCGGGTGAAGCAAGCTTTATCTGGATTTTGTCGTAAGAAACTTCTCTTACTTCATCTGTAAAAATATCTAATGACATAATGTCGCTCCCTTCAGGTTATTAACGGTAATTCTCTTGAATTAATTGTCACCTTCATCGGACTCGAAGTCGTCTGCGAAGTCATCCTCGAACTCTGAACTGTCATCAGAGTAATCATCAAGAAGGTCGCCTGTTGCGGTATCAACCTCACTGAAGCCTGCGTCTGCATAGCCTTCGGTGTTGTTGAATGCGTCAAAGCCTTCGCCATCGATCATAGGCATAAGTTCTGCATCGCCATAATCAATGTCTTCTGTCATCTTAACCTCATTACCGTCCTCATCAAGTACGGCAACGTCAAGTGCAAGTGACTGGAGTTCCTTAAGTAATACCTTGAAGGATTCCGGAATACCGGGATCTGTAATGTTTTCGCCCTTGATGATAGCTTCATAGGTCTTTACACGGCCTGTTACATCATCAGACTTAACTGTCAGGATTTCCTGAAGAATGTGAGCTGCACCATATGCTTCCAGTGCCCAAACTTCCATTTCACCGAAACGCTGTCCACCGAACTGAGCTTTTCCACCCAGAGGCTGCTGTGTTACTAAGGAGTAAGGACCTGTTGAGCGTGCATGAATCTTATCATCAACCAGATGATGGAGTTTCAGGTAGTGCATGAAGCCTACTGTTACTGCGCCATCGAAATATTCACCGGTACGGCCGTCACGAAGACGAACTTTACCGTCGCGGTTAATCGGAACGCCTCTCCACTCATCGCGCTCATCACGATTCTCAGAAAGATAATTCATAACGTCTTCGCCAAGTACATCACCGTGAAGTGCTGTGAAGTTAGGTGTGTTCTTGTCGAACTTTTCGCCCTTTTCTTCTGCCCATGCTTTAGCTTCTTTTGCATCGAAAGGAAGGTTAGCATAGTCATTTGCAAGGTCGAGGGTATCCATAATATCAAACTCGTTTGCGCCGTCGAATACAGGGGTTGAAACCTTGAAGCCGAGTACCTTTGCAGCAAGTGAAAGGTGGATTTCAAGAACCTGACCGATATTCATACGTGAAGGTACGCCCAGAGGGTTAAGAACGATATCAAGCGGACGTCCGTTAGGAAGGAACGGCATGTCTTCAACAGGGAGAACACGGGAAACAACACCCTTGTTACCATGACGACCGGCCATCTTGTCACCGACCTGAATCTTTCTCTTCTGTGCGATGTAAACGCGAACGCTCATGTTAACGCCGGGCTGGAGATCATCGCCGTTTTCACGGGTGAATACCTTGGCGTCAACGATGATACCGAATTCACCGTGAGGTACACGGAGTGAGGTATCACGAACTTCTCTTGCTTTTTCACCGAAGATTGCACGAAGAAGGCGCTCTTCTGCGGTAAGTTCTGTTTCTCCCTTAGGAGTAACCTTACCAACAAGAATATCACCGGCACGAACCTCTGCACCGATACGGATAATACCGCGGTCATCAAGGTCTTTAAGTGCATCATCGCCAACACCGGGAACATCACGGGTAATTTCTTCCGGTCCGAGCTTGGTGTCACGTGCTTCTACTTCGTATTCCTCAATATGTACTGATGTGTAAACGTCTTCACGAACAAGGCGTTCACTAAGGAGAACAGCATCCTCGTAGTTGTAACCTTCCCATGTCATGAAACCGATAAGAGGGTTCTTTCCGAGTGCAAGTTCGCCGCCTGCGGTTGAAGGACCGTCAGCAATTACCTGACCTGCCTCAACCTTTTCGCCCTTAACAACGATAGGCTTCTGATTAATTGAAGTACCCTGGTTGCTTCGTGCGAATTTAAGCAGATGGTAGTTATCATATTTATTGTTGCCTGTCTTAATGCGGATATCGGTAGAAGATGCGAAATCAACGGTACCGGCATTCTTTGCAACCACGCAGACACCCGAGTCAACGGCTGTCTTCATTTCCATACCTGTTCCGATAACAGGAGACTCGGTAAACAGAAGCGGAACGGCCTGACGCTGCATGTTGGAACCCATGAGGGCACGGTTAGCATCATCGTTCTGAAGGAAAGGAATCATGGCTGTAGCAACTGAGAATACCATCTTGGGAGATACGTCCATGAGGTCGATTTTCTTCTTCTGATACTGTGAAGTCTCATCACGGTAGCGGCCTGAAACGTTGTTGTTTACGAAGCATCCGTTTTCATCAAGCGGTTCGTTAGCCTGCGCAACAACAAAACGGTCTTCCTCGTCAGCGGTGAGATAAACAACATCATCTGTTACACGGGGATTTTCGGGATCGGATTTATCAACCTTACGGTAAGGAGCCTCTACAAAGCCATACTCGTTAATTCTTGCATAGGATGCAAGGGAGTTGATAAGACCGATGTTAGGACCTTCGGGTGTCTCAATAGGGCACATACGTCCATAATGTGAGTAATGAACGTCTCGAACTTCGAAGGATGCACGCTCTCTTGACAGACCGCCGGGGCCGAGGGCTGACAGACGGCGCTTGTGAGTCAATTCACCAAGAGGGTTGTGCTGGTCCATGAACTGTGACAGCTGTGAACTTCCGAAGAATTCCTTAACTGCAGCAGTTACGGGCTTAATATTGATAAGTGACTGAGGGCTGATTGATTCAGCATCCTGAGTGGTCATACGTTCACGAACAACACGCTCCATACGTGACATACCGATACGGTACTGGTTCTGAAGGAGTTCGCCTACGGCACGGATACGACGGTTTCCAAGGTGGTCGATATCGTCTTTGTTACCAACGCCCTGCTCAAGGTGCATGTTGTAGTTTACGGAAGCCAGGATATCCCAGCTTGTAATGAACTTAGGAACAAGACGTGCAACATTGTTCTTGATTACACGCTTGATTTCGTCCATGTCTGTATAATTGTCAAGGATGTACTTTAATGCGAAATAGTAAACCTTTTCAGTAATTCCGAGTTCTGCAGCCTCTTCCTTTGTAATGTCAAGGAAGTGGGTGATATCAACTGCGCGGTTTGAAAGGACTTTCTGGACTCTGTTTTCAGTCTCAACAAGAACCGAAGCACAGCCTGTATTCTGAATTGCGTCTGCCATTTCTTCGGTAACAATATCGCCCTTCTTTGCAACACGTTCGCCGGTGAAATTGTCCTTAACATCCTCAGCAAGCTTAAAACCAACGATACGCTTGTTAAGAGCAAGCTTCTTGTTGAATTTGTAACGGCCAACCTTAGCAAGGTCATAACGGCGTGCATCAAAGAACATACCACGGATCAGAGACTCGGCACTGTCTTCAGAAAGCGGTTCACCGGGACGAAGCTTCTTGTATAATTCGAAAAGGCCGTCGGTGTAGTTCTCGGAAGGGTCTTTCTTGAAGGTTTCGGTAAGCTTGACTTCTTCGCCGAAAAGCTCTTCAATCTGCTTATTTGTAGCTGTTGAGATTTCCTCGTCAACATTCCAGCCACGGGTAGGATCTTCCGTGCGGTCGAACACACCGTGATCGAGAACACGAAGAAGAACGGTAACAGCAACCTTACGGTTACGGTCTACACGTACATAGAAAACGTCGTTGGAGTCAGTTTCATACTCAAGCCATGCACCACGGTTAGGAATAACTGTGCATGCATAAAGGTTTTTACCAAGTTTATCCTTGGTGATTTCATAATAGATTCCGGGTGAACGGACAAGCTGTGATACAATAACACGCTCAGCACCGTTGATAACGAAGGTACCGGTTTCTGTCATGATAGGGAAATCACCCATGAAAATATCATGCTGGTTGATTTCGTCTGTTTCTTTATTGTGAAGACGTACCTTCACCTTGATAGGAGCAGCATAAGTTGCATCGCGTTCCTTGCATTCCTCGATGGTGTACTTAATGTCATCCTCGCAAAGCTGATAGTCTACAAACTCGAGACTAAGATGACCGTTGTAATCCTCGATGGGCGAAATATCATCAAATACTTCGCGAAGTCCTTCTTTCAGGAACCAGTCGTATGAGGCCTTCTGGACTTCAATGAGGTTAGGAATTTCAAGCACTTCCTTCTGCTTCGAATAGCTCATCCTGACGTTTTTGCCGACTTTCACAGGACGGATTCTGTTCTTCTCCATTGACGCACACTCCTTGTATTTTGATAACGATTACGTTACTAAGATTTTGTTTGCATTTCCCCAAAAATGTGTTATAATATATGTATATGGGCACACGAAACCATAATAACGTACATTTCATATTAGCATAGAAAAGTCAAGGTGTCAACGATTTTTTTATATATATAATAGGTAATTTATTTTCGATTTCATCGGATAATCAGGGTATATCTTCACATTTTCAAAAGCCCGGGTTACCCGATTAAGAACATTTTAAATGAGAGGCATTTTATGGAAGACAAGATCCAAATCAACATGCTGGGCGAATTTACAATCACTTATCGTGACGTTGTAATTTCAGACCGTGACAACCGTTCTAAAAAAGTATGGACACTTCTCGAGTATCTGATTGCGTTCCATAACAAAGAGATTTCCCAGAGCGCTCTGGTTGACCTGCTTTGGCCGGAAATCCGCAACTCGGATCCTTCAAACTCGCTGAAGACTATTCTTCATCGTGCACGTGTTCTGCTGGATTCTCTCGAATTTCCTGACGCGAAGCTGATTCTGCACCGTCGTGATACTTACGCATGGAATAATAATCTTCCTTATGAAATTGATGTAGAAGTTTTTGAGGCTCTCTGCAAGAAGTCAACATCCCCAAATCTATCCGAAGAAGAACGTCAGGAAGTTTTTGAGCAGGCTCTTAAGATTTACAAGGGTGAATTCCTTCCCAAGAACAACACTGATTCGTGGGCAATGTCTCTGGCAACACATTACCAGTCCGAATACACAAAGCTTATTTATGATTACAGTGCTCTTCTTGCTTCCCAGGGCGAATATCACAGAATCGTTGAAATATGCACAAATGCAGTTATTTTCGATCCTTATGACGAGCATCTTCACTATCTTCTTATTGACGCCCTTTACCGTTCGGGCCAGCAGAAGAAGTCAATTCAGCAATATCAGAGCGTTATCAGTATGTTCTATGACAAGTTTGGTCTTACTCCTTCAAAGGAACTCACCAACCTGTATCAGGACATCGTAAAGACTGAAAATGCTACTCAGACAGACTTAAGCATTATCCAGAATGACCTTAAAGAGCACAATGCAATCCGTACCGCTTATCAGTGCGAATATTCCGTATTCCAGAATCTCTACCGCATTGAGGCGCGTGCAGCTGCAAGAAGCGGCCTTTCCGTTTTCCTCTGCCTGATTACGATTCAGGGCACAAGCCGCAAGGACAGCTCAACTCACGTTACAAAGGCCATGACACGTATGGCTGAGACAATTGCAAACGCTCTCCGAAGCGGTGATGTATTTGCCCGTTACAGTGTAAACCAGTACATCGTAATGCTTCCTTCAACATCGTATGAAAACAGCACAATGATTGGTGAACGTATTCTCAAGAAATTTGACTCCGAACGTCCCAAATACAATGTTTCCGTTTCCTACACGCTCAAGCACCTTGAGCCTTCAGCTTTCACAAACGAGTCTAATTAACCCGAATAAAACCAAAGCCCACAGATTGCTCTGCGGGCTTTTTTCTTGTGAGTCAAAAAGAAGCAAGAGTGTTTCAAAAACGTAAAAAACCGCAGTGCCCGGAATTCCGAAAACTGCGGTTCAAGTGTCAGTCTTAAATTATTTAAGAGTAACCTTTATAACCCATATGATGGCAACATCACGTAGAAAAAAACCGAAACCCCATTATCCGAGGGCACAGCAGCCAAACTCACATTACAATATCTCCTCTTGAATGTGCATGGAATTGCGTTGGAATCATAGAAAGCGGCTATCACCTTATCCATTTCTTCCTGAGTAAAAAGCTTCTCCATCGGTCCCACAACACTGTCATTGTCCCTTTTTTCAAACCCACCAAGTTGAGTTTCTATATCTTGCCATTCACTTTCATTCAATTCATATCTCGCATAATATCTATTACCATTATCGGTTGAATATTCCAGCAAAGGTGAAAAACCGTCCAACAAACGTCTTGCATTTTTCATGCTAAGTTCAGGCATGATTTTCAGGGACAAAACAAGTATTCCCACAATTGCAATCAGCATGCAAACCCCTAAAATAACAAAAACAACATAACATTTTTTCATTCCGTGTTCGACCTCTACAGACCAATAAACTCGCAAATTGAATATTTTTTATTTTTTAATTTTTCGTAACCGAATTGGTTTAACTTATACCAATTTCTTTTTGTCTTGAAATACATTTCTGACGAAAAAACATTTCTTTATAGTATCATAGTGTTCTTTATTTTACAAACTATTTTAGCATTAAGTGCAAGAAATTTCCACATACAGTGTTTGGAACAAGTAAGCTCCATGCTTGGCCATAAAGGGATGGAAGTTAGTTTTACAATTGAATTTTCAAAGAATTTCTGTTCTGCGGCGAAAATATTGTTTAATAATGATTCAAGCACTAAATCTTTACTCTATATATCCTTAACTGTAGCTGATATGATTTCTGTTGGCAAACCACAGCCTTGCAATCCGGCTCCTTTCAGATTTCGTTTCACCGCTCACCATAAAAAAAACCGCAGTTCCCGGAATTCCGAAAACTGCGGTTCATGTGTCAGTCTTAAATTATTTAAGAGTAACCTTTGCGCCAACTTCTTCAAGTTTAGCCTTGATGTCGTTAGCTTCTTCCTTGGAAGCCTGCTCCTTAACCATCTTGGGAGCGCCATCAACAAGATCCTTAGCTTCCTTTAAGCCAAGACCGGTGATCTCACGAACAACCTTGATAACTTTAACCTTCTCAGCGCCAACTTCTGTAAGTTCAACGTCGAATTCGGTCTTCTCTTCAACTTCTGCTGCGGGGCCGGCTGCTGCAACTACAACACCTGCTGCTGCGCTAACACCAAACTCTTCTTCACATGCCTTAACAAGATCGTTAAGCTCAAGTACTGTCATAGCCTTGATAGCATCAATAAATTCCTGATTAGTCATAATTTCCTCCATTTTACCGCCATCTGCGGCGAATAATGATTTCTACAGCATACCCGTCATGCGGCTTTGCTGTGATGTGAGCACTCTGCTCGATGGTGATGTTTCAAATCTGAAGCAATCACCGACAACTGTCGATTGACTTTAGTTATGCTGCTTCGCCATTCTTCTCTGCAATCTGCTTGATAACACGAGCAAGATTTGCGATAGGGCTCTGGAGACTGCCAAGGAGTCTGGAAATAAGAACTTCCTTGGAAGGGATAGTAGCAACAACCTGAAGACCCTTTGCATCATAGAATGTTCCATCTACAACGCCTGCTTTGAACTCAAGCTTCGGAGCGGTCTTCATGAACTCTGCAAGGATTCTTGCGGGAGCGGTAGCATCCTCAAGTGCGAATGCAACAGCGCTGGGGCCGTCAAGAGAAGCATCAAGCTGAGCAAAATCAGTTCCTTCGAAAGCTCTCTTCATGTAGGTGTTCTTGTATACCTTGTATACAACGCCTGCTTCACGAAGCTTACGACGAAGCTGTGTGTCCTGCTCAACGGTAAGGCCACGATAGTCAACAAGGACTGCAGCCTTAGCCTTTCCTGCATATTCTTTGATCTCGTCAACGATAGGTGCTTTGATTTCAACTTTTGCCATAATGAAAATCTCCTATCTGTATTTGTGCTCGGAAAAAAGAAAAACCTCTGCGAAGCCGCAGAGGTATTAGTCGATTTCATCAACAATATCTGTTATCCCTCGGCTGGCGGTTGTCCTTACGCCGGTTCTCCGGCACCTGCTTTCTTCGGCACGAGTGATAATATAACACGTGGAGGAGGGTTTGTCAAGGAAATTATTCAAAAAGCGAAAATTCAAAAAGCAATACGTCTCTCACAAAACCTCATGCAGCAGTTCTGCCGTTTTCTTATTGGAGTATTTTGAAATCGGAAAGAACAAAGTGTCACACCGGTTTCTTTCTGTCAATAGATTTTACAAAAACCTATTGACAGAAAGGAGCTGCCGCACCAAAATGCGGCAGCTCCTGCAATATCACAGAAGATCCAAATCATTAATCCTGTAGTTAAGCTCTTTATCCGTAAAGGTTTTCATAATGTAATCCGGATAATAACTGACTGATTTCACAATCGGTTCTCCGTTTGCATTTATCGAATCATATTCGATTTTCAGCAAACCGTCGGATAAATAATGAATTGTTGAAAAGCAGTCATATTTTTCGCCACGCTTTTCAAAACCGGTTTCACTGACATTCATAAAATCAAACCAGGTCTTGCAATACAATTCGCAGACATCATCTATTGCAGAAACTTTAGCAATCGAATCCCCCGGACAAATACCTGCAAAATCATTATAAGACAGTTTGTTTTTATAAAGAACAGGATAACCAACGGTAAACGGGTCCGGACTGTCAGGGCTCATCATCAGAAACAGGCGATATCCTTCATCCGTGTCATATACCAGATATCTTGTTCCGTCTGCTCTCTCTCTCATCACATCTGCCGGACACTCCTGTAACAGCGTGACTATACCGGATTCTCCGGCGTCCTGATATTCATAAACACTACTGTCCAAACCAAGCCGGAATGTATCAATTTTGGAATTAAACAGCAGGGACTCAGAAGAATATTTTTTGATGCCTGACAGTTTACTGAGTTCATCAGCAACGTATGTTCCTTTATAAACCTCAGCATATACCTTGTCACGGTCAGGATAATCTTCAAGATTTAGCGAAGAGTAATCCGCGCCATTAGGAGCAAATGAAGGATTATAATCAGGATCATACTTTTGTCTGAACGCGATATAGTCCTGCACTCTCCGGTCTTGTGCCAGCAAGTCCAGGTACTCCTCTCTGCTGTTTTTTTGCTCTTTTTTCTCTTTTATTTTAGCAACCGCCCGGATTCCGCTTTCTGATGCAAAGAAAATACAAACGCCGGAAACTATGCATAAAGCAAGTAAGCACACTACAATTGTTCTTTTTTTCATTTCTTTACCTCCTTGAATTTTGCAGGATTCAAATTCTAATACCAACCTTCAGCTACAACTCTCATCACCAACTTGGTGATCTCACATCTTTAATTTGATAATAGACACAATCACTGTTATATACATAGATATCAATACCCCAATCCTGGTCCTGAGGATCAATTCCATTCGTTCCAGGGAGAAGTTCGGAAGGATATGTTCCATGTTTGTCAGCCCAGCATCCATATAAACTATTTGTTTGATACCACCAGTGGAAATCCCAGGGCTCATCCGCGTCAAGAACTCCATCATTATCGTAGTCATCAAAACCAACTCGCAACGCAACTCGATACCAGCCGGGAGACGTTGTACTAATATTCGAATCATACGCCGCAAGCACGCTGTAGTTTCCGTTTAATCCGGACGCACTATTCATCCAGTTTTCCGCTTTGCTCCTGAAAAAAGCAAGTAATTCACCTAAAGTCTTACCATTCAAGTCATTACGTGAATAGCCCATATTTGACGAATTTATTTTTTGCTTTATATCCAATGCATACCCCATACAATTAGCATTTAAGGTCGAAGTGGCCTGATATGGTCGTGATCCCAAATTATTCACATAATCAATACAAAGCATCGGGCTGTTACTCGTTGAAGCATCAGAAGAATAAAACCTTGTTCTTTTACTAGAATTATTCTCATAATATTCTCTTAGTACAAAGCCGTAGTAAGGATAGTACATCATCTTATAACCCACAACAAGCCCCGTCACATTCAAGTTGTACCAATCAGACCCCATAGAAACCGCTTGTGAAGAATATCCAGTATCATCAAACTCCGGTTGGTCATCCCAAGTCACCCCATTGGGCGCCCATTCTTCCGTAACTCTAAATGCCTGAATTGTTGGTGTCGAATAGGCATTCTTCTTGATTAAAATTCTGGCTCTTGTTATCTGACTACCAATGATATTTGTTGGGAGTGTGAACTTAATAAACGAACGAGTACAATTGACACCCTCTTCACCACCAGTTAATAAGTACTGTGACAAATAATAGTTCGAATAGGGGTTTTGCTCATCCACATAACTGTCATAAGAACTAGTTGCTCCTATAACATTGATAGTTGGATCAATTATTACCGGATAAACAATTTCATCATTAAAAAAAGATGAATCCGCGCTCACAACAAGACTAACTCCGTTTTCAATCTGCGCAGCCTTAAGCACCACAGCATTTGACTCTTTTCCCTTTGCATCATACATGACCAAATCTGCTATTTCAAATATTGAATTTCCATCAAGGTCAACTAATCTCAAGCCTTCTTCATCTATTAGTTTCATATTTTCGCCAAACATAATTTCAAAAGAAAAATCTTGAATAGCATCCTCTTGTTCAATTACAATATCTTCCTTCAGTGATCCATTTAGAACAGTATATATTATGCTGTATCCTCTATAATCATATATAATTGAATTTGAAGCATTTCCCTTTTGCTGATAATAAGCAAATTCCGAACAATTTCTATTTTTCAACAGGTCAACTGCAACTGCTTCAGGAAAAGACATCATAATTGTATTATTATTATACGTTATTTCCAATTTATCTTTAGCAAACGAAACGTCCCATGCATTTGCAGCATTTGAATACAAAAAGTCCTCTCTTTTATTTTCAATAATCGTTGTGTCTATTTCTTGATATTTCCCATTTTTATCAAGATAATGAATATCATAAGCATAAGCCACAAAACTATTAGTTCCATCAGCATTAGAAAACGTTTTACTGGATGCAGTACGTTGAGATATGATTTCCGTTCTTGAAATCTCCGATTTGTAATCATCATATTCATAACTTGAATTCTGTAAAGCGCTACTTTCAAAGTTACTAACACTTAGTGGTTGCACGCCGATTACATTTGCAACAATTAAGATAAAGTTTATTAAAAAAACGCACATTTTCTTATAGAGCATACTTAAACCTCCCTTTTCAAACTTCTCTTTTAGTATATCAAACTCGCTTTTTTTTGTCAAGGGTAAGTTTTAGTAGTCTGCACCTTTGTGCTAGGCCGTAAAGGTCAGAAACGTTTTAACTAAAAATGATTACGACAGCTAGGAGTCCTTGCGTTGCATCGGCATCAAATCGCGGAACTGCAATGTGATATTATACACACAATGTCTTCCCTCGTGTTCAATTTTAGTTTATCACATTATTCTTTTCTCCAGCCTTTTGTTATTCTTTGTCATTTCATGTCCCGGCATTTCCTGCCGACGGAAGCAATCAATATTCCTCGAAATAATGCAGTTCAGGATTCTTGTCAGTAATTACATGTTCATTAATTATTCCGCTTTTTCGCAAGCCCTCGAGCCACTTGTAATAATCCGTTTCATTCGGTAATTTCAAGAACTCTTCGTCAATATTCGCCCTGAACAGTATCCTTTGAACAGAAAACGAATCCCAGCCAAAGAATTCCGCCGTTTCATAATCAATATAACCCAGGCGCAAAGGATTGCCAATGTGATACAAGTCAATCTGCAAACCATAGGCAAAAGCCGTTATTTCGTGTGTATAGTCACGATAATCCCACCTTGGCGCCAGCACCTCCGTCAGAAAATAGGCCCGTTGATTTTTGCTCCCGCGCGGGAAACTGAAGTAACCGCAAAACGGATTATTCGTGTTTGCCGTCTGCAAAAAGCCCGCCGTTACGCTATTCTGTTCAGAATCAGCAGCGTAAATCGTCGAATATAAACTTTCGCCATCCAATTCATATACTGTTTTCGCGGCTAACACACCTTCGGAAAAATCAGACCGGATAGATATTCCATCGTGCCAGACGGCATTATCCTTTTGCCAGTCAAGACAAAGCACACAAATATATCTTTCATATGCATACTTGTTGTCTCCCCTCACAAAATAGGTTTCACCAAGGTCAGCATAATAGAAATCCAAATGGCCTGTGTCTCCGTCCGCGGTAAAACGCACACCTTTCTCATCAAGGCCAAGTGCCGCCAATTCGTTCTGCTCCTCAAGTTTATGATACACGGCTTTTGCGTCCTTGAGAAGAAGAAGTTCATTGTAATCAAGATCAGCCGCAACATTCCCGGGAAGTCCCAGTCCGACCAGACTTTCGCGGATATCCGCACATCCGGAAGTGTCCGGCTTTTTTTTCCCAACAGTTTTACAACTTACCATTGAAACCGATGACCAAATCCAGGTTGCAGCCGTAACAGCCACAACAATTCCCCACACAATCCGCTTATGACTTCTTGAAAAAATAACAGCCTCAGAAGCCGTTACATGGTCCTGTACAAACCAGATACGCAGCAAAATCGCAAGGAACACAATTATCATTACAATTCCCCAAAATGTTCCGTGATCTATTTCAATATAGCCCAAGTGCACCGCCCACCATGTTGCCTCTGTCACAAGCATGAACCAGCCAAGCAAATCTATCGATGCAGAAATTCTATTTTCAGGCAGATAAGCTTTAAGACTGAAATGCAGTGATACAGGAATTAATACAATAACTATATCCAAAACGATTTTGCAGAGCAGATTTATCCCGCCATTTTGAAAATAGAGGAACACAGAGACTATCTGCAGCCCAATCATCAGAGCAATAATAATATTCGCGGCAAGCAGGGTCGGTCCGTTTTTACGTAATCTAAGCAAAGCTGTAAACAAAAGTGTAAACCCAAACACGTTCAGAAGGTAAGGGATAACCGAATCAGGTATCAGTGATGAAAAGAAAAATACAGCATAAGCCAGGCACAATCTTGTGAGAATCTTTCCCCAGACGTTCACTGCCCGAACAGTGTTTTCATTAAGTTCTATCATCACAACTCACCTCCCAGCTTCCGAAGTTTCTTTTTTATCCTGTAAAGATGGCCCTCAACAGCCCTCTCCGACATATCCATTTCATCTGAAATTTTCTTTGTCGACTGCATATAATAGTATTTTCGCCAGAACAGATCCCTGTCAGTTTTGGCAAGCTTTTCTATCAGCCGATGCAGCTCTCTTTCCCGCTCGCGTTCCAGATAAACATATTCCGGCGACATACTGTACTCGCCGTATTCTTCATCAAGTTCCTCCTCCGTTTTCACCCGCTTCAGGATACTCAAGGCCGTATTTCTCGAAACAGCCGTCAGCCAGACATTGAAACTGCCTTTATCCTCATCAAAGGAGTCAATACTGTTCCAGATTTTCATACAGACATCATTCAGGCATTCCTCACGGTCACGTTCATCCTTAAGAATTCCATTAATAATATAATTAACAAGCCCTTTATACTGCTTTAAGAACGCCTTAAGGCCATCTTCCTCCCGTGCCCTGAGCTTCTGCAGAATATCCCGTTCCATATTGTCCTCCTTTCATGTTATTCAGTTACTTCTGTCGGTCCCAACACCGTTCCCGGCTTTCCACCCCGGTTTTTTTTATCCTCCTTCTTATTATACTTTATTTTCCCCAAAAACCCACGCAAAAACTTCCTCCATACTCGAAAAAAACACAACACCGCAAGATTTGCTAATTAATATTCATGGCAAATCTTCAACAAACAAAGTCCGCAAGAACTGCGGGGTTTTTACACTTTTCGGGGCACCTTACCGGTTTCGGTTTTCTCTGAATCAGTTTTCTCCGGTCAAGCGGGCTTATGGATGTGATACCTTTCTCGAGGACCATTAAGCAAGCGTCGGCACTTAGTGACCGTATTTTGGTCACTTATGTACCGCTACGCTTGCGACCTGCAGCGCGAGCGATGTCCTCGGGAAAGGGTATCACAGCCGTGAGTCCGCGTAACAGAGTGGCTTCCCGATTCAGGGAAAGGCGAAACCGGTCATCCGCCGAAAAAAAACACGCAGCCCTTTCGGACTGCGTGTCGTTAAACGGATTTTGCTATGTGCATTAATTACGCAAGCTTAGCTGTGTTGAGCTTAACGCCGGGACCCATGGTAGGAGCGATTGTAACGCTCTTAAGGTACTGGCCCTTTGCTGCAGCGGGCTTAGCCTTTACGATTGCGCCGATTAATGTCTGGAAGTTGTCTGCGAGCTGTTCTTCAGTGAAAGAAACCTTGCCAACAGGGCAATGAATAATGTTTGCTTTGTCAAGACGGTACTCAACTTTACCTGCTTTGATGTCTGCGATAGCCTGAGCTACGTTCATGGTAACTGTGCCGGCCTTGGGGTTAGGCATTAAGCCCTTAGGTCCAAGTACACGACCAAGACGACCAACAACACCCATCATATCAGGAGTTGCAACTACAACGTCGAATTCAAACCAGTTCTCATTCTGGATCTTGGGGATGAGTTCGTCACCACCAACGTAATCAGCGCCGGCTGCCTGAGCTTCTGCTACCTTGTCACCCTTTGCGAATACGAGAACACGAACGGTCTTGCCGGTTCCGTGAGGGAGCACTACCGCACCACGAACCTGCTGATCAGCATGACGACCATCAACACCAAGACGAACGTGGCACTCAACTGTACCATCGAACTTGGATGTGGAAGCCTGCTTAACTAACTTTACTGCTTCAGCTACATCATATGTAGCGGACTTATCGAATGCTTTTACAGCATCAATATATTTTTTACCTCTTTTCATTACCGTTCCTCCTTAGTCTTCCACAACAACGCCCATGCTGCGTGCTGTACCTGCGATCATGCTCATTGCTGTCTCGATTGTAGCTGCGTTAAGATCGGGCATCTTGAGTTCAGCAATCTTGCGAACGTCTGCCTTCTTAATTGTGGCAACCTTGGTCTTGTTGGGAACACCCGAACCGCTCTTAATGTTGCAAGCCTTCTTAATAAGAACTGCTGCGGGGGGAGTCTTTGTAATGAAGCTGAAGCTTCTGTCCTGATATACAGTGATAACTACGGGAATAAGCATACCGTCTTCGTTAGCGGTACGTGCATTGAATTCCTTTGTGAACTGTACGATGTTGACACCATGCTGTCCAAGAGCGGGGCCAACGGGAGGAGCGGGCGTAGCCTTACCTCCGGGAATCTGCAGTTTGATGTAACCTGTAACTTTTTTTGCCATAATTATTTACCTCCTAGTGTGGTGTTATCGGAAGGATCCGGTGCTACGGTACCCGTGCGGTTTTTGGCGAAACCGCTATTCCTCCCACGCTCCCTTGTAAAAGCCGCAAGGTCTGTTATTTTTCAACTTTTACATCTGTGAAATTAATTTCAACGGGAGTTTCGCGACCGAACATATCAACATTGATTGTAACGGTCTGCTTATTAGTATTAATTGCTCTGATGACACCCTGTACGTTTTCCCAAACACCGGAAATAACGGTAATAAGAGTGCCAACTTCGAAGTCGACTTCGACTTCTCTTTCACATGCGAGTCCCATGTTTTTGATTTCCTCTTCTGTAAGAGGAACGGGTTTGCTTCCCGGACCAACAAAACCGGTAACTCCACGTGTATTCCTTACAACGTACCAGGTATCATCGTTCATTTCCATATTGATAAGAACGTAACCCGGGAACATTTTCTTAGGAACTTTCTTTTTTACTCCGTTCTTAAGCTCAACCACTTCCTGAACGGGCACAGAGACCTCTAAAATCTGGTCCTGAAGCTGACGATTTTCAATCGTCTTTTCGATATTAGCTTTTACTTTGTTTTCATACCCGGAATAGGTATGAACAACGTACCATTGAGCTTCTGCCATAGCTTCTCCTAATGTCCTTTCGGTCAGACAATCAAGCCGAGTCCAAGCTTAATTACCCAGTCAATTAACATGATGAATAATGCAAGGATTACGGAAACCACGATTGTAGCGCCTGATTCTTTAACTACAGTTTCTTTATCGGGCCAAATGATTTTTTTGAACTCCGATGAAAGTCCTTTGAACCAGCTCTTCTTGGGAGCTTTTGCAGGAGCGTTGTTGTTCTCTGCCATATTGTATCCCCTTTCAGACTGATTATTTGGTTTCCTTGTGCAGCGTGTGACGCTTGCAGAACTTACAGTACTTGTTTGTTTCCATCCTGTCGGGATGGTTTTTCTTTTCTTTCATTGTGTTGTAGTTACGCTGCTTGCATTCAGTACAAGCAAGTGTGATCTTTACTCGCACAACATCCACCTCCGTTTACTTCATTTTTAGGCATAAAAAAAAGACCTCTTCCATAGCCTGCTTATACTATCACGATTTGGTCAATGTGTCAAGAAAAACTTGTAAATTGAATTTCTTTGTGTTACACTCTGATACATGACTATTATATTAAACATGAAAAAAAAGTCAAGAAGATTTATTTTAGCAGCGGTGATTTTCACGGTTGCTTTTTCGTGTGTTTTTACGGGCTGTTCCGGGAGAACGCCTGATTTTACCGGCACTCCGGCACCGGAATCCGCATTTCCCACTCCCACCTATGAAGAAACCCGGGCCAGCGTAAAGCCCGACATCTCCATTTATGACAACCGTTACATTATTTTCTGGCAGGAAGATTTTGCCCCTGTTCAAAGGCAGGCTGTTCTTGAAACGCTTGAAGACTTCACCGTTGTTTCCGAATTTGACAAAAATTATACCGTTGTAAGAAATGAAACGCTCAAGCCCGAGTCTGTCATTTCTCTTCTTCGCAGCCTTCCGGGCGTGGTTGCTGTCGATCCCGATTACATCATCTCAACCGAAACCTTCAGCAATGACACCTTCAGTGATTCCCAGTGGCCCCTTCACAATCCCGGGACCTACAGATACTATTTCACAAACGAACCCGCAAACCCCATTCTTCTTCCTACCCGCGAAGATATAGACCTCAATTTCCCCGAAGCGCGCGACCTTTATTCGGAGCTGGTTCAGAATCCGCGTGAGGTTGTAATTGCCGTAATTGACACAGGCATTGACATCAGCCATCCGGACCTTCGCGACTGCATCTGGACAAATCCTTTGGAAATTCCGGGTGATGGTATTGATAACGATGGCAACGGCTACATTGACGATGTTTACGGCTGGGATTTTTATAACGATGACAACACCCTGATTCATCTTGATAAAGATGAAAACGGCTCATACATAGATAACGATACGCACGGGACCCAGGTTGCCGGCGTAATCGCAGCAACATCCGGGAACGGCCTTGGAATATCGGGTGCAGCATCATTTGTTCCCGTAAAGCTTATGTCCCTCAAAATCAACGGCGGCCCGAACGGACTCGGCTCTGTTTCATCCGCCATAAGAGCCATTAACTACGCTACAGAAATGGGCGCCGACATTTGCAATATGAGCTGGGGCTCAGCCTCAATTTCAGCCACTCTTGAAACGCTAGAAGCAGCCATGAAGACTTCTGACATGCTGTTTGTCTGCGCAGCCGGAAACAGCGGCACGGATAACGATGTTTACCCCATCTATCCGGCAAGTTTAAGACTTCCGAACAACATTTCCGTAACATTTGTAAATGAGCTTGGAAAGCTTGTCGAGCAGACAGTTTCCGCTGACGGAACGCCTTACGGCAGTAACTTCGGCAAAAACACCGTCGATATTGCAGCACCGGGTTCATATATTCTGACCACATCGCCAAGCGGTGCTTATTCCGCGCCAAGCGGCTCATCCATGGCGGCCCCGTATGTATCGGCAATTGCAGCCATGCTTATGTCCACGCAGGAAGGCCTTTATCCCGCAGATGTCAAAAATCTGATTCTTGCAACAGCCAAGCGCATTCCCGGGGATATGGTCACGCCCACGCCAACTGCTACTCCTACACCGGACGGCTTTGTTCCGACTCCTACGCCTGATGGCATTCCTACAGTAACTCCCGGTACAAATCCTACGGGAACCCCGGGTGAAGTTCCCACAGTAACTCCGGGCGTCAATCCTACCGGAACCCCCGGCGGCAGTCCTACCGGGACTCCCGGCGGCAGTCCTACCGGGACCCCCGGCGAAAATCCTACAGAAACACCCGGCGAACCACCTACAGAAACTCCCGGCAGCAATCCTACCGTAACTCCCGGCGAAGCCCTTACGGGTACACCTTCCGTGACATCCGTTCCGGAAACCACGGGAGCACCTTCAGAAACTCCCGGAGCAGGCACAGCTACACCCGGAATCACGCCCGGTCCGCAAACACCTGCGCCCGAACCGCCAACTGCAACACCTGTTCCCACACCGGTTCCCGAAATATCTCCCGAACCGTCCGTAACAGGCACTCCCGGCCCGTCGGATACAGATCCTTCAGGCACTCCGGAGCCTGACCCCACCACAACTCCGGGCAGCAATCCTACCGTAACTCCCGGCGGTCCTCAGAATCCTTTCCTTTCGCTTGAAGGAAAGCTTCAGGTACCCGGCATTCCCAATATGTACGATGCTCTTCTGCTTGCCTCAACCCTTACTCCCGATACTGAAGCACCGGAGATTATTGTCACAAGAACCTTCGAAAAAAGTATTATCGTTCTCAACGTACAAGGCTCGGATGCACTTTCCGGTCCGCGCGTTGTCCGTTATATTAAAGAAACCTCCGAGAGCATACACACGCTTGATTTCTTCAGGCGCGGCATAGGCGGCACCGCCTTCAGTGAGCCTCTGAAGATTGCCCGCCCCGGTATTTACACGTTCTACGTTTCCGATTATGCCGGCAATGAAACGCTCATCCGTTATGAGGTTCAGGACGATAAAACATCCCCTGAAATCAGGCTTTTCACCACGCTTAAGTCACCTTCGGGCGTGACAATGGCCGTACTTGATGTAAATGATTTCGAAAGCGGCGTAAATACCTTTATGATGCTTCCCGGGCAGCATGTTGCTTCAGATTTCACTGCTGCCGGTGTAAAGCCCACAAAGCTTGAGCCCGTTGACGGGCGTCTTCTTATAAGATTTTCAGGTTCAGACGTCTACACACTCTATGCAACGGATTTCAGAGGCAACTCAATGACTTATGAAATAGAACTTGTTCCGTAAATTACGTGGTTCAAACAGAAACGCCCGTGAACCCCATACAAGTAAAAATCGCGAGAATGCGACAGCCTGTTTATACAGAAATAAACCGTCTCCAGCCTTTGTTTTCAAGGGTTGAAGACGGTTTTTATCAACGCGTTTTGCTTTAAAACTCTTATTACTCTTTTTTGTCCTGTTACTCGTTTGCTTATGATATTCTTATTTTTCTTCGTGTTTTATGTCCCCGCAATTTTCCACAAACTGCTTAATCAGCTGAACTGCATTGTCAATCCCGCATGCGGAGCTGTTAACTGTCAGATGATAATTCATGGCATTTCCCCACTGCTCGCAGGAGTGGTAGTTGTAGTAATTTGCACGGCGTTTGTCTATCTTCCGGATGTTGTCCTCAATTTTAACAGGAGACATATTGTCAATACGAACGGCGCGTTCTACGCGGAAATCCATATCAGCACAAATAAATACATGTATTACATTGTCAAACTCGCGAAGTACGTAGTCAGCACATCTGCCGACAATTACGCATGGCCCTTCCGATGCTACCTTGCGGATAATACTTGCCTGCGCAAGATAAACACGGTCATCAAGCGAAAGGTTTGCCTGGCCGAATTCACGGCTGCCGTAAGAGCTCATTCCCATTGCGATAGAATAGAGAAGGCTGTTTGAGGCTTTTGTCTCAGCCGCACGGAACACTTCTTCCGCAAATCCGCTTTCTTTTGCAGCACGCGTAATCAGTTCGTTATCATAAAAAGGAATTCCAAATTCTTTTGCAAGTTTTGCGCCTATTTCACGCCCACCGCTCGCGTATTGTCTGCTGATGGTGATTATCTTGTTCATAAACCCATACCTCTCCAATTAGATTTTCTGAAGCACAAAAACCGGTTGCAGCGAATAATCTTTCCACAGTCCAAAAGTGAAATTTCGCATGTTTTATTAAATATATTTCTGCAGAATTTCTGTAATCTTCTTATGTTCTTCGGTAATCTGTGTCATAAGCAGGTTAACATCGCAGCTTCTGTTCTTTCTGAATGTTTCCACCATATCATCTGAATAATGGAAAAGGTTCATCAGTCCCAGGTTTCCGCACATACCCTTGATTGTGTGTGCAAAACCAAGTGCGGCTTCTTCATCACCTTTTTCCATTGCATCAACAAGTTTCCCGTAATTGTCATCTGTCAAAAACATACCGAGAATAGTCTGATAAAGATCCTCACTGCCGCCCATACGTTCCAAAGCACCTGCTACATCTACGCCACCGGCATTTTCAAGTTCCCGAATTAATTCACTTGCCAAAGCAACCTCCTTCCGGCTTCCACCGTTATAAGAATATTTATATTTTATCATATCGGCAGATTGCACGCAATACACAAGCGACAAAGAATTATTCAAGAATTATTCACTCGTCTTCGTCATTTTGCCTATGGTTTGCAGGGACTCAGAACGCCGTAAATCAAAGGAAATATAGAGTTGTCAATGTGCGCAAAAATATAAATCAGGCCGCAACTGAGGCTCTACAGCAGCCCTGTCGCAGGCTTAATCTCGGGTATATATGCAGGCTGCCCGGGCACAGAAAAATCCGTAAATTTTCTCTGTTTTGACCAAAAATCAGCCTGCCTTTTCGGGATGGACCTCCCTGATTTTAGGATCAAGCGGATTGAGTCCCAGCATCAGGTAATTGAACTGTTCCTCTGTGAGTTCAGCTGCCTCCTGCGTAGTACGTGGCCATGACAGTGTACCTGCTTCGAAGCGTTTATACAACAGCAGAAATCCGTCCCCCATCCAGAGGAGACCTTTTATGCGGTCAGATTTCCTGCCGCAGAACAGGAAGAGGGTTCCTTTCTCAAAAGGATTCTGGCTGTATTTATCGCCTATGATCATCGAAAGGCCGTCGATACCTTTACGTAAGTCAACCGCACCGCAGGCAAGAACGACGCGCCGGATTTTTGCTGCATTTTCAAGCATAGGCAATCACCTTCAGTATGGCAGCTATCAGTTCCGGGGATGCGTTGTTTGAAAGTTCTATGGTTGCTGCATTTATTCTAAGTGTTGCACCGGTGTTCGGCAGACATGCCGGATTGGACACGTCCGGCAAAGTTTTTACAGCCAGCGGGACTTCCGCAAAAGAAACGGAATGAATCAGAGTGTTTCCGGTCTGTTCACTGACAAGTGAGTCATATGCGTTACGGCGCACCTTGCGCTGCCAGTAATAAAACTGATCACGGGAAATACCGTTATCATCAAGCCAGTCCTTAAGCAGTACGCCACGTGGTCTCTCGGATGCCGACTTGACGAGTCCTGTCCACTGGGCCAAGCGGACTTCGTAAGTTGATTTGTCCATATGTGTGGTAACCTCCTTGAAAAAGTTGTAAAGTTTTTTTCTCTTTTTCAAGTTTTACCACAAAATTCACCCCGGCGTAAGGCGAGCGGTTTGACGTTTACTACAATAAAGAGAGCGGTCACTTTGTATATGCGGAACCAAATCTTGCAGTTATTCGTAACGAGTTGGAACTGTGCGGTTATCTTGCAATAATCACATCTGAAAACATGGATGCCAAGAAGGCTATTTGTTAACTTAACTATAAATACTTTCTAAGGAAGCTTCAACTGCCTCTTTTTTAGATAAAAGAATTGTTGCAGCCGCAGCCTTGGTAGTCCGCCATGAAGCGACTTAGTTTATAGCGCTATCGAACATCTGTTCATTTTTGCCGCCGGCTGCTGAACCTGGCCTAAGGCAGTCCGTTGGTACCGCCTCGGTCGGTGGCAACTTTTCAAGGTGGCAACGGTTGCCACCTTCATTTTTTGCCACCGTCTGCAGAACCGACCGAAGTCTGTTGATATGGTTTGCCTTTCTTCATGTTGAAATCATCCCTCCTGTCGGACGGAAAACAGGCTGATTTCTTCAAATAAACACAAAAAAACAGCTTCACATGTCGATTTTACATGTCGAAAACAATGCCTGACGGGTGCCATTTTTATTTAAAATAGCGTTTAAAATTACTTTTGAGACCCCGGGCCCCGGAAGCCTTGATTTTCCTGCGTTTTCAGCCGTTTTTCAGTAGGCGTTTTCGTGCAAATTATGCTGTTTTGAGGTATGTATTTTTCCGGAAAAAATGCAAAAAAAATAATCGACACGCGTTGCAATTTTTCGGACCGGCGTAGATAAAGTATATATAAGAATTTCTATAAGGAGCTGATATTGATTAAAGATAATTTTACGCAATGGGCAAATGGAACTGCGCCGCCTGAAGATAATGCACACTTTCTGAGTGAAGAGGAGCTGACGGTTATTCCCGGTGCAAGACTTTACAGCAGACTTTTTAAGAGCCGGTACTGTCTAATTCTGCATACATTGTCAGTTCAACCATGTGCTTGCGCTCATATCTCTTGCGCTCCCATTCGGTAACAGCCCACTGTTCCTTATAAAATTTGATATACGGCTCATAGTCCTTATACAGTTCAAGCAGGCCCTCAAGATATCCCATACGTTCGCTTATCTCTTT
>JAZQNE010000019.1:0-52724 GCA_045627185.1 Lachnospiraceae bacterium
CTCCTGTGACTGGGACCGTGAACGTTTTACCATGGACGAAGGCTGCAATAAGGCCGTAACTGAAGTATTTACAAAGCTCTATGAAAAAGGCTGGATTTACAAGGGCTCAAGAATCGTAAACTGGTGCCCTGTATGTAATACATCTATTTCGGATGCAGAGGTTGAATACGAGGAGCAGGCCGGACATTTCTGGCACATCAAATATCCTTTTGTTGAAGCAGACGGCACAATCAGCAAAACACGTTTCCTTGAGTTTGCAACAACACGTCCGGAGACTATGCTCGGTGATACCGCAATTGCCGTAAATCCTGAGGATGAGCGCTATCAGGATATCATCGGCGGATTTGTATGGCTTCCTTTTGTTGACCGTAAAATCCCCGTAATTGCTGATAATTATGTAGAAAAAGATTTCGGAACCGGTGTTGTTAAGATTACACCTGCTCATGACCCTAATGACTTTGAAGTTGGAAAGCGTCATAACCTTCCTGAAATCAATATCTTGAACGATGATGCAACCATCAACGAAAACGGTGGAAAGTTTGCCGGAATGGACCGTTATGAGGCAAGAAAGCAGATTGTTAAGGAACTTGACGAAATGGGCCTTCTTGTTCGCATTGAGGATTACAAACACAATGTTGGAACATGCTATCGCTGCCATTCAACCGTTGAACCCATGATTAAAAAGCAATGGTTCGTAAAGATGGATGAAATGATCAAACCTGCTGTTAATGCAATTAAGACAGGTGAAATCAAGCTTGTTCCCGAACGTCTTGAGAAAACATATTTCAACTGGACCGACAACATCCGTGACTGGTGTATTTCACGTCAGCTCTGGTGGGGCCACAGAATTCCCGCTTATTACTGCGACAAGTGCGGTGAAATAGTAGTTGCAAAGGCTGCTCCTTCAGTTTGCCCGAAGTGCGGCTGCACACATTTCACACAGGACCCCGATACTCTTGATACATGGTTCAGTTCAGCTCTCTGGCCTTTCTCAACACTTGGCTGGCCTGAGCAGACAGAGGACCTTAAATATTTCTATCCTACAGATGTACTTGTAACCGGCTATGATATCATCTTCTTCTGGGTAATCCGTATGATTTTCTCAGGCTATGAGCAGATGGGCGAGCGTCCGTTCCACACCGTTCTTTTCCATGGTCTGGTTCGTGACTCACAGGGCCGTAAGATGAGCAAGTCTCTCGGAAACGGAATAGATCCTCTTGAAATTATTGATCAATACGGTGCTGACGCACTCCGCTTCATGCTGATCACAGGCAACGCACCCGGAAACGATATGCGTTTCTATATGGAGCGTGTTGAGGCTGCCAGAAACTTTGCAAACAAGGCATGGAACGCATCCCGTTTCATCATGATGAATATGCAGCAGGTTGAGGATGCCGGCATTAAAGTTGACTTTGAGGCACCCATTTCCGCTATGGAGGCCAAGCTTACCGATGCCGACAAGTGGATTATTTCCAAGATGAACAACCTGTCACGTGAAGTTACCGATTTCATGGAAAAATACGAACTCGGTATTGCAGCTCAGAAGATTTATGATTTCATCTGGGAAGAGCTTTGCGACTGGTACATCGAAATGGTTAAGCCACGTCTTTACGGTGATGATGCAGACAGCAAGGTTGCAGCTCTTTGGACACTTAACAGCGTTCTGACAGACTCTCTCAAGCTTCTTCATCCTTATATGCCTTTCGTTACGGAAGAAATCTTCTGTACACTTAAGGAGGAGCAGGGTACAATTGACAAGAACGAATCCATTATGATTTCAAACTGGCCTGAATTCAGTGCGGATAAGACATTTGCCGGACAGGAGGAGTCAGTTGAACTTATTAAGGAAGCTGTTAAGGCCGTTCGTAATGTACGTACCGGTATGAATGTTCCGCCGAGCCGCAAGGCACAGGTATTTGTTGTTACCGATGATTCAAAGGTTAAGAATATTTTCGAGAACAGCAAGGTATTCTTTGCTTCACTCGGAAGTGCATCAAATGTATCAATTCAGGCTGACAAGGCCGGAATCGATGCCGATGCCGTATCGGCTGTTATCGCCGGTGCAACAATTTACATGCCTTTCGCCGATCTTGTTGATATTGACAAGGAAATCGAACGTCTTACAAAAGAAAAAGAAAGACTTACCGGCGAACTTAAGCGTGTAAACGGAATGCTTTCAAATCCGAACTTCGTTAACAAGGCTCCCGAAGCAAAACTTAACGAGGAACGGGCAAAGCTTGAAAAATACACAGATATGATGAAACAGGTTGAAGAGCGTCTTGCTCATTTCACAAAATAAAGGATTACCACAATGATTGATTTCGAAGAAGAATTAAAAAAATTCAAACCGGCACCCCAAGTTGACCAGGCGGAAAAAATCATTCGAGAGAATGTTATGGCGGATCTGAAGGATGTTATTGTTTCAGTTGCGCAGGCCGCAGGAAATGAATCTCAGACGGAGCAGCAGAAACGCTGATAGAAACCGATATGGCAATCACTACTGAAGAAAGGCTTGAAATCCTTTCAAATCATTATTACAATTTAGGGCTTGATTATGCAAAGGCGCGGAATCTTTCCGCTGCAACGGAAAATCTGCGCCGAAGCCTTGAGATTGACAAGCGGAACACTGATGCCAGAAACCTCCTCGGACTTGTTTATTATGAGTGTGGAGAGATTGTTCAGGCTATCAGTGCCTGGGTTGTCAGCAAACATTTCCAGCCGGATGAAAATCCTGCTGAGGAATATCTTAATGAAATTCAGGGAAATACTTCGCTTCTCGATACTATGGACCAGGCCGTTTCGAAATATAACCGTGCTCTTTCGGATGCATGGGAGGGTAAGGACGACCTTGCGATTATCCAGTTAAAAAAGGTTGTTTCAGTTTATCCGAAGTTCATCAGAGCCATGGAACTTCTTGCGCTTCTTCAAATGATGAATAATGAGCCGGACCGTGCAATGAAGCTTGTCAACAGAATTCTTGCGATTGACTGCGGCAATGCAAGGGCTTTACGCTATCAGAAGGAAATCAGGCAGAGCTCCGAAGAAGGTCAGGCACTGAACGAAAATGCAAAGGACATCGTTGAAGAGAGCTTTGCGGCTGCAAAACTTCAGACGGATGTTGAGGATGAAAAGGAAATAGAAGATGAGCCCAACGTTATGGCATTTGTGGGGCTTATTGCCGGAATCCTTATCGGAATAGCAGTTGTTTTCTTCCTTGTTGTTCCGAGCCGCGAAACCGCTATCCGCGATTCTTTCCGGGCAGAAGAAAAGGATTACAGTGAGAATCTGAATATTAAACTTGCGCGAATAGATGCTCTTGAAACAGAACTTACGAATTTGAAACTGAATAATACAGAGCTGGCTGAATCACTGAAGGAAGCTGAGGCAAGAGTAGAGTATGTAACCTACGAAAATCCCGCTCACGCTGACCTGTTCAAGAAACTGTATGAGGCTACAGAGGCCTACGTTGCCTATTCTGTAGGCAAACAGGTTGCGCAGAAGACCAAAACAGCTGAAGACACAGATTTGCTTTTTGCGGCTGCCGATGCTCTTTCGGACATAGAAATATCGCTGACTGCCGATGAAGAAGCAATTAAGTTCTACAATCAGATGTGCGATGATGTCCTTTCGAAGGCTGCTACCGAAAAATACAACGAAGGTCGTACAAGTTACGACAAAAAATATTACAGCGGCGCAATTGTTGAATTTCTGCTTGCTGTAAAATACAATCCCAAATACGACAGAGCGCTTTATTATCTGGCTCAATCCTATGATACCCTTAAGGAATACACAACAGCATTGAAGTACTACAATATGCTGCTTGAAAACTGTCCTGAATCAACGCTTGCAAACAACGCTAAAAAGAGAGTTGATGCGCTTTCGGGAACCAACTGATCCGAATCTTATGTTTCGGACCCGGGGTTCGAAGCGTAAATCATAAAAGATGCAAAGAAGAAAGGGATAAACATTATGGATAACAACAGACGTCCGGAAAGCATGGAACGAATCACCACACCCGCACTGGCTCAGGCCTTCATCGCCGAGCAGGTTGAAGCGGTGAAGGCACAGGTAGGAGACAAAAAAGTTCTCCTTGCACTCTCAGGAGGCGTTGACTCTTCAGTAGTCGCTGCCCTTCTCATCAAAGCAATCGGCAAAAAACTGGTTTGCGTACACGTTAACCACGGTCTCCTCAGAAAGGGAGAGCCCGAGCAGGTTATTGAAGTATTCCGCAATCAGATGGATGCCAACCTCATTTATGTTGATGCAACAGACCGTTTCCTTGATAAGCTTGCCGGCGTTTCCGATCCTGAAACAAAGCGCAAAATAATCGGCAAAGAGTTTATTGAAGTATTTGCTGAAGAAGCCGCAAAGCAGGAAGGCATTGAATTCCTTGCACAAGGCACAATTTATCCCGATATTCTTGAATCCGACGGTGTTAAGGCGCACCATAACGTAGGCGGTCTTCCCGAAGGTTTACAGTTCGAACTTGTTGAACCCGTTAAACTTCTTTACAAAGATGAAGTCCGCATGGTTGGTAAGGAACTTGGCCTTCCGGACAACATGGTATTCCGTCAGCCCTTCCCCGGCCCCGGCCTCGGAGTCCGCTGCGTAGGCGCAATTACACGTGACCGCCTTGAAGCACTCAGAGAAGCAGACGCAATTGTCCGTGAGGAAATTGATAAGCTGCTCGTAACACCATGGCAGTATTTCTGTGCAATTCCCGATATGCAGTCAACCGGTATTAAGTATGTTGACGGCAAGGGCGAGCGCTACATGGGCTGGGCATGTATTATACGTGCGGTCAACACAACAGATGCCGTAAGAGTTACCGTTCCTGAGATTCCGTTTGACGTTCTTTGCAGAATGCGTGACAGAATTGTAGAAATCCCCGGAATTAACCGTGTGCTCTGGGATATCAGCGAAAAACCCGTAGCTACGATTGAGTGGGAATAATTAACGAAGTCCAAAGAATGCCGTATTTAAGCGGCTTTCAGGGATTTGGAAAAGCGATTTGATAACAAAATGATAACACTTGATAAATGAGCATTATTTATGAGTAATGCAAAAGGTTAGCAGGTGAGGTTTCAGCAAAGAATTAAAAAGGTCTTGTTAAGCTAATGAATAGCTTAGCAAGGCCTTTTCTTTTTGCCTTTATGTTAGCCGGTTGAAAGAAACTTCAGAACAGCCATGGGAACCGGTGGTTACGAAAAAGCGAGATAAATCAAGTCAGAAGGAGATTTTTCATTGACATTGTGCATAATATATGTTATACTATCAACATAGTAACCGAGCACAGTTGATATATAAGCAAGTGCAGTCAATATAGCAGCCTTCTGTGGATTATTTGTTGCTTAACGGCATTATTGCAATATGCCTGTGCCGGTGAAAAAGAGATTGTCCGGGCGGATTATCGGGAAATAATAAACGACGGACAGAATTAATGGGGGTACATTATGGGAAGACAAAATCACGAAATCACCGAAAGACATGAGCTCCTTGATGAGAACGGCTATTTAATTGAGCCGGGCTACACAAAAGGGCTTTTTATGAATTATGACCGAAGCAAAATCAAGGCCAGACCAATCCGCATTAAGGAATGGGACTATTACCTGATTACAACGCATGATTATGCGCTGGCACTGACCATTGCCGACAATTCTTACATGGGTCTCGACAGCATATCATTGCTTGATTTCAGAATCCCGTGGGAACACACGAACAGCCCTATGCAATTTATGACACGTGGGCGCAAGAACTTTCCGAAGGATTCACTTTCGGGTGACGTGAAGAGCTCAGGAAAGAACTTTTCGATTGAATTCAGGCATTATGGTGATTACAAAATGCTTAATTTCCATATGGATAATTTCTGTGACGGCAAGCGCATTGAGGGCTCAATCCGCCTGGATCGCCTGGACCGGGAATCCATGATTATCTCTACTCCTTATGCTGATGACAAGCTTGCGTTTTATTACAACCAGAAACTGAACTGCCAAAAGGCAAGCGGTACGGTAAAATACGGAGATCAGGTATATGATTTCAACCGTGATGATGCATATGGCGTACTTGACTGGGGCCGTGGAGTATGGACAAGAGAAAACGTCTGGTACTGGGGAAGTGCATCCGGAAATATTGGTGGAAAGGACTTTGGATGGAATATTGGGTACGGCTTTGGAGATACATCGGCAGCTTCGGAAAATATGCTTTTCTATGATGGCAAAGCCCACAAGCTTTCGGATGTCACCTTTAACATTCCGAACGATAATAACCCGAACTGCGGAAAACACAGGATGAACGGCGTTGAGTTCATGAAACCCTGGACATTTACATCTGATGATGGCCGTTTCGAAATGAACTTTACACCCGTGCTTGACAGAAAATCTTGCACCGATGTTAAAATCATCTGTTCAGACCAGCACCAGGTATTCGGCTATTTCGATGGAACAGCAATCCTTGATGACGGTACAAAAATTGAGGTCAAAGATTTTCTGGGATTCGCTGAGAAAGTATACAATAAGTGGTAAAACGGTTCTGCAGGACAAATCTGAGCTGTCGGGAAGTCTGTGTTTCGACAGAGAAAGGAAAAACGTATGGAAAGTAAAAAATATCGCAGATTTTGGTTAATTTCGCTTTTGGGTATGATTGCAGCATCGGCATATCCGATTTATATGGGAATAAGTGCTTTGATTCAGACAATCCGTTTTGGCGGTGTACAAATTGAAAAATACCCTAAGTACATAATCCCCTATACACCCATTGCAATTGCCGTAATTGCAGGCATTGTACTTATCCGCGTCTTCTTAAAGGAAACGCAGAAAAACGGATTTCTGGTTCTTTCAATACATTCCGTTGCTGCTTTCTTCATTTTCGAGCAGCTGCTTGAAAAGAAGGTTCAGGTAATCGGAACAGAAGCAGTAAACCTTGAAAGCTGGCAGATGTCCTTGTGTTTTGTCCCCCCGCAGCAATACAGGACAAGAACCTGGGAGGCTGTTGATGTACTTCTTGGCGGCTACAGCCCCGCATTCAAGATTCATTTCTATCTGATTTCAATTGTAATCATTTTATCACTTCTGAACTGTTTTTACGGCTTTGCAAAGATGATTCGAACAGAGGATTACAGCAGGAAGAAGGCCCTGATAATTCAGGCTGTTACGGCGGTTGTGTTCCTTGGAATGTGTATCTGGGCATGCTTTACAGCATTTTACCGTTCGGGCGAACTTACGGTATCGGCACTGTCTGCTGTTCTCATGGCTGTGTTCTTTGCTGTACTCGGAATTACCGTCGGAGTATTTACCGGCTCCTTTACACTTGGAAGGAAAGCCTTTTTGTCAACGGTTCTGCCCACAGTCATTGCAATGGCTGTTACGGTATTTATGTACATTGGCGAAACAATTCTCCTGAACGGCAACCTTTACAGATTTGGCTCGGGATTTTTGTTTGAGAGGCTTGGAAAGCTTGTGCTTGCACCGGTTGATATTCTGATTGTACTGATGTCGGGTATTGTTTCGCTTGTGATTTGCAAAATATTGAACAAAAAGGCTGTATTATCGTGACTTTGGTCATGTGAGATTCATACCGGAACGCAATAAGAGCAAATAAAAATCATGACTTCAAATTGCGTTGCATATAAAGCAGTTGTAAACATACGAAAACGCTTGACAAAATCAAATTCGATGTTAAAATTGAAAACGGTTTTCAAATTAGAAAATGAAAACCGTTTTCATTTTCTTTTTAAACGGTTGGCCGGAAAACACATTTTCAGGTCAACAGGGAGTATGGCATTGGAAAAGACACATTATAAAACAAAACAGAATGAAGAACTGATCAGTTACCTTCAATCAGTTCCGGGTGAGCATGTTACCGTGAATGACGTTTGCAGGCATTTTTGTGACTGTGGCAAAAACATAGGGACAACAACGGTTTACAGAAGGCTTGAACAGCTTGTAAGCGAAGGCGCAGTAAAAAAGTATGTGCTTGATGCGAACTCTCCGGCATGTTTTGAATATATCAACCCGGAGGAAACATGCGGAAATAACTGTTTCCATCTGAAGTGCACGAAATGCGGGAAGCTGATTCATCTGCACTGCGATGAACTGCTTTCAACGGAGCAGCACATTTTTGAGCATCACGGATTTTTAATCGATACCGCAAGGACCGTGTTTTACGGGCTCTGTGAAAATTGCAGGGAGTAAGGAAAACCTGCGGGAAGGCATCGTTTTAATAAAAGGAGTAAATTATGTCACTAATTTCGGGAAAAGCTCTTTCACTGGGTTATGAGGGAAGAGAAATCCTTTCAAACGTTAATTTTGATGTGAACAGCGGAGATTACCTTTGCATCGTGGGAGAAAACGGATCGGGCAAGACTACGCTTATGAAGGCTATGCTCGGACTTCTTTCGCCCTTCAGCGGGGAAATAGTATTTGGTGACGGTCTTAAGCAGAATGAGATTGGATATCTGCCTCAGCAGACGCTTGTACAGCGTGATTTCCCGGCATCTGTTGGTGAAATTGTATTGTCGGGCTGTCAGGGCAGGATGGGAATGCGTCCGTTTTATTCACGCAGGGAAAAACAGCTTGCCAAAGAAAATATGGAGCGTCTTCATATAGAAAAGCTCGCAAAACACTGCTATCGTGAGCTGTCCGGCGGCCAGCAGCAGAGAGTTCTTCTTGCAAGAGCATTGTGCGCTACGGAAAAGCTGCTTCTTCTGGATGAGCCTGTTTCCGGACTTGACCCGCGTGTTACGGCAAACATGTACCGCCTGATTCAGGAGCTGAATAATGACGGAATCACAATTATCATGATTACACATGATATTCTTACCGCACTAAAATATGCAACTCATATTCTTCATGTGGACAATCATCTGTTTTTCGGAACGAAGGAAGAATACCTTGAGAGCGACATCGGCAAGCAGTTTCTTCTTCTGAATGATATCAGGGAGGGCAGGGCATAATGGAACTCCTTTTGAAATATCTTGAATATCCTTTTGTGAGGTATGCCCTTATTGTCGGAGTTCTTGTTGCACTCTGTGCAGCGCTCCTGGGCGTTCCGCTTGTGCTTAAACGCTTTTCCTTTATCGGAGACGGACTTTCTCACGTCGCATTCGGCGCAATGGCTGTAGCGGCCGTTCTGCGCTTTACAAACAACATGCTTTTTGTAATGCCTGTAACCGTGATTTGCGCAATACTTCTGCTTAAAACGGGCAATAATACAAAAATCAAGGGCGATGCCGCAATTGCAATGGTTTCCGTAGGGGCGCTTGCATTCGGCTATCTTCTTATGAACCTGTTCGGAACCTCGGGAAATGTTTCGGGCGATGTCTGCTCATCGCTGTTTGGCTCGTATTCGCTGCTTACACTGACGGAAACCGAGGTTTGGGTCTGCATTGGGCTGTCATCGATAGTTGTGCTGTTTTTCATTTTCTTCTACAACAAAATCTTCAACGTGACTTTCGATGAAACCTTTGCAAAATCGGCGGGCACAAAGGTTAACGCATATAATCTTGCAATTGCCGTTATTACGGCTGTTATCATTGTTCTGGGAATGAACCTGGTAGGCTCGCTTTTGATTTCGGCGCTGATTATTTTCCCTGCTCTTTCCGCGATGCGTCTTTTCAAGAGCTTCAGGGCCGTAACCGTATGCTCTGCAATTATTTCCGTTGTCTGCGCACTTGCGGGCATGCTTGTTTCGATTGTGGCTGAGACGCCAACGGGTTCAACCATCGTTGCGGTTGATGTTCTTATGTTTGGGATTTGCTTTGTAATAGGTCTTTTCAGAAAATAAAACGGAGGAAAACTTATGGGCGGAGATTCAAATGAGATCACAAGAGCATATTTTGACAGGATTCTGCTGAAAACGCGGTACATTGATTCGGACCTTCCCGACACGGGCTTCGAACTTTTTGGGAGATACTTTGATACGCCGATATGCACCGCCGCATTGTCGCACCTTAACGGCACCCATGAGGCGGGAATGGTACATCTTGCAAGGGGCGCTGCAATGGCGAACGCTGTTAACTTTGTCGGAATGGAAAGCTATGAGGGCGAAACTGATGATATCGTGCATGAAGGCGGAGCTGCTACAATTCGCATAATCAAGCCGCACGCTGATAACAGAGAAGTTCTGAAACGAATTGACCATGCCGCTTCGCTTGGCGTTTTCGGCATCGGAATGGATATTGACCATGCTTACAGGAATGACGGAACCTACGATGTTGTATGCGACCTTCCCATGCATCCGAAGACATACGGTGAAATAAAGATGTTTGCCGATGAAGCGGATGCTATTCCCTTTATTGTTAAAGGCGTTCTGAGCGTTGAGGATGCTTTGAAATGTAAGGAAGCCGGCGTGGCCGGAATTGTAGTATCACATCATCATGGTATCATGCCATACTCCGTGCCGCCGCTTATGGTTCTTCCTGAAATCCGTCGCGCTGTCGGCAACAATATGAAGATTTTTGTTGACTGCGGAATTGAATCCGGAATGGATGTGTTCAAGGCGCTTGCACTTGGCGCGGACGCAGTGTGCGTCGGACGTGCGCTGATGGATCCGCTGAAGGAGAATGGGGCTGAAGGTGTTGCGGATAAAATCCGCAGGATGACCGGAGAACTTGCAAGTGTCATGGCGCGTTGCGGGTATCATTCACTTGATGAAATCGACGATGAGTGTCTTTACGGAATAGCACGTCCGAAAGCTGACGATTCTTTTATGAAAGGCTTTCTCTTCTGAAAAATACTACACAGACTGCAAAAACGTTCGCGCGGGAACCTTCAAATCCGGAGATGGGACAAATGAAACAGAAACAGATTGAAAAAACAAATGTCATGCGCCTTCTCGATCAGGCGGGTATTGAATATAAAGAACATTGCTACGTTGATACGGATGCTGTTTCGGGAACTGAGGTTGCCAAAGTTCTGGGACAGAATCCCGAACACGTATTTAAGACGCTTGTGACGGTGGGCTACAGGGGCGACCATTATGTGTTCGCAGTTCCCGTAAACTGCGAATTAAACCTGAAAAAAGCAGCTGCTGCCGTCAGTGAGAAGAGCATCGAAATGATTAAACAGAAGGAACTTCTGCCGCTTACGGGCTATATTCACGGCGGCTGTTCACCAGTTGGAATGAAAAAGCAGTTCGTGACCGTAGTCGACGAAACTGCCGAATTATTTGACACTATTATGGTTAGCGGCGGAAAAATAGGTTATCAGGTGGAGCTTTCACCGTATGACCTTGCAAAGGTCTGTCCGCTGGATTTCAAGGATATCACATGAGTCAAAAAGAACCGTCCCCGGTGACTCATTTACGTAATTTTTTTATGGCTTCAAATGTTTTATCGCTCAGGTCGTGCTCAATTTTGCAGGCATCGGTCTGGGCTGTTTCTTTATCTACACCGAGACTCATAAGAACTTCTGAAATCACGATATGGCGTTCGTATATTTTTTCTGCAATTTCAAGGCCTTTTCCGGTCAGGGTTATTGCTCCGTCGGGGGCAACTTCTATGCAGGCGTCTGCCTTGAGCTTTGAAAGTGCCTTGCTGATGGAAGGCTTTGAAAAACCCATACTTTCGGCCACATCTATAGCGCGCACCATATTTTTCTCCCTGCTGAGCACAAGAATTGTTTCAAGGTACATCTCACCTGACTCCTGCATACTGACTCCTTTCTGAATAACCGTACATTCACCGTGGTTTTCAATTTATGCTAAAACCTATTCTATCATATTCTTTGCTTTTTTCAAGAGTCATTGTGGTTTGCAACACGATACGTGAAATTGACAGAACAATTTCAAAAAAAGGATATCTTTTTACAGCCAAAATGTTGCAAATGTATCAAATTCGTGATAAATTATATGATGACACAGAATAAGTGCGTAACAGAAATGATTTTGCGCGTTTTTTTACAAGCGATATTGCTGCAGACTTCATCGAAGAAATGATCAGGAGAATAACCGGATGAAAGAAAAAAACAAACGTTTGAAAGAAATAAAAAGACATAGGGAAGAAAGAAAAGAAAAATATGATAAGGCCTTTTATCAGGCCAAATTTGATCTGAACAGTGATATGGCATACAGCATGCTTCTCATTGTTTCACTGATGTCTGTATTCTATTATGCGACTGACTATATGGCATTCGGACATTTTGAACTGATGCCGCTCATAGCGCGTCTGTCAATTATTCCGGCGTTCCTTATTTTCAGTTATTTCTTCAGAAAATATAACGATTATGTCATTCGAAGCATTGCCTGTTTCGGACTTGAGAACTATGTAATGTGGACCATGATATGGGCACTGGCTTATCGTAGCGAAAGAGTACATGCCGGAGAAGGTTTTATGATTATGAACATAATCATTCTTGGGATTTCACTTTCGGCACCTGTTAAGTATGCACTCATTTCACACATTCTTTTTATTGTAAATGTTGTTGCTTCGCATTATCTTTTTAACCATTACGAATCCTTCTCACTGATTCTTATTATTGCAATCCCGTGTATCATAGGTATCTATGCATGCGAAAGAGTTGTGGAAAACCAGGCGATGCGTCAGTATATGACATCCAGACAGCTGGAGGACCTGAGCCATGAGGACTATATTTCGAGGGCATACAGCAGGAACATTCTTTCTGTAATCTGCGAAAACCATGGAGAAAAACTTAAGCTGGATGGTTGGAAAACTGCAGGCGTTGCAACAATAGAAATAGATGATTTCAAGAAAATTCTCAGCCGAAACGGACGCAGCACGGTTGACCAGCTTCTGGCCGAAACCGCAAAATACATTAAGGGTTCGGTTGATGAAAAAGATTACGTAATCCGCTGGGCTACAAATCAGTTCCTTGTAATTTCGCGTGACCTGAACTGCTCAAAAATGTATGAAATTATGGAAAAACTCAGGGTTAACATTGATGCGTCAAAGCAGTTTCCCGTTCACATCACAATCACTGCCGGAATTTCAGCATATGAGAACGGCACTTTTTCAAAGGCAGTCGAACGTTCCGAGGATGCTCTCGAGCGTGCCGTAAATGCAGGCAGAAACAGAGTATCTGTTGAAACAAGTCATTGAGGTGAAATTGATTATGAATGATAAAGCAGTACAGGATACTTACAATGAGATTACCAAAAAGCTTCTTGCAAAAGGCCTTACGATAGCAACAATGGAAAGCTGTACCGCAGGACTTCTTTCCACGCTTCTTTCAAACACTGAAGGAGCATCGGGTGCCCTTAGGGGTGGCTTTGTAACGTACTGTAATGAGGCAAAAATCAAAGCAGGCGTTTCAGGCGAGTGTATTGCCACCTTTGGCGTTTATTCGCGGGAAACGGCCATTCAGATGGCTGAGAACGCACGATGCAATCTGGGGACTGATATTGGAATTGGTGTCACAGGCTCTTTCGGGAACCCTGACCCGAACAATCCGGACAGCGTGCCCGGTCAGGTCCACTTTGCACTTGCCTTCCCAACGGAAACAATTCCGTATTTTATTGAACTTGCGCCCTGCGAAACGCGCTATGAAGCTAAAATAGTTGTAGCAGCAAGAATAGCCGAAAAACTAAAAGACAACCTGGAGAGATTCTGATATCCCTTATACGAAAAAACGCCGTACCACGGCGTTTTTGTTACCTTAAACGGAGTATATAAACCTGATGTATTCCGCTCCATTCTCTTCTTGCCTAACGCCTTCGAAACACCACCAAGGTGGTGTTGATCAATAACTAATTCAAGCAGAATTGCTGTTATGCACACAAGGTTGGAATATATGCGGAGGCGCCGTACATTGTTTATAAACAGCTCGGGGCATTAATGTGTTTTTTGCTGACGTTGTCAGTCAAAAAATACATTAATGCCCCGAATGCGTTTTGTAAGGAATTATTACGGCGCTCCGCATATAAAAAAAGCGGGATTGCATAGCAGCAATCCCGCTTGAATTAGTTTTTACTCAACAACAGTAACCTTGGTGGTGTGAGGATTAACGCCGTTGTACCAGTACAGGAAGCCTTCAAGGTCGATCTTATCGCCAATCTTAAGGTTCTTAACTGCCTTGTAAACGTCGGTGTCCTTACCGCAGAGATAAGACTCAACGGTGAATGTAAACTGATGATCGTTAACGTTGATGTTGAAGTAGAGGTCATCTCCTTCAGAACCTGAACCGTTGTACTTGTAGAGCCATGCTACGTTCTCACCGTTAGCATCCTTGCTTGCCATAACGGTTGCACCCTTAACTGAGAAGAATGCATTCTGCTTTGCAAGAAGAGCATCTGCGTCATTAGCAGCGAAAAGAGCTGTAAGGTCGGTAGGAGCAGCTACAATGTATGAACCGTCTTCGAATTCGAAAGTAGCGCCTGCAGCAAGTTCAACTTCGCCTGCATATGCAGCCTTGAAACCGGTAACTTTAATCTTTGTTCCGGGAACAAGCTTCTGTGCATCAGCTTCTGAACAAGCCATATTGTAGATGAAGTAAGCACCGTCTGAATCAGCAGCGTAAACAACAATCTGATCCTTGTACCATGACTGTGTAGCCTGTACGTAGCACTCGATAACAACAGCATCGTCAACGTTTGCAGCAGCGTACTGAGCATATGTCATAACGCCGTCAGATTTCTTGGAAACATTGCCTGTAACGGTAGCCTTGGTGATGTGAGGGTTAACACCGTTGTACCAGTAGAGGAAACCTTCAAGGTCAACAATGTCACCAATCTTGAAGTTCTTAACTGCCTTGTAAACGTCTGTGTCTTTACCGCAAAGGTAAGACTCAACGGTGAAGGTGTAAATCTTTCCGCTGATGTTTACGTTGAAGTAAAGGTCATCACCTTCGGAGCCTGAACCGTTATACTTGTAGAGCCAAGCAACTTCGTTCTTTTCAGCATCAACTGAAGGAACAATAACAGCTGACTTAGCAGCGAAAAGGCTGTTCTGCTTTGCAAGAAGAGCATTGATGTCGCCATTTGCAAGAAGATCCGTAAGATCAAGAGGATTCTCTACGATGTATGAACCTTCCTCAAACTCGATTGTAGCGCCTGCGGCAAGTTCAACTTCGCCTGCGTATTCAGCCTTGAAACCGGTAACCTTGATCATTGTTCCGGGAACGAGTTTCTTTGAGTTTTCTTCTGAGCATGCAGCATTGTAAATGAAGTAAGCACCGTCGGGATCAGCAGCGTAGATAACGATCTGGTCTTTGTACCATGACTGTGTAGCCTGTACGAAGCACTCAATAACAACGGGATCGTCAACCTTTGCGGCAGCATACTGTGCGTAGGTCATAACGCCTTCTGATTTCTTGCTCGGGTCAAACTTAGGAGCCTCTGTAGGAGCGTTTGTGGGAGCCTCTGTAGGAGGTGTGGTGGGAGTTGCGGGAGCAGAGGTAGGGTCTTTTTTGCATGCGGCAAATGAGAGAAGAGCAACCAGTGCTAAAACCAGTAACAGTGATTTTTTCATAAAATCATTCTCCTTATTAAGTTGAGATGTTTCGTTTGCACTATTGCAAACCTAGGAACATTATAGCCAATTGAAAAAAATATTCAATGGTTTTGCTTTTTTTTCTTAATTCCTTCACAAATGAGATAAGCACAAATGCCTGCCCAAACTACAACAAGTGATATCAGAAGGGCTTTTGATTCCTTTGGAAGTTCACCAAGCTCGCGTTTTCCGTTTCCGGATGCCGTGATTTCATTTAAGCGGTACAGACTGGTAACGTGCTCGAATTCATTTTCCATAAAGGCTTCATCAACAGTCTGCTTACGGCGGCGGGCGTTTGTTACGTCCTCAATCAGCTGGCCGGCAGCCGTTCGAAGAGACGCCGAACCGTTGAAAACAGGTGTTGTAAAGGTGTTATCGGTGTTATCAAGAAGGAGCTTTGTGGCAGCTATTTTGACATCGTAATAGGTATCGTTGTCCTCACCGCTGCGGGACAGATAATCCTTGTATTCAGCGGATTCGCGTGCCGATGTGGTAACCGGAACATATCCTTCCGTCTCAGCATAGGCAATCTGAACATCATTCGTAAGAAGGTACTGCGCGAAAAGCCAGGAAGCAAGTACTTCGCCGGAGTCTTCTTTGTTGAAGATACAAAGTGAAGGCCCCTGTGAAATCATCTGAGGATGTTCGGGATCAAACTGAGGAACGGCCTTGACAACTGTTTCAAACTTAACAAGTGAATCCTCCGGAATATCAAGCAGAGGAGCATCGGAACCCATCCAGGTTGCACCTGCTGTTGAGTCTATGGCAAAGATACACTGGCCTGCGTTCAGGTAGTTACCGGGGTAACTTGAAATCTTAAAGGTTGAAAAAGCTTTTGTTGCAGCATGCTCGGAAATGTTGTAAAGGAGCTGCTTGGTATCATCGTTGAAAATCTGAATTTCGCCTGATGCGGTGGAATAACCGGCATTTTTCTGGCGGAGCATCTGAATCATCATGTTATCCGTTGATTTATAGATGAACGGAATCATGACCTTCTGACCGTTCAGTTCAAAGTTTCCGTCAGCGTCTTTTTTCATGGCGGCTTCAGCAACTTCAAAAACGAAATCCCAGGTCAGAACGTCCGGAATTGTGTAACCCAGCTTTTCAACAAGGTCTTTGTTAATATAAACTGCTTCTGTTGAACGCATGTAGGGAAGAGCGTAGTAACAGCCGTCAAATCTGCCTTCTTCAAGGAATTTGCCAATGATATCATCTTTACCGGGAGCGGTATATTTAAGCTCAGTGCCGCCAAAACCGTATTTTTCGTTGTCCATGAACATATCAAGCGGAACAACAACATTTTCGCCCGACAGATAGGTTGCTATGTGGTCGGGGTAGGTGATGCAGACATTAGGCGTTGTGTGGGTGGCGATGTTTGTGATGACATCGTTGTAAATCTCTGCGTAATCGGTGTACTGACGCATGTTTACGGTGATGTTCGGGTAGAGCGCCTGAAAGTTCTCGATGGTATCAAGGTAAATTTTCTTCTGAACATTGTTGGTATCATTCTTTGCCCAGAATGTAATTTCATAATTTTTCGAGGTGTCAAACTCTTCGGGAATTGTTACTGCCGACAGAGGCTTTGCGTTGTGGCAGCCCGTGAAAAGAGCTGTAATCATGACAAGACAAAGTGCGACAGAAATGATTTTTGACATCTTTTTCATCCCTTCGTACCTCCTCTTGCAACGCCTGCCATAATCTTCTTTCTGAATATCAGGAAGAGAACAATGAGCGGGAGAGAAATTACAACAACGGCTGCCATCATGGCGGGAACGTTCTCACGTCCGAAGCCGTTTTCACGGATTTCCTGAATACCGTTGGAAACAAGGAAGTAGTTGGCATCATCGGTAATCAGGCGAGGCCAAACGTAGGAATTCCAGCATTCGATAACCTTAAGGATTACGATTGTTACAAGTGTGGGCTTGCAGACGGGAACCATTACCTTGAAAAGATAACGGATATCGCTTGTACCGTCAACCTTTGCCGCATAATAGAGGTCATCGGGAACCTGCGCGAAGTTTTCTTTGAGCAGGTAGATGTAGAAAACGGATGTTACCGACGGCAGAATCAGACCGGCAAAGGTGTTGCGCAGACCTGCATTGGTGATGGTTACGAAGTTGGTGATAACAACAAGCTCATTCGGAATCATCATCAGGGAGAGGAAAAGGGTGAAAACAAGGTCTTTTCCGCGGAAATTAAGACGCGCGAACGCAAATGCCGCAAAGGTGATGACTACAAGCATGATTGCTGTTGTAATAACGGTGAAAATCAGGGTGTTAAGCAGGTACTTTCCAAGAGGAACGGCCGTGAATGCGTCGATGTAGTTCTGCATGGTGGGTGAAAGTGTAAAGAACTTCGGAACGTATTCGGCATTGTAGCTGCCATAACTTTTTACGGAGGAAAGAAGCATCCAGTAGAACGGGAACAGGACAATTATTCCCCACAGTGAAAGGCCGATGTAAAGGAACGTGCGTCCAACGGTCTTTTTGATTTTGGCGGATTTTGCATTGTATTCGTATGAGTCGTTTGTATTGTCAGCCATGTCTTTTCCTCCTTTCTTAATTGTAGTAAACGCGCTTTTTGCTTACGAGCAGGTTGATGCAGGTAATTGTGAGCACGATTGCAAACAGAATGATTGCTGCTGCGGATGCGTAAGACGGGTAACCGCCGGAATCGCCGTAGAGCATATCGTAAACGTAACCTACGATGGTATTCATGCCGGCTGCATTCAGGTCAACGCCGAACAGCGCAACCGAATCGCTGTAGGCCTTGAACGCGCCTATGAAGCCTGTGATGATGAGGTAGAAAATCATGGGGGAAATCATGGGAATCGTAATCTTTCTGAAGATACGGCCCTTTGATGTTCCGTCGATTTTGGCTGCATTGTAGTAGACTTCATTAACCGATGCAAGTGCGCTTGTGAAAATCAGGATTTTGAAGGGAAGAACAATCCAGATTGTGTAGAAGCAGAGCACAAACATCTTTGCCCAGTAGGGTCCGTCAATAAAGTCAACCGACTGTCCGCCGAATGCCTGAATAAGCAGGTTTACAAGACCGTCCGAATAAGCCGTTTTCTTGAATAGGATCATGAAAACAAGACCGACTGCCAGTGTGTTTGTTACATAAGGCAGGAAATAAATTGTCTGGAACAGGTCGCGCAGCTTTTGGATTGAGTTGAGACCAAGCGAAATAAGAAGCGCAAAGCCTGTTGAAAGCGGAACGGTAATAATTACAAGGATAAATGTGTTTTTCAGCGCCTGCAGGAAATAAGGGTCATGCAGAACGTAAGAAAAGTTGTAGGTTCCTGTGCCAAAGAATGTCTGGGATGCTGAATTGTAGCCCTCTTCGAAGGAATAAATGAAAACATCGACAAGAGGGTAAATCATGAACAGCCCAAGGAACAGGAAGGCGGGAATCAGGTACAGCCAGCCTTTTGCATTATTTTTTTCCATGGATAGCCTCCGTCAGATTTCGTAATAGATTCTGTCACCGGTTTCAACGTCAAACAGGTGAACCTTTGCGGGTTTCAGGTTGAAACGGACAATGCCCGATTCAACATCGACAAGCTTACGGCTTTCAGCAGTAATGATTGAGCGAATGATGTCGGTCTCGCAGTCGTCGTGCGATGAAACAACGCTGATATCACGGCCCATAACCTCAACACGGTCGGGCACACATACGAACGGACCGTTTGAATCGACTTCGAAGCCTTCCGGACGGATTCCGACAGTAACAGGCCCGTCAGAGACATTTTTGACACAAAAGACTTCATCCTTTCCGATGAAGAGCTTTCCGTTCTCAACAAAGCCCTTAAATACGTTGATTGCAGGCGTTCCAAGGAATTTCGCAACAAAAAGATTAACAGGGTTGTCGTAAATCTCCTGAGGCTTGTCCATCTGATGAAGCTGACCGTCCTTCATAACGATGATAACATCGGAGATGCTCATTGCTTCGTCCTGGTCATGTGTAACGAATACGGTTGTAATCTTTGTTTCCTTCTGAATTCTGCGGATTTCCTCACGTGTCTGAAGACGAAGGCGCGCATCAAGGTTTGAAAGAGGCTCGTCAAGAAGAAGAACCTTGGGCATTTTTACAAGTGCGCGGGCAATTGCAACACGCTGCTGCTGGCCGCCTGAAAGCTCATTCGGCTTGCGCTCCATAAGCTGGTCAATCTGAACAAGCTTTGCTGCGTCAAGCACACGCCTGTTCATTTCTTCCTTGCTGAGTTTGTTTGCTCCCTTAAGGTTTTCAAGCGGAAAGCGGATGTTACGTTCAACAGTCAGATGCGGGTAAAGTGCGTAGCTCTGGAAAACAAGGCCTACGCCGCGCTTTTCCGCGGGAATGGAGGTCACGTCTTCATCGCCGAAATAGATTTTGCCTTCGGTAGGGGGAAGAAGACCTGAAATCATGTTAAGGGCTGTACTTTTGCCACAGCCTGAAGGACCAAGCAGGCCGATCAGTTTGCCGTCCGGAATTTCAAAATTGAAATCATTAACGGCGATGACATCCTCATGAATCTTTTTGTTTCTGTTCGGGAAACGTTTGGTTAAGTGCTCAAGCTTGATTTTCATTTTGGGTTCTCCTCTTTATATGTCATAATAACGCTTCAGATCTTTTGAAATATGGTCAAGGTCGGGATAAATGGAACCTTCCGTTATTCCGAATACGCGCAGGCTGTCAATGAAATATTTTTTGCGGTCTGCGGGAATCACAATCTTGTACAGCATGTTTTCGGGACAGATGTCCTGAAGTCTCCTGAGGGAGTTGTGCACCGTGAAGTTTGCCTGCTGTGAGTACATACGCAGGTTGTTATCGGTTGAACTTACGGCCAGGATTCTGTCAACAAGCTCCGGATTGTGGTGATTGTGCTTGAATGCCGGAAGCAGCATTTCCTGAGTTGTATCGGCATCAATAGGGTAGATGCAGCGGCCAAATCCCTGCATTTCATTGAAAATGTCGGGAATCAGGACCCATACGGTTGAATCCGTGTCAGGGTGAGTCTCATAGGCTTCTGTTGCAAAGAATGATGCAATCAGCGGCGATGCGCTCCAATCAAGCATTCGCGTGGGCAGGCCGTAATGTTGCATGATGGAAACCCATGCGGCATAATTGTGCTTTGCGGGCGGGTTGTTCATTATCTGTTTGGCACGAACGTAAAAATCATTTGTAATGTAACGTTCAGCCTGCAAGCGCTTTTCGGACCTCTGAATTGAAGGAACAAGTGACCTTTCGGCATGCTCGTCACCACGGTACCACAGTCGCGGGCCATGTTCTTCCTTAAGTGTGCTTACGAACTGCAAAAGCTCGTCAATTGTGCGGATTTCTTTTACTATCATCCTTTAATTAATCCCTCCCCGTGTGAAGATTGTTTCTTATTTTCAGTATAGTTAATTTGGGTTTTGTTTTCAATGCTTTTGTGAGGAAATCCGTTGACATGAAATGCTAAGCACAAAAAGTCAACCGATCTTTTGAGTCACTAGTATATCAAACACAAAGGGCGTGTATCCCGCAGGATGCACGCCCTTTTGTATAAATAAAACCTTGTTATAAACTGATTACATCTCAACGGTAATTTCATTTTCATCCTTCAGGATGCTGTCTTTAATGAGAAGACCGTCAATCTTTGTGCCGTTAACGGTAACAGCCTTTACGCCATGCTCTGAACCGTTCGGATTCTTGACTGTTACGTTAAGAACCTTGCCACGGAATACCTTGCGCATGGTGTATTCTTTCCAGTCGGAAGGAATTGAAGGATCGATTACAATGCCATCTGCCTCGGGATTGAGACCAAGGATACCTTCCGTTGTACCGACCATAACGGTTGAAGCGGTACCGGTAAGCCAGTGAACGTGTGCACGTCCTGCAAACGGGCTGTCTTTGCCTTCAACAAACTGGCCGTAAACGTAGGGCTCCAAAGCTCTGTGCTCGGCTGTATCGTTGTAAGTTGCGGGAGCAGCTTCTGTCCAGTATTTGAAAGCACGGTTGCCGTGGCCAAGCTTACTTTCTGCAAGAATCAGCCAGCCCTGAGGCTGTGAGAAGATACCTGCATTTTCCTTGACACACTTGTTGAAGCACTGCATGAGAGCGCCGTTGAAAGCGTGGTTTTCATAAGGAGGATACATAACCATTGCACCGTAAGGTGTGTTGAGCTCGCGCTCTACGGAATCCATGGCCTTTTCCTGCTGTTCCTTTGTGCCGAAACCTGCAATAACTGACCAGGACTGAGGATTGAGCCACATTGAAGCCTCAGGATCCTTGCGGTTTCCGATTACAACGCCGTCTTCCTTGTAACCGCGAATCCAGCGGTCTTCGTTCCAGCAACCTTCAAGAATGCCTTCAAGCTTAGCCTGAATATCGTCAAGGTATTTGATGTATTCCGCATCATTCTTGATTTCTGCGTATTTGCGAAGAATCTTGATTGCGTAAACAAGCTGGAATGCAACGAATGTGGATTCACCCTTCTTGCCAAGACGCAGACAATCGTTCCAGTCAGCGTGGAGACCTGCGGGCATGCCGTGATTTCCGAGGTGGGTCATTGAGAATTCAATGGCTTTCTTTAAGTGCTCGTAAACGGTACCCTTTGCATCGTCGTTTGCGTAATAAACTTCTTCGTCAAGGAAAGCAATGTTTCCGGACTCGGAGATGTACTTGTAAACTGTGGGGAAGAGCCAGAGAGCATCGTCCGCACGATAGCTCGGATGGCCTGTTTCCTTTGCATAAACGGAATTTTCATCGTTTTCGTCAGGATGATTTTCCTTGCCGGGAGTATGTGTATACTTAACAAGGGGAAGACCTGCGCCGTTTGTAACCTGTGCCGAAAGCATGAAGCGGATCTGGTCTGCAGCCATTTCGGGAGCAAGGTGGATTACACCCTGAATGTCCTGCACGGTATCACGGTAGCCGTAGCCGTTTCTTAAACCGCAATACTGGAAGGACGCTGCACGTGACCAGGTGAAGGTGATGAAGCAGTTGTATGCGTTCCAGACATTTACCATGTTGTTGAAGTTGTCATCCGGTGTGTGAACCTGAAGGTTGTCAAGCTTTGAGTGCCAGAAAGCCTTGAGTTCTGCTACTTCTTTATCAACAATTGATGCATCCTCATATTTTGCGATAATCTGTTTTGCTTCTGCTTCAGGTTTCTGACCGAGAAGGTAAGTGAATACCTTTGTTTCGCCGGGAGCAAGAGTAACGTCTGATTCAAGAGCGCCGCAGGAGTTGTCACAGAAGTTAAGGTCTCCCTTTAAGCCTTCCGCAATTCCGATGGGATTTGCGTAGCTGCGGTATGAACCTACAAACTTGTCACGGTCACCGCAGAAAGCGGAAACTTTCTCACGTGCCAGACCAAGGAAACGTTCATGATTGGGATCATGGAAAAGTTCGTTCTGACGCTGGAGAATGAAATTGTCACGGAAGTATGTATGTGTGATGAAAAGCGTGTACTGAAGGTTTACCTGATCCTGCTCGTAGTTGTTATCGTTAACAAATTCGCAGTAACCGGTGACATTAAGCTTTCTGGGCTTAGTGTCGTTATTGGTAACCTTGCAGTTCCAAACTTCATAGGTTGCGTTAAGCGGAACATAATATGTTGTTTCGGCAGCAATTTTGCTGTATTCGGAAGAGATAACCGTGTAAGCCGTACCGTGGCGGCACTCTGACTTGTAGGAGTCAAGAGGCTTGCATACGGGAGACCAGGAAGCTGACCAGAAATCACCTGATTCCGCATCCTTAATGTAAACATAGCGGCCGGGCTGGTCCATTGCGACACTGTTAAAACGATAGCGGATAATACGACCGTTTGCACCGGATTTTACAAAACTGTAACCACCTGCATTGTTTGAAATGATTGCACCGTATTCGGGAGAACCGAGATAATTGGCCCATGCCGAAGGGGTGTCGGGTTTAGTGATGACATATTCTCTGTTTTTTTCATCAAAATAACCGTAATTCATACTTCCTCCTTATAAGCTGAGTGGTTTATAACCACTTTTGTGCTTTTTACATCATAGCGTATTTTTCCGTTTACTTCAAGCCGTAATTTATAACAATATCGCTCGATTCTTATGCAAAATATCGTTATTCAACGATTATGCCGGAATAAAAATATCATAATATATTTCGAAGGAGTAGGGGGACGCTTAAACACGGGCTTCAGAACACTGAGTGAAAAACAAGCCGTTAAGTTGTTTGCGCTTATTGTCCGTTTATGATATAATGATATAAGTGTCAAAAGGTACTTTTGACACTCACACCATATAATGTAATGAAATAAATGCATGAAGGAGAAGAAACATGCAGAACTTGAATAACAAGCCCGAGTTTCTTATTGCAGCAATTATTATTCTGACAATAGAAGCTATATTTTTGAAAAGGCGTTATTATGCCGTTTCAAAAGCAAACAAGGTGTTCTACCGGTATGTTGTGGCAGCGCTTGTTACCGCATGCTTTGATCTTGGTTCAAACGTTGCGGAGGCATTTGTACTGTATATTCCGGAATGGCTTGTTCTGGTTTTCCGTGCTGTTTTCTTTTCATCAACCATTTTTACCATGTATTTTGGTTTCAATTATTTTATGGCACTCGGAACCGAAAAAAGCAGATACAGAATTCTTGACCTTATTATGCGTGTAATGATTTTCCTTTATTCTGCTTTTATGTTCCTGAATGTATTTACGCATTGGATGATGCACTACGAAAACGGAGAGCGTATAGAAGGCCCGCTCTTTAGTGCCAATTACGTCGGCCCGGCTGTTTTTGTCATATACATGCTCTTCTCCATGATTATGAACAAAATCAAGGTGTCAAAGGTTCAGCTGTTTTATATTATTACCGCCGTTGTACTTGCAGCGGCCGGCGCTTTTGTGGAATGGCTTATGAAGGACCAGTACATCCTTGTTTTCTTTGCAATAGCAATCGGTATCACGGTAATGCTGTTTGGCCTTGAAACACCTGATTACAAGGTTTTGGTGGAAACGCTGGAGGCACTTGAAAACAGCAAGGCTGAATCTGAAATCGCCCGCGCCGATGCTGATGCCGCCAACGATGCCAAAACAACGTTCCTTGCACGTATGTCGCACGAAATCCGAACACCAATCAACGGAATTCTGGGAATGAACGAAATGATTCTTCGTGAAAACAAGGATCCGCAGATTCATGAATATTCCGCAGACATTAAGCGTGCTGCACACAATCTGCTGTCAATAGTTAACGATATTCTTGATTTCTCAAAGATTGACAGCGGAAAAATGCAGATTATACGGTCCGAATATAAGCTTTCCAACGTTCTTCACGATACCTGGAACCTGTTTGAGTTTCCGGCACGTGAAAAAAACCTTAATCTTGTATTCGATATTGATGAAAATATACCTGAACAGCTTTACGGTGATGATATCCGCCTGAAGCAGATTCTCTCCAATCTTATCAGCAATGCGGTTAAATATACGGACAAGGGTACCGTTACACTTTCAATCAGGGAAGTGGCGCGTGAGGATGAAAACATAGACCTTGCATTTCTTGTAAAGGATACCGGAAGGGGTATAAAGCCTGAAAACATAGAAAAGCTTTGCCTGGCCTTTGAAAGAATTGACGAAAAGAACAACAGAACAATAGAAGGTACGGGCCTGGGAATGAGCATCGTATCAAAAACGCTTGAACTTCTTGGAAGCAGGCTTTCAATCCGGAGCGTTTTCGGAGAAGGGTCGGAATTCGGGTTTGTGCTGCGCCAGCTGATTGTCAACGATGCTCCTATCGGCGATTTTATGATCCTTAAGACAAAAGCAAACGAAAAGGGTTCGGAAACGGCAGTAACGCCTTTTAAGGCACCGAACGCCAAAATCCTTGTTGTTGACGATAATCTGATTAACCTTAAGGTGTTTACCGGTCTGCTTAAGAATACGGAAATCTGTATTTCGGAGGCTCAGAGCGGTGAAGAAGCTTTGAAATGCTGTGAACAGACAAAATTCAACCTGATTTTCCTGGATCACCTGATGCCCGGAATGGACGGCCTTGAAACCTTTGATGAGCTCAGAAAACGTGAAGACGGTATTAATATCAAGACTCCCGTTGTGTGCCTTACCGCAAATGCCATGCAGGGAGCAAGGGACAATTACATAGTTCACGGCTTTGACGATGCTTTGTTTAAGCCGATAGATCCCGTAAAACTGTTTGATATGTTAAAGAGAATACTTCCCGCCGACCTGCTTGAATAATAGGCCGCCGCATTCTCGCGACTTTAGTCGTGTGAGGTTCACTATACATAAGCAGGGAAAGCAGCCAATGAAATGAGTCGGACATGGAAACTGTAGAAATGAAAATCATAGGGCGGATAAAAAGCGAACTGCCCGGAAAGTTCGGAATCCCGCGCCAGGCGGGGCTCGTTCCGGAACTGAAATCAAAATTAATATTCGAACCTGAATACAGAAACGAGGCTGCTTTACGCGGCCTTGAGTCTTTTTCGCATGTTTGGCTTGTATGGGATTTTTCAAAAGCACATAAGACGGAATGGTCCCCGACGGTCCGCCCGCCGCGCCTTGGCGGAAATGAGCGGATGGGCGTTTTCGCTACACGTTCGCCCTTCAGACCGAACCCGATCGGACTGTCGTGCGTAAAGCTGCTTGGAATCGAAAAAGATAAGGAATACGGGCCGGTTCTTGTTCTTGGCGGAGCGGACCTTATGGACGGAACACCGGTGTTTGACGTTAAACCGTATATTGTTTATGCGGATTCCCACCCTGAGGCAACGGCCGGATTTACCGACAGAAACACGGATTACAGGCTTTCCGTAGAGTTTACTTGCGCCCTGCCGGAGGATTTTGATGAATCGCGCAGAGAAGCGCTTGCGGGGATACTGGCAGAAGACCCGCGGCCACATTACCAAAACGATTCCGAGCGAATTTACGGGTTCGGATTTGCCGGGTATGAGATTAAGTTCAGGGTTGACGGAAAAAAGCTGATTGTTGTATCAGTTGAAAAAGCTCAATAAATAAAAAAGGGTGCAATATGTACCCAAAGTCAATGAAATACCGAAATAAGCGGCTGTACCGAATGGCCGCCAATATAAAGGAGAGAGGGACATGATTTACAAAAACGGAAAAGCAACAGATATTAAGATTGCATACATAGGCGGCGGTTCGCGCGGATGGGCGTGGACTTTTATGACAGATCTTGCAAAGACCGGCGATATGTCGGGCGAAATAAGGCTTTACGATATTGACCGCAAAGCGGCAGAGAACAATGCCATACTCGGAAATATGCTTAAGAAGCGTGAAGATGTTGTCGGTAAGTGGGATTACAATGTTTACGACAGTCTTTCGGAAGCACTTCCCGGGTGCGATTTTGTTGTTATTTCCATTCTTCCCGGCACGTTTGACGAAATGGAAGTTGATGTCCATGCACCCGAGCGTTACGGAATTTACCAGTCGGTAGGCGATACGGCGGGCCCGGGAGGAATCATGCGTGCAATGCGTACAATTCCGCAGTTTGTCGAAATAGCCGAGGCTATAAAAAAATATGCACCCGGGGCTTTTGTAATCAATTATACAAATCCCATGTCACTCTGCGTAAAGACGCTGTACACCGTTTTCCCGGAAATCCGCGCATTCGGATGCTGCCATGAGGTTTTCGGAACACAGAAGATGCTTCTTGGCATACTGAGAAGCCTTGGAATTACCGACAGCAGGGAATTCCACGATATTCACGTGAATGTGCAGGGAATCAACCATTTCACATGGTTTGGCGCCGCTTCATACAAGGGTATGGATCTTTTCCCGATTTACAGGGAATATGTCGATAAGCATTTTGATGAAGGCTTTTTCGAGGGCGAATACAATCCTGCCGATACATTCAAGTTCAAAAACCGGGTTAAGTTTGACCTGTTCAGGAGATACGGCCTCATTGCGGCAGCGGGAGACCGCCACCTTGTTGAGTTTATGCCGGGCGAAATGTATCTTAAAGACCCCGAAACGGTTAAAAGCTGGAATTTCGGACTTACAACGGTAAAATGGCGTAAAGAGGACCTTGAGCATCGTCTTGAAAAGAGCAGAAAACTTGTTTCGGGCGAAATGCCGTTTGAACTTAAGGAAACGGAAGAGGAGGGCGTTCTTCTGATTCGCGCACTCTGCGGTTTTGAGCGGAATATAAGTAATGTCAACATGCCAAACTTTGCTCTTCAGATTCCTAATCTTCCGGCAGATGCCGTTGTGGAAACAAATGCTCTTTTCGAAAAAGGTGCGATAAGACCTGTATTCGCCGGTGCCCTTCCGGAAAATATAAGGGAACTTGTAATGCCTCATGTGGAAAATCATGAAAGATGCATAAAGGCTGCCATGAACGGAGACAGAAAGCTTCTTGAAGAAGCCTTCCTTTGCGATCCGCTGATTAAGGGACGCCTTTCGTCAGAACAGGTTAAAACACTTGTTAACGATATGCTTGAGGGAACTAAAAAATATTTACCGAATTTTTTCTGATTCAGGCAGGGAAATCCTTCTTCGTTCCGTAATATGTCTTTTGTAAGCAATTTGCGTATCGGAGAGGGTTAAATGAATATAAGAGAAATGCAGGAAAAACAGGAGCATATCGTATTATCACCTTATGCTGCCTTCAGTGACCAGTCAAAAGGCAGGGACTTCCCGGAAGCTCCCTGTGATATCCGTCCGGTTTACCAGCGTGACCGTGACAAAATAATACACTCTAAGGCCTTTCGCCGTCTGAAAGGGAAAACCCAGGTATTTCTTGAGCCTGAAGGTGACCATTACCGTACAAGGCTTACACACACTCTTGAGGTTTCCCAGATTGCAAGAACTATAGCAAAATCGCTTATGCTTAATGAGGATCTGACTGAGGCAATTGCCCTTGGTCATGACCTTGGCCACACGCCCTTCGGGCATGCGGGCGAGCGTGCGCTGAACGAAGTCTGCCCTGAAGGCTTCAAGCACTTTGAGCAGAGCATCCGTGTTGTGGAAATTCTTGAAAGGGACGGGCAAGGTCTTAATCTGTCTTATGAAGTAAGAGACGGTATCATCAACCACCAGACATGGGGCAAGGCCTGCACGCTGGAGGGAGACATTGTGCGTCTTGCGGATAAAACCGCTTATGTCAGCCATGATGTTGATGACGCAATCCGCGGAAATATCATTTCCGAAAAGGATATTCCGAAAACAATTACCGATGTGCTCGGAAACAGCGTAACCGAGCGCCTTGATACAATTATTCACGATATTATAACGAACAGCCGGGACAGGAACGAAATTACCATGTCGGATGATGTGTTCCGTGCCGCAAAAGAACTGAAGGCTTTCATGTTTGAGTATGTTTACACAAATCCGATTGCCAAAGGTCAGGAAGGCAAGGCTGAGAGCATGGTCAAGACACTTTTTGAGTACTATTGCGAACACCTTGAGCTTCTGCCTCATGAATATATTACTCTTTATATGAGCGGACAGTGCACTCCGGAACGTGCCGTATGCGATTACATTGCCGGTATGACTGACAATTTCGCAATCACAAAGTTCAAAGAGGCCATGATTCCGTTCAGCTGGTCGGTAGTCTGAACTTAAGAAATTCCTGACTGCGCGAGGCCTTGGATTTACAGATTTTTTGGGGGAAAAATGCGTTACGACGATAACCTTATAGATGAAATACTTTCACGAAATAATATCGTGGACGTCATAGGGGAAAGAGTGAACCTTCACAAGAAGGGCGCGAATTACTGGGGACTTTGCCCGTTTCACGGTGAAAAGACCGCATCGTTTTCCGTAAGCGCATCAAAGCAGATGTTTTACTGCTTCGGATGCGGAAAGGGCGGGAATGTGCTGACTTTTCTTAAGGAATCGGAAAACATGACGGGCCGTGAGGCTGTGAAATATCTTGCGGAACGCGCCGGAGTAGAAATGCCCCGGGACGAATATACCGCTGAGGAAAAGAGGGCTGCTGCCGAAAGGGAGCAGCTGCTTGAAATTCATAAAGAGGCAGCGGTTTATTATCACAACTGTCTTAAGAGCCCTGTGGGAAAGGTTGGCCTTGAATATCTCAGAAAACGTGGCCTGTCTGATGAAACCATAATCCATTTCGGGCTCGGATATGCTGACGGCAAGCTTTATCAGCATCTTCGCGGGAAAGGCTTTTCGGATGCGATTCTTGCGAAATCCGGTCTGATAACGTATGACGAAAAGCGTGGTCCTAATGATAAATTCTGGAACCGTGTCATGTTTCCGATTATGGACCCGAATAACAAGGTTATTGCTTTCGGTGGACGTGTTATGGGCGACGGAGAACCGAAATATCTGAACTCACCGGAAACCGTGCTTTTTGACAAGAGCCGTACCCTTTACGGCCTGAATTACGCAAAACGTACAAGAAAGCCCTTTTTCCTGCTCTGTGAGGGCTATATGGATGTCATTGCCCTTCAGTCCGCAGGCTTTGAAAATGCGGTAGCATCGCTTGGAACGGCATTTACGTCGCTTAACGCAAAGAACATTAAGAAATATGTTCAGAGTGCGGTTCTTACATTCGACAGTGACAGTGCCGGACGAAAGGCAGCACTTCGTGCAATTCCAATCCTTAAGCGGGAAGGAATCGGCGCAAAGGTGCTTACCATGAAGCCGCATAAGGACCCTGATGAGTTTATTAAAAATCTTGGCCCTGAGGCTTACGAACAGCGTATTTTGAACGCTCAGCCATCATTTTTGTTCGAGGTTGAATGCATTGAACAGAATTACGATATGGCCGACCCTGATTCAAAAACAAAATTTTATCACGAAATAGCTCAAAAACTTTCAACAGTTGACGATACAATACTTCGTAACAATTATATAGATGCCGTTGACCGCATTTATCATATCGGTGCAGACAATCTGCGCCGTCTTTCGGCCGAAAAGGCTGAGCGGCATGACGGTTACAGGGAAGAAGATACTGATGAGTCGGAAAAACCTGTTATTAGGAAGAAACCGAAATCAGACGATGCTCTTGTGCAGGCGGAAAAACTTCTTCTTACCTGGGCAGCTGAGGATTCCGGGGTTTTGAAGACCCTAAAGGATTACATCACGGAAGAAGATTTTCCCGATGAACCTTATCACGGAGTTGCAAAGCTGTTGTTCAATATGTCCGATACCGGCGGAATATCGCCCGGTGCAATTATAGACAGATTCGACACTGAGGAGGAGCAGGCAATCGTTGCGGGAATATTCTCGTATGAATTGCGCGAAAACCTCTCGGAATCGGAAAGAGAAAAAACCTTCCAGGATACGGTGCGAAGAGTCCTGAAGGCAACTCTTGACAAGCAGTGCGATGAAGCAATCGCAGCAAATGATACGCTTGCGTACCAGAAGCTGTCTGCTAAAAAACGCGAACTGCCAAAATTGAAAATTTCGCTTAAGGCGAACAAATAACGGGGAGAGATTTCACCATGGAAGAAAACAAACAGAGCTTTAATGACAGATTAAAAGAATTACTTGTCTACGCCAAAAAGAAGAAAAATGTTCTTGAATATCAGGAAATAAATGATTTCTTTATTGATTTCGAACTTGATTCCGCACAGTTTGACCGTGTTTATGAGTACCTTGAGGCAAACAACGTGGATGTTCTCCGTGTTCCGGACCTTGAGGAAATTGATGATTCTGAAATCATTCTTGATGATGAAGATGAAGATCTTTCAAAGATTGACCTGTCCGTTCCGGAGGGTGTCAGCATTGAAGATCCGGTACGTATGTACTTAAAGGAAATCGGTAAGGTTCCGCTTCTTTCGGCAGATGAGGAAATTGAACTTGCAAAGCGTATGGAAGTTGGTGACCGTGCAGCCAAAAAGCGTCTTGCGGAAGCCAACCTCAGACTTGTTGTAAGTATCGCAAAGCGTTATGTCGGCCGCGGAATGCAGTTCCTTGACCTTATTCAGGAAGGTAACCTTGGTCTTATCAAGGCCGTTGACAAATTCGACTACCGAAAAGGCTACAAGTTCAGTACATACGCAACCTGGTGGATCCGCCAGGCAATCACACGTGCCATTGCAGACCAGGCACGTACAATCCGTATTCCCGTTCATATGGTTGAGACAATCAATAAGCTCATCCGTGTTCAGCGTCAGATGCTTCAGGAGCTCGGCCGTGAGCCTTATCCCGAAGAAATTGCAAAGGAAATGGGGCTTCCCGTAGAGCGTGTACGTGAAATCCAGAAGATTTCCCAGGAGCCGGTATCACTCGAAACACCTATCGGTGAAGAAGAGGACAGCCATCTTGGTGATTTCATCAAGGATGATCAGGTTCCCGTTCCTGCCGATGCAGCCGCTTTTGCACTGCTCAAGGAACAGCTTCTGGAAGTGCTTGATACACTTACAGACAGAGAGCGCAAGGTTCTGCGTCTTCGTTTCGGTCTTGATGACGGACGTGCCCGTACTCTTGAAGAGGTTGGCAAGGAGTTCAACGTTACCCGTGAACGTATTCGTCAGATTGAAGCAAAGGCCCTGAGAAAGCTCCGTCATCCGAGCAGAAGCCGTAAGCTTAGGGATTTCTTAGACTAATATGGAATTATCAAAAAGACTCTTAATGAGTGCCAAAATGGTTTCCAAAGGAAACCGTGTGGCAGACATCGGCTGTGACCATGCACATACCTCCATCTGGCTGATTCAGAACGGAATTGCGGAAAGCTGTATCGCCATGGACCTGCGTAAAGGGCCGCTTTCTCATGCCGATGAAAACATTCGCATGTGCAGATGCGAGAACAAAATACAGACCAGGCTTTCGGACGGGTTATTCGCACTTAATCCCGGAGAAGCTGACTGCATCCTTATTACGGGGATGGGGGGAAGCCTTATGACACGTATTCTGACAGACGGTCTTTCGTGCGTGCTTGAGGCAAAGGAGCTGATTCTTCAGCCACAGTCGGACATTGGAATGGTCAGACATTTTATTTACAGTCACGGTTTTTGTATTACCGAAGAACGCTGTTGCACAGATTACGGGAAATTTTATTTATCGATTCACGCTGTCAGGGGAGAAAACCCCGAAGAACCTTATTCCGACTGTGAATTCGAGTACGGCCGTATCCTTCCGGCTGAGGAAAATCCGATTTACCGGGATTACCTCAAAAACGAGTATCGCAAGGCGCTGCTTGTTAAGGAACAGCTCGAAACAAATGAAACCGACAAGGCGCGTGAACGCCTGCCTGAGTTCCTGACCGGGCTGGACCTGCTTAAACAGGCCATCAATAAATTTTAGAAGGCTTCGAAGGAAGCAAAGAGAAAGGTATAGTTATGGAAAACAGTATTGTTGTAACATTCAGAGACCAGAAGAAGGAGTACCCGAAGGGTACGAGCCTTTACGAAATCAGCAAGGATTATGCATCGAAATTCAAGTATGACATCATCCTTGGCTCTATCGACGGCAAGCTCCGCGAGCTTAACAAAACCGTAAGCCGTGACTGCACAGTCGATTTCCAGACCATCGGCGATGGCGACGGACACAGAACATACGTAAGAGGTATGATTCTTGTTATGCTCCGTGCTTTCGAGCGTGAACTTGGCAAAAACAACAACATCAGCGTAAGAGTTGAGCATTCAATCGGCAACGCTCTTTATTGCGAAGTTGACGGCGCAAAGGTTACACCTGCTGATCTCGAAGGTGTAAAAGCGAAGATGCGTGAGATGATTACAGAGGATATCCCCTTCCGTAAGCAGAGCATCAACACCACCGACGCTATTGAACTTTTCCGTAAAAAAGGTATGCACGACAAGGAGCACCTGTTCAAATATCGTCGTGTATCCAAAACCAACATTTATAATTTTGACGGCTATCAGGATTATTTCTACGGCTATATGCCCATGAGTTCAGGCATTCTTAAGCAGTTCGACCTGTTCCCTTATGAAGACGGTTTTGTTCTTGTTCTTCCTGAGCAGAAAAATCCTAACGTTGTTGAAGAATTCGTTCCGATGCCTTTATTCTTCTCAACACTCCAGACAGCTAACCACTGGGGCATGATGCTTGGCATCAAGACCGTAAGTGCGCTGAATGAAGAAATTGCAAAGGGTAATGCGACCGATCTTATGCTTATCCAGGAAGCACTCCTTGAGAAGAGAATCGGTGAAATTGCAGAGATGATCAGAGAGTCCGGAAATAAGAAATTTATCATGATTGCCGGTCCTTCATCTTCAGGTAAGACAACATTCTCACACCGCCTGTCAATCCAGCTCCGTACACTTGGTTACAAGCCGCACCCCATCGGACTTGATGATTATTTCAAGAACCGTGAGGACACCCCCAAGGATGAAGACGGAAATTACAATTTCGAATGCCTTGAGGCACTTGACGTTGAGCAGTTTAACAAGGATATGACAGCTCTCCTCCGCGGTGAGCGCGTTGAACTTCCTACCTTCAACTTCAAGACCGGCAGACGTGAATACAAGGGCAACTACAAGCAGCTTGGTGCTGACGATATTCTTGTTATTGAAGGTATCCACGGCCTTAATGAGAAAATGTCATATTCACTTCCCGCAGAGAGCAAGTTCAAGATTTATATCAGCGCACTTACACAGCTGAATATTGATGAGCACAACCGTATTGCTACAACAGACGGCCGTCTGCTCCGCCGTATCGTTCGTGATTCACGTACACGTGGTGCAGATGCACGTACAACAATCGCTATGTGGCCTTCAGTACGTCGCGGTGAGGAAGAAAACATTTTCCCTTATCAGGAAAAAGCGGATGTAATCTTCAACTCAGCAATGATTTACGAACTGCCTGTACTTAAGCAGTTTGTTGAGCCGCTTCTTTTCTGCATTCCTGAGGATGCTCCCGAATATCCCGAAGCTAAGAGACTTCTCAAGTTCCTTGATTATTTCCTTACAATCAACACTGAGAATATTCCCAAGAACTCACTGCTTCGTGAATTTGTAGGCGGCAGCTTATTCAACGTATAATGACTTTTTTCTGACGCCGGGAGGGTTCAATGCTGCTAAGGCAGAACCCGACTGACGTCAGATAACTTTATTCTGAGTTTATTGTTTCATGATATTCTGACAGGCGTCAGATGAGCAATATCAACTAATTTAGTATTTTGAGGTAACACAGTGGAAGACGATAACAAACAATACGAAGATGTCTGCTGTATGTGCAGACGAACGGAAAGCGTTACGGGTCCGATGATCCATATGCCCGGAAATACCGTAATCTGCAGGGACTGCCTTCAGCGTACGTTTGACCAGATTAACAACGGTTTTCCTTTTGGAGATCCCGGTATGGGTATTTTCCCGGGAGGTCAGTTTGGATTCCCCGGAAACGGGCCGCAGGGCATAAATCCGGAAAACCCAAATGAAAATGGAACCGATGAGTCTGAAAACAACGGCCGGACCGTGAATAATCAGATTAACGGAATGCCTCAGTTTTTCATGAATTTCGGCCCCGGGCCCGACATTCCGCAGAGCCAGAAAATAAAGAAGCGCAAGACGGAATCGAAGCCTTTCACGGAACTTAAAATTGATGAACTTCCTCCGCCGCACGTTATCAAGTCGTGCCTTGATGATTATGTAATAGGTCAGGAACATGCCAAGAAAGTCATTTCTGTTGCTGTTTATAATCATTACAAGCGTGTTGCGGATAAGAGTGAAGATGACATCGATATAGAAAAATCCAACATGCTGATGATTGGACCTACGGGTTGCGGAAAGACTTATCTTGTCAAGACTCTTGCAAGAATTCTTAATGTTCCGCTTGCCATTACGGACGCTACTTCGCTTACAGAGGCAGGCTATATAGGTGATGATGTCGAAAGCGTTCTTTCAAAGCTCCTTTCTGCGGCTGACAACGATGTTGAGCGTGCTGAAAAGGGCATAGTATTTATTGATGAAATTGATAAAATTGCCAAGAAACGTAACACAACATCTCGCGATGTAAGCGGCGAATCGGTTCAGCAGGGCCTTCTTAAACTGCTTGAGGGCAGCGATGTTGAGGTTCCCGTAGGTGCAACCAGCAAGAATGCCATGGTTCCGCTTACTACAATCAATACCACAAACATTCTGTTTATCTGCGGCGGAGCTTTCCCCGATCTTGAGGAAATCATCAAGACCAGACTGAATAAGCATTCATCCATGGGCTTCGATGCCGACCTTAAGGATAAATACGATGATGACCCGAACCTTCTTGACAAGGTTACTACAGAGGACCTTCGCGAATACGGAATGATTCCCGAATTCCTTGGCCGTCTGCCTGTTGTTTATGCTCTTTCGGGTCTTACAAAGGATTCCTACAAACGTATCCTCAGTGAGCCCAAGAACGCTATTACAAAGCAGTACGCAAAGCTTCTTGCACTTGATGAGGTTGAATTGATTTTTGACGATTCGGCACTTGAAGCAATTGCTGACCTTGCAATTGAGAAAAAAACCGGTGCAAGAGCGCTTCGAAGCATTATTGAGGAATTCATGCTGGATATTATGTATGAGATTCCTAAAGATGACAATATCGGACGCGTCACAATTACCGGTGATTATATCCGCCACAAGGGCGGTCCGGTAATTGACATGCGTGGCTGAAAACAACCGTTCCCATTACTAATGAGTCAGTGGGGACGGTTTTTTTGGACTCTTTTTGGGTTTATGGGGCCTGTTGTTTCTGACTCGATTTATGAGAATTCCCGGTAAAGCGAAAAGAGAGAAACAAAACATTGTTGTTTCTCTTTATGAAACATGAATTTGAGCGAATTAAATGTTGCAAAGAAAATTGTTTCGCGCTACGATTGAAAAGTGAAGCGTAACAGGTTTACCGGGTAGGTATCCGGAAACAAAGCGGTTGGCGGAAAGTCAGGGTGTGTATGAGATTTGATGTTGATAAGAATGACAAACTGAAAATTGTATTTAATGAACCTGCAAAGCAATGGGATGAGGCATTTCCTATCGGAAACGGCAGAATGGGTGGAATGGTTTTCGGGGAACCATGCACTGAGCGTATCCAGCTTAATGAGGATAGTGTCTGGTACGGTGGACCGCAGGACCGTCTGAATCCGTCGGCAAAGGAAAAGCTTCCTGAAATCCGACAGCTGATAAGAGACGGAAGAATAAAGGAAGCTCAGGAATTGTGCGCTCTCGCGTTGTCAGGTCTTCCTGAGGAACAACGCCATTTTGAGCCGCTTGGAAATCTCTATATAGAATTTGACGGGACGGATTTTACAACGAGCGGATACCGCAGGGAGCTTGATATTGAAAATGCGGTTGCAACTACGGAGTTTGTGCTTGACGGCGTGGAATACAGAAGACAGGTGATTGCAAGCTATCCGCAGAATGCGATTATTGTGCATCTGACGGCTGACAAGCCGGGAAAACTCAGCTTTCATGGGGAAATTACGCGCGGTACTATTCCGTGGGCCATAACACCGTATGAAACTTCGAACTGCAGGCGTCCCTGTTATAACGGCTGCAGTGACAGCATTGTTGCAAAACCGGGAGAAATCCAGCTTTTGCACGCAACTGCCGGTGGAAAAGACGGCGTAAGGATTGCTGCGGGAATGAAGGTACTGACAAAGGGCGGTACGAAGGAAACCATAGGCAACACAACCATGGTGAAAAATGCTGATGAAGCCCTGATTTTTGTGACTGCAGCTACATCCTTCCGCGTGGAAAATCCTGCAGAATACGTGCTGCGAAGACTTGAGGAGCTTTCCGAAGGAGGGTGGAACAGCCTGCTCTCGGAACATCTGGCTGATTATCATGCCTTGTTTAACCGCGTGAAACTTGAAATCCCCGGGCAGGAGGATGTGGTGCGTTTCTTCCAGTACGGGCGATATCTGCTGATTGCCTGCAGCCGTCCGGGGTCGCTTCCGGCAAATCTGCAGGGCGTCTGGAATCAGGACTATTTTCCGGCGTGGGGCGGACGCTACACAATTAACATTAATACTGAGATGAATTACTGGCCCGCAATGGTATGTAATCTGGCTGAGTGCCAGCAGCCGCTTATTGAGCTTATTCAACGCATGCGCGAAAACGGACGCAGAACTGCACGTGAAATGTATGGGTGCAGAGGCTTTTGCGCGCATCACAATACAGACCTCTGGGCTGACACAAACCCGCAGGATGTCTGCCTTTCCGCGAGTTACTGGGTTATGGGCGCAGCATGGCTGTGTCTGCATATATGGGAACAATACCGCTTTTCAATGGATGCTGATTTTCTGAGGGCTAATTACGATGTAATGCGGGAAGCCGCTCTTTTCCTGGTTGATTACCTTGTTGAGGACGGGGACTTCCTTGTCACCATGCCCACGCTTTCCCCTGAGAATGAGTATCGTCTGCCGAATGGACAGAAGGGTGTTATCTGCAAGGGCGCGACCATGGATAACGAAATTATTACGGAGCTGTTTGAGGCCTGCATTGAAGCGGAAAGGGTTCTTGAAATCGGAAACGGAATTGCCGGCGAGCTTCAGAAAACGCTTCAGCGGATCGCGCCCATTAGGATTGGCCGTTTTGGACAGATTATGGAGTGGAATGAGGATTATGAAGAGGTTGAGGCCGGTCACAGGCATATTTCCCAGCTTTTCGCGCTTTATCCGGGAGGTGGGATAACCGAAAGCAAAACACCGGAACTTTTTGAGGCGTCGAAGGCAACAATTAAGAGGCGTCTTGCGCATGGCGGCGGCCATTCGGGCTGGAGCCGGGCGTGGATTATAAATATGTATGCAAGGCTTTTTGAGGGCGATAAGGCGCTTGAAAACATCCGCCTGCTTATGGAAAACCAGACATTACCGAACCTTTTTGACAATCATCCGCCGTTCCAGATTGACGGAAACTTTGGTGTGACAGCCGGAATTGCAGAAATGCTTGTGCAGAGCCACGAAGATACCCCACGTTTCCTGCCTGCACTTCCGAAGGCCTGGAGTGAAGGACGTGCGGAAGGTTTGTGCCTTCGCGGCGGGAAAACAGTCAGGGTGATGGAATGGAAAGACGGAAAAATCACTCGGCTTGAAATAATATGAAAAGGACCGGATGCGTTGTTTTCAACGTATCCGGTCGTGTTTTTTCAGTCAAATTATTCGGGATTGCAAGCGGGAATTCCCGGCAAATCAATTCCCAGTGCGGTTCACTCAAATTTAGGCGGCTCTGCATCAAGGAAGGTAACGCCTACAATGCCGGGACCTGTGTGAGCACCGATTGCACAGCCAACGTAGCTTTCACGGAATTCGGTAGCACCGTATTTTTCGGAAATCATGTCGCGAACGTGGTGAAGGTCGTCAATACAGTCACCGTGAACAAGGCCGAATACCTGATGTTCAGGGTCATAAGCACGTTCGCCTATAAGCTCGACAAGACGTTTTAAGGACTTGTTGCGACCACGGATTTTCTCAAAAGATGTGAGAGCACCATCGTCTGTAACTTCAATCATGGGTTTGATGTCAAGAAGTGTTCCTGCAATAGCTGCCGGACGTTTGATACGTCCGCCCTTGTAAAGGTATTCAAGTGTTTCTACGGTGAAAATGTGTTCCATGTGGTTGAAGTAGAAATCAGCGGCTTTTATGATTGTTTCTTTGGGAGCGCCTGCTTCATAGAGGTCAACAAGGTACATTACCGCAAGGCCGAAGCCCATGGATGCGCATTTTGAATCAATAATGGTAATATCAAAATCAGGAAACTCTTCAAGAAGGTCGTTTTTGGCAAGGTTTGCGGCCTGGAAGGTGCCGGCGATGCCTGTTGAGAAACAGAAATAGATCACTGTGTCGCCTGCTTCTGCATAAGGCTTGAAATTGTCATAAAACATCATTTGGCTGATATGATATGTAGTAACTACATGGCCGTCGCGAAGCTGCTGGTAGAAATCTTCAGGGAAAACGGATACGCCATCGCGAAGATCAACATCGTCAATAACGACGGGAGTGGGAATAACGTGCAGCTTATGAGCTGCGATATAGTCCCGCGGTAAATCTGTTGCAGAGTCGGTAATAAGCTTAAGTGCCATAATAAATGCCCCGTTAATAAGGATTAATGTGTTTGTCCGTGAAAACTGAAACAGAAGATTAAAGTCCCCCGTTACACACATCTAAAATAATATAGCACACTATTTTTCATATGGCAAGAAAAATGACATTTGTGTAAGCTGTATGCCATTCGCCGGAGCAATATACATTATGCTTGCCTTGACTTTTCCAATGTGCATGATTATACTGATATGGTGGTTCGAATGAGCATGTAAAATTACGGATAATGTGAAAAAGTGTTCATTTATAAAATAAAATGAATAAAGAAACAGGGGATAATAAAATGATAGCAGAACGTATGCAGGCACTTGTTAAGGGCAGCTCGGTAATCCGCGCCATGTTTGAGGAAGGAAAGAAATTAGCGGCAATTTACGGCGCTGAAAATGTTTATGATTTCAGTCTTGGCAACCCGAGCGTTGAGCCGCCTAAGGAAATTGCCGAGTCAATTAAAAATATACTTGATAACGAAAAGCCGGGCTATGTTCACGGCTATATGAACAATGCCGGATATGAGGATGTTCGCGAGGCTGTTGCAAAGTCGCTGAATGAGCGGTTCGGAACAGCATTTGCAACAAAGAATATTCTTATGACGGTCGGTGCTGCGGGCGGAATGAATGTTATTTTCAGAGCACTCCTCAACCCCGGGGATGAAGTCCTGACATTTGCCCCTTATTTCGGTGAATACAGAAATTATGTTTCAAATTATGACGGTGTGCTGATTGCCGTATCTCCCGATACAAGCACATTCCAGCCCAACCTAAATGAGTTTGAGCAGAAAATAAGCGCAAAAACAAAGGCTGTCATCGTTAATACACCGAATAACCCGACAGGAGTTGTTTATTCGGAGGAGACAATTAAAAAATTGGCCGCAATCCTTGTAAAGAAGGAAAAGGAATACGGCACATCAATCTATCTGATTTCCGATGAGCCCTACCGTGAGCTTGCTTATGACGGTGTGGAAGTACCGTACCTTACTAAATATTATCACAATACAATCGTAGGTTATTCCTTCAGCAAGTCACTGTCTGTTCCCGGTGAGCGAATCGGCTACCTTGTAATGCCTGACGAGCTTGATGATGCCGATGATGTCATTGGTGCCGCAAGTGTTGCAAACCGAATCCTCGGATATGTTAACGCTCCTTCGCTTATGCAGCTTGCCGTTGCACGCTGCCTGGATGCAAAGGTTGATGTTGAGATTTACAACAGAAACAGGGAACTGCTTTACAACAGCCTGAAAGACCTGGGCTTCGAGTGCGTTAAGCCTCAGGGCGCTTTCTATCTGTTTGTTAAGACTCCGGAGCCTGATGACAAAGCATTTTCAAATGTTGCAAAGAAATACAATCTGCTGCTTGTTCCCGGAAGCTCCTTCGGATGCGCAGGCTTTGTTAGAATCGCATACTGTGTTGATTATGACATGATTGTCCGTGCGCTTCCTGCTTTTGAGAAGCTTGCCGCAGAATATAAAATGAAATAAAAACTTATGACAACAACCGGAAATTCCCGGCAATTCAATTACCAATGTGGTTTGCTTTTGCAAAATTTTTAGGAAAAAGACTGTTGGATACAGCATGATGTTCCGGAGGCAGAATTATGGCAGAATGGCAGGATAACCTGATAAAAATTACACCCTATACACCCGGTGAACAGCCGGAAGTGGCAGGAATTATCAAACTGAATACAAATGAGAACCCTTATCCTCCTGCACCGGGAGTACTTCGGGCATTAAGGGAATTTGACGCAGACCGCCTGCGTCTGTACCCGAATGTATCGGCGGCACCTATTGTAAAGGCACTTGCCGAATATTATGGACGGAGTACTGACGAAATCTTTGTCGGTGTTGGTTCGGACGATGTTCTGGCAACAGCTTTCCGCGCAGTTTTCAATTCGGATAAGCCAATCCTTTTCCCGAACATCACTTATTCTTTCTACGATGTCTGGGCGGATCTTTACAGGATTCCGTACGAATGTCCGAAGCTTGATGAAAACTTCCGTATCAGGAAAGAGGATTTTTATCGCGATAACGGAGGAATTGTACTGGCGAACCCGAATGCGCCCACATCGATTGCGGAACCGCTTTCGTTTGTTGAGGACATTGTAAGTCATAACCCGAATTCTGTTGTTATTATTGATGAGGCTTATATTGATTTTGGCGGTGAATCGGCACTTCCGCTGATTGATAAATATGAGAATCTGCTTGTTGTACAGACATTCTCGAAATCACGTTCAATGGCCGGAATGCGTATAGGCTATGCATTCGGAAGCAGGCGTCTTATCCGGGCTCTGAATGATGTTAAAAACTCCTATAATTCCTATACAATCAATATGCCGGCAGCTGTTGCCGGACCTGAGGCAGTAAAGGACAAGGCGTATTTTGAGGAACATGTAAACAAAATAATCAGCACAAGAGAGTGGACAAAGAAGGAACTTGAAAGGCTTGGCTTCACAGTTCTTGATTCTTCAACCAACTTCCTTTTCGCAACACATCCTGCGGAAAAGGCGGCTGAAATTTTTGATTATCTCAGAGAAAACAAGGTTTTTGTACGCTTCTTCAACAAGCCGGTTCTGTGTGATTATTTGAGAATCACCATCGGAACAGATGAGCAGATGAAAACTTTTATTGCTCTTTTGCAAGATAAACTTTCGAAAAAGTGAAAATTAAATAAAAATTGACAAAATGCAAAATCAAGAGTATACTGATATAAACTGTAGATAAAGTAGGTTTATTATGGCTATATCAGAAACAGAGTTTCAGGAAATTGTAACATTTGTCAAGGATAAATATGGCGTGAATCTGAAGGAAAAGCGGGCTCTTATTGAGGGCCGTCTGGCATCTGTCATGATGAAGGGACATTATTCATCATATTCGGAATACATGCAGAAGGTTTTCCAGAATCCTTTCGGTGAAGAGGCAACAACACTTGTTAATTCGCTTACTACAAATCACACCTTCTTCCTGAGGGAATCGGTTCATTTCGATTTTCTGAAGGAGCATGTGCTTCCGGAACTTAAGGTTAAAAATGCAGCAAAAAAAGACCTGGGAATATGGTCAGCGGCTGCATCGAGCGGTGAAGAAGCTTATACACTCTCAATGGTTCTTAAAGACTTTTTCGGACCGGATTTTGCAAACTGGGACACCACAATCCTTGCAACGGATGTTTCAAGAAAAGCTCTTGCAATCGGAGCTGCCGGCATTTATGATGAAGACCGTGTGGGCGACATTCCGAAGGCATGGCTTGCAATGTATTTTGAGAAAACTCCGGACGGACGTTACGAAATCAAAAAAGAGTTAAAGGACAGGGTTCTTTTCCGATATTTCAATCTGATGGAGCAGTTCCCGTTCAAGCGGAAATTCGATATCGTTTTTCTGCGAAATGTAATGATCTACTTTGATGAAGAAACAAAGATTCGACTTCTGAACAAAATCTATGATGTCATGGAGCCCGGCGGATATCTGTTTATCGGCTGTACGGAAATTATCGATAAAACAAAGACCAATTTCCAATACATACAGCCTTCGATTTACAGACGCTGAGTGCAGGAACGGAGGACGACTTGAAAAAGATCAGAGTTTTGGTTGTTGACGATTCGTTAACCTTCAGGCAATTGCTTGTTAACGGAATAAATAAGGATCCGGCTCTTGAGGTTGTGGCAGTTGCTGCCGATGCATATGAAGCAAGGGATGAAATCATCCGTACAAGACCGGACGTAATGACACTTGATGTTGAACTTCCGAAAATGTCAGGAATTGAATTCCTTCGAAGACTTTTGCCACAGTACGTGATTCCTGTTATAATGGTTAGTGCATTGAATGAAAAAGTATTCGATGCCATGGCTGCCGGTGCCGTTGATTTTGTCAACAAACCGCAGGCTATGAGGCCGGAAGATATCGCGAACTTTGTTGAGAATGAATTAAACACAAAAATCAAAATAGCCTCAACCGCCAAGGTTTCACTTCCCGTCGGAGCAGGCACGGCTCATGTACGTCATACCACCGGTTCTTACGGTGACAGGGTTGTTGCAATCGGAGCATCGACAGGCGGAACGGAAGCCATATTTGATGTTGTAAAGCAATTTGATAAGGACATTCCGGGAACGGTTATTGTACAGCATATGCCGCCCGGGTTCACAAAGATGTATGCAGACCGCCTGAATCGTGACTGTAAGGTTGAAGTCCGGGAGGCAAAAAACGGAGACCGTGTTGAAACGGGACTTGTTCTTGTAGCTCCGGGAGACAAGCAGATGCGGCTTGTCCGCGTGGGTGACCATTTTGAGGTAACCTGCATGGAGGGTGAGAAAGTAAGCGGTCACTGCCCTTCGGTTGATGTTCTTTTTGATTCTGTTGCACAGACTGCAGGAAACAAAGCAATAGGTGTTATCCTTACCGGAATGGGTGCTGACGGTTCGAACGGGCTTCTTGCCATGCGAAATGCCGGGGCGCACACAATAGGGCAGGATGAAGCAACCTGCGTGGTTTACGGTATGCCAAAGGTTGCCTTCGAGAAAGGCGGCGTTGAAGTTCAGGCGCCTCTTGACAGTATCGCGGGCAAGGTTTATAAATTTTTAAATCAGTAATTTTTTGAGGAGGATTAAAATATGAAGATTTTGATTGCAGAGGATGATTTCGCCAGCAGAAAATTTATGCTCCGTTTTCTTTCCAAGTACGGTGAGTGCGATGTTACCGTTGACGGCCTTGAGGCAGTTGATGCATTCCTTATGGCGCTTGAATCAGGTGAGGGTTATGACCTTGTCTGCCTTGATATTATGATGCCTGCAATGGATGGCTATCAGGCTCTTAAGGCAATTCGTGATATTGAGAAAGAAAAGAATATTCCTGATGAAAAACGTGCAAAGATTATTATGACAACTGCACTTAACGAAGGCAGAAACGTATCAAAGGCTTTCGAACTTGGTTGTGTTGCTTATGCCGGCAAGCCTATTGATCAGGAAAAATTCGAAAATGTACTCAGAAAAATCGAACTTATTCCCTGATATGGGTTACAATGCTGAAAAAGCAGAAAAGCAGAGGGCTTTGATGCAGTTTTGATTTTTGAAAATGACATTGCCGTGTTCAGAGAACGTGCGAATTTAAGTCGCACGTTCTTTTTTTGCAAATTTTAGTCTTAATTTTAAGAAGTTTGTTGACGAACTTTGCTTTTTGTGATACTATATAATTTGTAGTTGAATGGGATTGGTATAACTATATATAGAAACCAACTTCGAACCGGAGGATTAAAAATGGCAGAGTCGTATATTACCGAAAGTATGCTTGACATGTTCCTTTATGAGAGCGGACAGAATCTTGAACAGCTTGAGTCAATTGCACTTAGCTGCGAAAAGAGCAATGAATTATCGGAAGCTGATGTAAATGAGATATTCCGAATAATGCATACAATAAAAGGCTCCTCCGGCATTATGATGTATAATGACATCACCACCTGTTCACACAGTCTGGAAGATGTATTCTATTATATTCGAGAGTCAAAGCCTGCGGATATTCCGGTAAAGGACCTGGTTGCACTTGTTCTTGATGCTGATGATTTTATCGGCGGAGAACTTGAAAAAATCAGAAACGGACAGCAGCCTGACGGTGATTCATCTGATCTTGTTAAAAAGATGAAGGATTTCCTTGAGAAATTAAAGAAGAAGATTACCGCCAGCGGTGAAACGCTTCCGAAGGAAAACACCTACAAGGCTCCCGAACAGTTCTACATTGCCCCTGTTGCTTCTCCAAGCAGCAATTTCTTCCACATCACCATCTATTACAGAAGCGATACCGAGATGTCAAATGTCCGTGCATATACGGCGGTATTCTCACTTAAAGGTGTTGCTGAGGACCTTTCTTATTTTCCTGATGACATAATGACAAATGAAGCCAGCGGAGAGGTCATTCTTCGCGATGGTTTCAATATTTACCTTCAGGCTCAGGTTGAGGAAGATGAAATTCTTCGTCTTATTGACCATAGTGCAGGCGTTTCAAACATTGAGATTGAGCGTGTTACGGCTGAACAGTTCCAGGCAGGTCAGATGGGCGGAGCACCTGAAATCAAGATCGATCTTGACGGAGATATTCCCGAATCACCCAAGAAACGCGGCAGAAAGCCCGGAAAGAAGAATGCAGGTGATGTTCTTCTTGCACCTCCCGAAGAGGCTGAAAAGAGCGTATCTGTTGGTGAAATAGCTCAAAAAGCCGAAGCACAGGCAACACCTTCTCCGGCAGCAAAGGAAAAGGCAGCACCTGCTCCGGCAGCTCCGAAGCAGAGCTTCATCAGCGTTAATGTTACAAAGATGGATGAACTGATGGATCTTATCGGAGAACTTGTTATTGCTGAGGCGGTAGTTGTTCAGAATCCTGAGATTCTGAGCGCAGGCGTTGACCTTACGAACTTCCAGAAGGCAAGCGCACAGCTTTCAAAGATTACAAGCGAGCTTCAGGACGTAATTATGGGAATGCGTATGATGCCTCTGGCAAATACCTTCCAGAAGATGAACAGGATTGTATTTGATGCGTCAAGAAAGCTTGATAAGAACATTGACCTTGAAATCATCGGTGAAAATACCGAAGTTGATAAAAACATCATTGAACATATTTCCGATCCGCTTATGCATCTTGTCCGCAACTCTGTTGACCATGGTATTGAGAGTAAGGAAGACCGTGTAAAGGCCGGAAAATCCGAACAGGGCAAAATTGTTCTTGAAGCCAAGAATGAGGGTGGCAAGGTTTGGATTATGGTTAAGGATGACGGCGGTGGCCTGAATAAGGAAAAAATCCTTAAGAAGGCTAAAGAAAACGGTCTCCTTGGAAATAAGTCCGAAAAAGATTTCACAGATAAGGAAATCTATAATTTCATTACACTTCCCGGATTTTCAACAAAAGAGCAGGTTACGGAGCTTTCCGGCCGAGGCGTTGGAATGGATGTTGTTGTCCAGAACATTCAGAAAATCGGCGGAAGCCTTGAAATCGACAGCGTTCCCGGCAAGGGTTCGACCATGACAATCAAGATTCCGCTTACACTGGCTATTATTGAAGGGATCATCGTTGCTGTTGGACATAATAAATACATTCTTGCGACAGCTGATGTTCAGGAATTTGTAAGAGCCCAGAAGTCACAGATTGTAATTGAGCCCGAAGGCAATGAATCCATGATGCTCCGCGGCGAGTGCTATCCTGTTATCCGTCTTAAGAAACTGTATCACCTTGAGGAAGGTGCTGACGAAGTAGAAGACGGTGTTATGACAATTATGGAGTATGAAGGAAAGAAAGCTGCAGTCTTTGTTGATGAGCTGATAGGCGAGCAGGAAATTGTTGTTAAGCCTATTCCTCCCTACATAAAGAAAATCAAGGGCATTTCCGGCTGTACACAGCTTGGTGACGGCAGCATAAGTCTGATTCTTGATTCCGGAACACTGCTTAAAGAATGAGATTAATACATTAATTGCGAAAGGATGACAATATGAGCGAAGAACTTGAAGAAATGCTTGAAGAAGAAGACACTCAAAAAGGTAAGTACATGACATTTATCTCCGGTGACGAATGCTATGGCATCGGCATCAACTATGTCAATGAAATCGTAGGCCTTACAAAAATCACTGAAGTGCCTGAAACCGTTGATTACATCAAAGGTCTGATCAACCTTCGTGGTAAGATTATTCCCGTAATTGATGTACGTCTCAGATTCAAAAAAGAAGCAATTCCGTACAATGACAGAACATGTGTCATTGTCATCACTGTTGAGCAGATTGTGGTAGGTCTCATTGTTGATACAATCGCTGAGGTTTGCACAATCGATGATGCTGACATCGTTCCGCCGCCTTCAATGGTTAACAATTCCGGTGCTGCCCGTTTCGTATACGGAATCGGCAAGGTCGGAGACGACGTGAAACTTTTGATTAATCCTGCCAACCTTATTTCCGAAGAGGAGCAGGAAGTACTTAAGGCAATGACCTAAGGAGGCAGGAAAATGTTAAAGAAACTTGATAATATGTCAGTAAGAGCGAAAATCGTTTCGCTTTGCACCGGTTTGACCGCGGGCTATGTTATTGTACTGATTGTCATGAGTGTATTTCTGTTCAAACTGACCGGCCAGATTGAGGCCGTAGCTCAGACACGTAACAGGATTTTCAGTATACTGTTTGTTATCATAGTTGCGTTTATTGTAATAAGTGAGTTTTTCGTGTTCCGTATAGTCCGAAATATCCGCAAGTCGCTTTGGGCCGTAAGGGAAGGCCTTGAGAAGGTTGCAGCCGGTGAGGCTGATGTCGAAGTTGAGAAAATGTTCGATGATGAAATCGGAGAAATCGCAGATGCGACAAACCTTATGGTTGAAAATGTCCGTGAGCAGGTTAAGGCTGCACAGGCTGTTGCAGGCGGCGACCTTACCACAAAGATTGTTCCCAAGTCTGAGAAGGATGCCCTCAATCAGGCCCTTAAACAGCTTGTTACAGAAAATAATGAGGCTATGCGCAGCATGAAAACAGCTGCAGAGCAGGTTTCGGACGGTTCCGATCAGGTTTCGTCAGCAAGTCAGGCATTGGCACAGGGCTCAACCGAACAGGCAAGCGCAATCCAGCAGATTACCGCTTCCATTGATGATATTGCAAACCGTACACGCGTAAGCGCAGATGATGCAAACAATGCGAATAAGCTTGTTATCGGTGCAAAAGAAGGCGCTGAGCTTGGAAATAAGCGCATGGATGATATGATTCAGGCAATGTCAGATATTAATGAATCATCCGAAAATATTTCAAAGATTATCAAGGTTATTGATGATATCGCATTCCAGACAAATATTCTTGCTCTTAATGCTGCAGTAGAAGCTGCAAGAGCAGGCGCACACGGCAAGGGCTTTGCTGTTGTTGCCGATGAAGTCCGTAACCTTGCACGTAAGTCGGCAGAAGCAGCAAGCGAAACTGCTGAGCTTATTGAAAATTCGATTTCAAAGGTTAACCGTGGTTCACAGCTTGCAGAAGAAACTGCATCTGCCCTTCGCGAAATTATGGAAGCAATTGATAAGATTGCAGACATTACAGACGGAATTGCAACAAGTGCAAATGAGCAGGCAACCGCCGTATCGCAGATTAATCAGGCAATCGGTCAGGTTTCTGTAGTTGTTCAGAACAATTCTTCAACAAGTGAAGAATGTGCGGCCGCAAGTGAAGAACTTTCCGCACAGGCACTTAAGCTGAAGGAGATGATTGCACGTTTCAAACTTACTGCCGATGATTCCGCAAACGGTACATATTCACGTGCAAAGCACGATACTGCAAGAAAGCCCGCAGCTCCGGCAAAACCCGTAAATCCCGTTAATACCGAACCTGAGAAGACGGTTGCTGCAATAGAGCAGAAACCCGAGCGGCAGGATGAGATAGTAATATCACTTGATGACGGATTCGGAAAGTACTGATTCCTTCTTCGAATAAACACATCCGCAGAAATTCTGTCTGTACAGGTCGTATTCGCGGGAAAGTTCAATGGAACGCTGGTAGCCGCCGCGCTTTTTAAAGTCTGACAGAAGATAAGTTACACCGTATTGCTCTGAAAGTTCCAGACCGATTTCGTTCAGCTTTGCGGCATTCTTTAAGGGACTTATGGAAAGTGTGGTTGTAAAGAAATCAAAGCCGCCTTCCTTGGCTTTTTGGGCTGCTTCCTCAAGTCTCATGCGGTAACACTTAAAACAGCGTTCTCCGCCTTCAGGGACGTTCTCAAGGCCATGGGCCATTTCGAAGAATTTCTGAGGATCGTATTCGCCTGCAAGGAAATGAACGGGATTCTTAAGAGGAAGCTCAGAAATCAGACGCTGAAGTTCAGCTTCACGCTTACGGTATTCGTCTTCCGGAAAGATGTTCGGATTGAAAAAGAAATCGGTAATTTCAAAATATTCCGTCAGGTACTCAAGACAGTAGCTTGAGCAGGGCGCACAACAACTATGGAGCAGAAGCCGCGGTGTGCGGCCCTGCTCCTTTATTTTTGCCAGTGTTTTGTCTAATTCGAGCTGGTAGTTCATACATAAACCTTCCTGAAATACGATTTATTGGAACTTAAATAATCCCCTGAGTCCGAAATCAAGGTAAATTGATGTGGGTGTAACATAGAGATGGCAGAAAACAGTGCCATCCGGACGGGTTAAATCATAGGTTTCGCGGATTGAGTATCTGAGTTCATCAAGCTCCGGGTTTCCTTTGAAAGAATATAAGGTGTCAAGAAACGTGCTGAGTTCGGAATTTTCAACCTTTACGGCTTCAAGGTTTTCTTCATGTTTTCTGTAAAAACCGGATTCGTCGGGGAAACCTTCAGGAGACTGGAAATCAACACAAACAAGACTGTTGCTGATTGTAATGGTTGCATTTCTGCCGTAACCCGAGGGACAGCCGAAGGATGAAATCATTGGAATGGCAACACAGCCCAGTCCGTTATATTTACCGTCAAGTGATTCTATGGAGCGAACCTTTATGTCTGTATCGTTTGCGGTAAATAATACTACAGTGTAGACGCATTTTCCATCCGTAAGCTTTTCAAGATCACCTTTTTTTATGGTGCAGACAATCAGGTTGCGTTCGGTTTCGGCAAAGTCGGTCCCGCCGATTTCTTTAACATAACTCATCTCATTTTCTCTGACATATGCTTCAAAAGCAAGAAAACCATCCCATGTGGCTGTTTCATTTTCCCAGGAAAAACCATATTCGGGGTAGGCATCATAATATTCGTGCAAAGAAATCGCAACACGGACAAGCTGATTGTCTGAAAGGGCCATAAGAGATTGGCCCATGGTTACATGTGAACTTTTGTCGTAAGTAATAAGGTCTCCGGAATTGAAAGTCTCAGCATAGGCAACTTCAGGCTTGTCAAGGTATTTGACCAGAAGGATTATCCCTGCTGCAACACAAAGACAGGCTGCAACGGCCGTCCACTTAATCCATGAGATTTTTGCTTTGTTTTTTTTATTGTCATGGGCATCGGAAATATATTTTTCATCAATATCTGCCATGGCTTCAAATATTTTTTCGTCTGTCATAATTCATAGTCCCTTTCTGCAAGATAGTTGTGTAATTGCTTCCTAAGGCGGCTGAGTGTAGCGGATACGCTGTTTTCCGTCATTCCGAACCTTTTGGCGATATCTTTCACGCTGTCGGCGTACCAGTATCGGCAGATAAAGATGTTTCTTCTCTTTTCAGACAAACCGGCCAGAAAAGAATTGAGCGTCTGCGTAAGTAATTTGCAGTCGAATCTGTTTTCCGGATTGTCCGTGGAAGGGAAAATGTCTTCAAGCTCGGAAAGAACAAGGTCTGTCTGACCCGATCCGCGTTTTTTTGCCTTATTCTTTTTATAAAGGTTAAAGGAGAGATTTCTGACAAGCTTGCCAAGATATGCGGATAACAGCTCGGGTTCAGCGGGCGGAATGGAATTCCATGCATTTAACATAGCATCGTTTACGCACTCCTCAGCATCTTCCCTGCTTCCCAGAATATTCGTGGCAATGGACAGGCAATATGAACCATATTTTTCGGATGTTACCGATATGGCCTTTTCATCGCGATTAAAGAACATCCGAAGAATTTCTTTATCATTCATATGCAATTCCTCCTTTCACCCAAATACACAACTTTTGGGCCTGAATATGACACCTCTTTTCTGTTTTTTTTATTTTATGACAATTTTGTTCCTTTTGCGGTTCGTCTCTTTAATCTGAACTTCTTAACGGGGTATTCTTTGTTCCCGAGCTTAACGTTTTCGCAATCGGGTTTGACGGCAATACCAAGAACTACGGTATCTTTTTTCTCAAGTGTGATAGCCTTGACACCACGGCTTACTTTCTTGAGTTCAGGAACATCTTCAAGAGCAAATACAAGAACAAATTTTGCGGCAGTGTAGACAACAACCTTGATTCCACCCGTCAGGATATCCTGTGCGGACAGAGGCGTAATTGAAACGATAAGGTCTTTATCTTCAAGCTTTGTAGTGTTAACAACCGTTCGCGAGGTTTCAAATTCAGCACCTGAAACACGCTTTGTGTAGCCGTTCTTTGTCATGAAAAGCAACTGTGACTCAAAAAGCTCTTCGAAAGAGGTATAGAAAATGAATTCTTCATCTTTTGTTTTGCACAGAGCCTGAATCAGAGTGCCTTTTTCTTTCATCTTGCAGCGCGGAAGAGCCCCGGCCTTAAGCTGGTACAGATTGCCCTGAGCGGTAAATGCACAAAGCTTGTCCGTGTTTTTGAGAGGAACCCTGTGAACGTATTCTGCAAGTGCTTCCGGCGATGCTTTCTGGACGGAAGCTGCATCAACAGTTTTGGTGTAGCCGAATTTGTCAATCAGAACGAAAAGGTCTTCCTCAACAAATTCTTCCTTGTAGGTGACTGTTTCAACATCAAGAATGGTGGTTTTTCTGGGTGTTGCAAGAGTTTTCTTATATTCCGCAAGACGCTTTTTGATTACCTTAAGAAGTTCTTTGCGTGAGCCGAGTATGCGGTTGCATTCGCTGATTTTATCGCGAAGAGCCTGATCTTCTTCATGAAGCTTTAAGATTTCAAGCCCTATGAGCTTTGACAGCTGCATGCTGAGAATAGCTTCAGCCTGACGCTCCGAAAAATCAAGCTTTGCAGCTTCTTCTGCAGAACCCGGATTTCTGAAACGGATGGCGGTTGTATCACCGTGTGTAAGACATGCTTTGGCCTGCTTTAAGGATGAACTTCCGCGCAGAATCTCAATAATCAGGTCAATAACATCCGTTGCGCGAATGAGACCGCTTATAATCTCAAGCCTTGCTTCAGCTTTTTCAAGGTCAAACTTAAATTCACGCGTATAAATGTCTTCCTGGAATGCAACAAATTCTTCAATCATGGATTTAAGATTGAAGGTAATGGGTTGCTGGGCCTTTACGGCAAGTAGGTTGGCACCGTATGTATCCTCAAGAGGCGACTTTTTGAACAAGCCGTTTAAGAGATTTTCAACATCACGGTCACGTTTTACTTCAATGACTATGCGGATGCCTTCCTTTGAGGACTCATCGCGGACATCGTAAATTTCATCAAAAACCTTGTCCTTCATGAGAGCAACAAGTTTTTCAACAAGACGCTGCTTGGTGCCCGATGCAGTGAATGGAATTTCTGTAACGATGATATTTGTACGGCCTGATTCGCCTTTTTCTATTTCTGTTTTGGCACGGCATCTGATTTTTGCTTCGCCTGTTTCATAGAGATTTCGAAGCTCCGAGCCGTTTGTGATGTAGCCGCCCGTAGGAAAATCCGGGCCCGGAATGTACTGCATAAGCTCTGAAACAGTGATTTCGGGATTGTCAATGTAAGCAGAAACACCGTCAATAACTTCTCCGATGTTATGCGGCGGGATGTTTGTTGCCATACC
>JAZQNE010000020.1:0-10986 GCA_045627185.1 Lachnospiraceae bacterium
TTATGCCAACTTATCTCTCGTAGCCTAGCCTCGTATGTGATTTCTGTCCGTCGGACCGGAGATTTGCTTACAGCTTCCTTCAGATTTCACCTCACGATGAACACCCTTGCTGTTCGGCTATACACTTCCCACTATCTGGGCGTGTTCGGGACTTGCACCCGTTAGACCGCGCCCATGGCGCGCAAACATAAAAGAGACCGGAAGGAAACCCTTCCGGTCTTTTATCATAATCAGTTTATCTGATTATTTTGTTTTCCATGCATTGTACTGCTTCTGGAACTCAGCAAGAACCTTCTGGTAACCAGCTGCATCAAGTGCCTTCTGGTATTCCTGGATCTTAGCTTCAACTTCTGCTTCCTTAACAGCGCCGTGCTCAAGAGCGAAGCCGTACTGTTCGAAGAGGTTAGAGCATGCTGTGTACTCAGCTTCTACAGGCTGCTTGTCGAAACGGAAACCAGCTGCAGGAGATGTCTTAGCGCCGCCGTTGAATGCAGTGTAGAGAGAAGCCTTGTTTTCAGGCTCGTTGTCAAGACGAGTAACGATTGTAGCTGAAGCTGACTCCCACATTGAGTGGTTGAACTTCTTAGATGTCTGGGTAACGCCACCGTTTGCTGCATATGTGAAGTCTTCGCCTTCGATACCGAATGTGAATGTATCAGCAAGTTTCTTATCGGTGTAAAGAGCGCCCATGAACTCGATAGCTGCCTTAGCCTGAGTCTCATTTGAGCTTTCGGTTACAGCGTAGCATGAACCAAGAGCTGATGTTGAGTGTGCCCATCTGTCTGTGAATGAGAAGAGGGTAACATCCTGACCGTAACGTGAATCTGCTTCATCGTTTACAGGGATATCTGTCCACCAGGTAATAGCCCAATCCTTGCTCTGAGTTGTGGTATCAGTTGTGATCTTGTTGTAATCATCATCTGAGAAGTAACCGTTAGCAACCCACTTAGCCATTAACTTACAGAATTCAGCGTACTGAGGTGTAAGAATAGTGTCAACAACTTCATTCTTAGCCTTGTCAACTGATACAAAGTTTGTTGCAGAATCAGCTGTGAAGAAATCAAAATCATTGATGTACCATCTGTAGAACATAGCGGTCTTCTGTGAAAGGTAAGGATACTTAAGGCCTTCGCTCTTAGCGTCAGCAAGCATAGGCTCGATGTCAGCAAGTTTCTTTACATTTGAGAAATCCCAGTTGTACTTGTCAATGAGCTCCTGACGAACCATAAGGTCATAACCTTCTACGTTATCCTTGTAAACAGGGATGAAGAAGTTCTTGCCATCATATTTGGTAGCTTCCCACTGGCCTGCGTCCATTGATTTGTAAAGGTCTGTGTCCTTAAGAAGGTTTGTGATATCATAAACAGCTTCTGCGGGAACAAGACTGTTTGTGCCAATTACGGACTCCCAAGAAGCGGTCCAGAAAAGGTTGATTTCCTTGCTTGCAAGAGCAGTGTTAACCTTGTCGGGATATTCGCCGTGAGGGATATCTGTAATCTGTACGTATACGTTCTTACCAAGTTCTTTAAGACGAGCATTAACTGCGGTCTGAACTTTCTGTGCCTGAGCCTCATCAACTGTTTCAAGGTTGAATGTGGTTCTCCAGAGGTTGATGATAACACGACCATCATCACTCTTCTTGGTCTTCTGCTTGCCATTGCCGCATGCTACAAGGCTAAGAACCATAGCAGCTACAAGAGCAACAGCGAACAATTTTTTCATAAAACTGTTTTTCATTGAGAAAAATCCTCCCTGTTTTTTTTTCTATATCCAGGCGACACACTGTGTGGCGCCCTGAATATCAACCTTTAACCGAACCTACGGTAAGACCCTTAATGAAGTACTTTTGGAAGAAAGGGTATGCTACCATGATCGGGCCTACAACAACAATAACTGTTGCCATTGTAGATGAATACTGCGGAATTGTACCGCCGATACGTGCAATAACGTCTGAAGGAACATTATTTGCACTAAGAAGGAACTCGATACTCTTCTGAATGTTAACAAGAAGTATCTGCAGAGGCTTTTTGCTGTTTGATGTAATGAAAATCAAAGCATTCTGCCAATCGTTCCAATATGATGTTGCCATCATGAAACCAACTGCCGCAAGTGACGGCTTCATAAGCGGAAGTACAATCTGGAAGAAAGTACGGTACTCGCCGGCACCGTCAATTTTTGCCGCTTCCATCAGTTCTTCCGGAATACTGCCCACAATATAAGTTCGAAGAATGATTACATTCATTGTACTTACGCAGAGCGGTAAAATCAGAACAAGAAGATTGTCCTTAAGGCCGTATACAGTTGTGAAAATGATATATCCTGCAAGCAGACCGCCATTGAACAGCATGGGGATGATCAGATAAATCGAAAGGAATTTCGAAAGTCTGAAATCTCTTCTGCTTATAGCGTATGCAAACATGCTCATTACAAGCAGGCCAAGCAGCGTTCCGACTACGGTAACAAAAATTGTTACGCCGTAGGACTGAAGCAACTGCTTACCGTATTTCAAAACAGACCACATACCTGTTGTGGACCATTTTTCAGGGAAAAAGCTGAAGCCGTTTTTGTTGATGCACTTTTCATCCGTAAATGCTGAAATGAAAACCAGCAGGATGGGGCATGCACATACAACGGTAATCAAAAACAGAATAAAACCAAGTATTCCCTGTCCAAATGTAAAGCGTTCTCTTCTTGAAGGTGCAAATTCGTTTTTCTTCTTTTTACTCATCACGCACCTCCTTAGAACAACGCATTTTCAGGTTCAATCTTGCGAACCGTGAAGTTTGCGAACAGCATCAGCAACAAACCGACAACCGACTGATAAAGCGATGCGGCACCGGGATAACCAAAGTTCGGGTTATGCATAATTGAATTAAGTACGTATGAGTCAACAACCTGAGTTGTCGGATAAAGAGCACCGTTATTACGTGTTACCTGATAGAAAAGACCGGTATCCGAGTGCATTACGCCACCAACTGAAAGAAGGAGCATAACGGTAATCATGGGAACAAGACTCGGAAGTGTAATGTGCCAGATCTTTTTCCAACGGTTTGCACCGTCAATATCAGCTGCTTCATAAAGCTCTGAATCAATACCTGCAAGAACTGACATATAAAGAACAGAACCGTAACCGGTATCTTTCCATATTTTTATGATTGTTACAAGATAAGGCCAATATTTTGCTTCGGAATAGAAGCGGATTCTTGTTCCGAGTAAGTTGTTAATAAGACCTGTATCTGTTGCGATAAATGCGTAAACAATGAACTGAACGGCGGCATATGAAATAAATACCGGAATAATCAGGATTGTCTGCATGGTTTTTGCGAATCTCTTGAGAACGAACTGATCAATTGCAATTGCAAGCGATACATTCAGAAGTGTTCCGAGTGAAGTGAATACAACATAATACAAAAGGGTGTTCTTTGTAAAGTTGAGGAACAGATCTTTCGATGCAAGCAGGAATTTGAAGTTCGCCAGTCCGCACCACGGGCTTCCGAACAAGCCCTTTGATACTTTGTATGTCTTGAAGGCCAGAACAAGGCCAACCATGGGAACATACATAATAAAGAAAAGAATTAAGAAAGTAGGAAGCGACAAAACAACATGTGCTCTGTGCTTGAATGTATTGTCTACAAAGCTGTAGAAGTTTGAATTACTGTTTCTTTTTGCATAAAGAATAGTAAGTTTATTGTCTCTTTCGGTTTCAAGTTCAGCAAGGATTTCTTCATGCTTTGCTTTTTCTGCTTCTTTTTGGTCAGCGGAAAGAGCCTCATAGCGCTTGCTTTCCTCAGCGAACTTGGCATCAAAAGCGGCTTTGGCTTCTTTAATGCCGGCCTTGGCTTCAGCAACGGCTTGCTTTTTCTGCACGCGAAGCATACTCTTGTCAATGTTAGCGGTAATTTCTCCCTGCATTGTTCTTCCCCCATGATAATGATAGTTACGAAATCGTTTTCGAAACTTTGAAAAAAAATATAGGCCTTGCCTTAGATATTCTTTTTCTCTCCAACCTACATTATGCATTTTAGACAAAAAAGTGTCGTTTGTCAACCTTTTTTTAGAATAATTTTAACTTTGCGTTTTCTGAATATTCACATAATGTTCATAATTGATTCTCTAGTCTAAAAGTTTAACTCAATCGATTTCTAAACTAAATCTACACAAGTTGCTCCTAATATGATATACTCTGAGCTGTGGATTGTTTTCTTGCGGAAACGCGCTCTGTTACAATGTTTGTCAGAGTCGAAGGAGGTTGAACATAATGAACTTTATAAAAGGAATGGATATTTCAACTTTACCGGAAATGGAGGCCCTTGGGTTTGTTTACCGTGACTTTGACGGAACACCCATTGATGCCTTTGATCTTATCAAGAAAAACGGAGTCAATTCTATCCGTCTGAGAATATGGAATGAACCGAATAACTTCCCGGAATCGCACGGGTACTGCAATCTTCAGGATACCATAGCCATGGCAAAAAGAATCAAAGCCCACGGTATGTCCTTCTTTCTTGACTTTCACTATTCCGATTACTGGGCAGATCCGGGTCAGCAGCGCAAGCCCAAGGCATGGGAAGGCCTCAGTTTTGATGCTCTGGTTGAAGCCCTGCATGATTATACCCGCGATACTCTGCTGGCGCTTGAAGCAGAAAATGTCTATCCCGAATACATTCAGATTGGAAACGAAATCCGTAGCGGAATGGTTTTCCCCGAAGGCGATGCGCGAAATTTCCCCGGGCTTGCGGCTCTTATTAACGCAGGAATCCGCGCCGTTCGCGAGCTTGATGAAAAGCATGCATCGGAGGGCGGAAAAATACCGCGCGTACAGCTTGTCATCCACCTCGACCAGGGTGGCCGTTACGCATATTATGAGGACTGGTTCGACAAAGCACTTGCAAACGGCGTTACGGATTTTGATATCATAGCACTTTCCTACTATCCGTTCTGGCACGGAACATTTACTGATTTTAAGAACACACTCGAAAAGGTTGTTGCACGCTACAAAAGGCCTGTAATGTGTGCAGAAACCGCTCACGCCTGGCGTCTTGTAAAGGATGGTTTCGTATCCGCACAGCAGGAACGCCTCTCACGCTTCCGCCTGACCCCCAAGGACCAGCGTAGGGTTGTTGAGCTTGTGATGAGCATCGTTGCATCGGTTTCAGACAACATGGGGCTTGGCGTTTACTATTGGGAGCCTCTTGATATTCCGCGCGAAGGCATGAACGGATGGCCCTCGAACATGACCGTAATGCAGCCCGACTGCATCCCTATGGAAGCCTTAAAGGCCTTTCTGTTTGACCCCGAAACGGCAAAAGAAATCCACCCTGTGAAAATGCTCGGTTTTTCCGACATACAGGATGGCGATCAATATACTGCTTCTTATGATTCCGGCAAAGGCAGCCGCCTTATGAACAAGGACGTTGCAACAGCCTTTACCGTTGGCGATTTTGACCTGTTTGTCAATGCCGCAGGCCTTCCGAAAGAGGCCGTAATTCTGCTTTCCGACGGAACGAAAAGCACCTCCCCGGTTACATGGACCGGTGCCGAAATCAATGCGGATACATCCGAAGATACCCCGGATTCTCCATCCGTTGAAACCGCAAAGCCCTGTTTTACCGCAACCTTCTCCGGTCAGACCGCCGGCGGGCTTCTTCCCTTCTCTTTCGAAGTCGAATTCACAGAAGCCTTCAGCGAAATTGAAAATCTCCTTCCCGTATCATTCTTTGATGCCAACATGTCCGGCTGGAATATTGAAAGCGACAGCGTCCGTGTTATGCCTCATGACGATGAACTCTATTTCGAAGGCGAAGGCAATTTCACTCTCACGGTTTCTCAGAATTTCCATATTGAAAGCGCCGGAAGCTACAATTTCTCGCTTGAATACCTTGGTACAAACACCACCGGCTGCGAAGTTCACATGTATATTCAGACCGGTGAACGCCGCTACGTTGAATGGATTTATCCGCAGGATACGGAATGGCTCAAATACGAAATCTGCGATATCGAGCCGGCCGGCCCCACCGACCTGACATTTGCGCTTGTAGTCAAGGCTCCGCCCGTATACGGTAAAATCAGAAATCTGAAGTTTGTGAAAACAAAATGAGTCAATGGGGACGGTTCTTTGACTCAAAACCGTCCCCATTGACTCATTTTCTTAATTCCGGGAATCTGTCTCCCATAAATCCTACAATTTCATTTGTTCTGTCAAGGCCGTTCTTTCCAACCATCTCAATCGGTTTAAGGGTAATGTCCTCATCTGTAAGCGGCTGAACAGAAAGATCATCGGTTAGAATGGTGTAGCCGGTACCGGACTTGATAAGTGCCACATAATCCCAGACACTTTCAAGGCGTTTCTCTGTTACAACACCTCCAAGTGTTCGCTTCTGCATTTCAGCCTTATGAATGTCAGTGCCGCTTGTGAAAGGCAGATTGAAATGTCTTGCATATTCAAAAGCCATTCTGTCATTGTACGGATGATTGTTGGTGTTGTAAACCTCAGCCGCATGACAAAGCTCAGGATAAAGATGAATCTGCGGAACATAACCCCTGTCACGGAAAGGATGTGCCTGAACCATAAGCCCGTTGATTGCGTTAATCTGGCGGAAGAGCTCATCGTGCGACCAGTCATTCATCTCCGGATAAGCAAGAAGCCAGTCCTTATCAACTCCGTAAAGCAGATATTCATCTGTATTGAAGTTCCATTCAATTCCGAAAAAAACATCAAGGCCAATTTTGTCGCCCATCTCTTTTGCGTTTTCGTAGCTTGCGTAATACTGCTCAACCCACTCATTCCAGGGAAGGTTTCTGTCTATTCCGGTATTTCCGTGGAAAAAATGGTCCGTTACGAAAATACCCGTATAGCCCTGCTCCTTCATGAACTTTGCCTGCTCGGCACCGGTCGAAACTCCGCACGCGCTGGCGGGGGTTGTATGAAGATGTGTTTCGTACTTATAGCTCATAAAATCAGCCTCTTTTCTGCCATAAACCGTTTTGCGGCTTATTGTCACCTTCGGATTTTCTCCGATTATCTAAATTGTTTTTTTTATATCACACTTTTCTCTTTTTTTCAACACAATCGCGAAGGCTTTTTATAAGCCCTTTAACGATGTTCTTTTTGCGAAGCACGGTCACACATCGCCGGAACTTGATTGTGATTCTTCCGTGAACACAATTGACAAGTGAACATTTACATCATAAAATAAAGAAAGTCTGAATACAAATTCAGCCGATATTATTACACACATATTCCCGGAGCCTTTTTCCGGGAGTCTTCTGTATAAATAACTGACCAGGAGCCCGCTTATGAGAAAAAAAATTGTAGCCGTAATTGCAGTTTTAGCTGCATTGGCAATGTGCTTAACCGCATGTACAGACAACACCGTTTCACCAACGGCAAACGCATCCGATCCTACGCCCACTGCAGCTGAGGGGAACAGCGATTCCACGCCGGCACCTACGGAAAAGCCGTCAGATCCTGTAACGGAACCTGACCCGGAGCCGCCCGTAATTGTTATTCCTGATGATTTTGCCGGCCTTTCATCCGCACCTTCCAAGTTCGATGTTAAGGTTGCCGCAAAAGATGCAACAGAAATAAAATGTTCCGGAACAACAGTTGAAATCAACGGTGCAGGCGCATCGTTCGAAAGCGGAAAGATTACAATCTCAGTTCCCGGCTGCTATGTAATCAGCGGAACGCTTGATAATGGTTCTGTTTATGTTTCTGTAGATAAAACAGAAAAGGTTCACCTCATTCTGAACGGCGCAAACATTTCCTGCAGCACAGGTCCTGCAATATACATTGACGGGGCCGACAAGGTTTCTGTCACACTCGCTGACGGCACCGACAATTCCCTGTTTGACGGCAAAGTTTACTCAGACGGAAATGCCTGCCTTTACAGCAAGGATGACCTCACAATCAACGGTAACGGTTCACTTACCGTAAACGCTTCCTGCAACAACGGTATCGGCTGCAAAAATGACCTGACAATCATTAGCGGAACCATTAATGTTACAGCTGTTACAAACGGTATCAAGGGCAATGACAGCGTTTCGATTTTCGGCGGAAAAATTACCGTAAAGGCCGGAAAAGACGGCATCAAGGCCGATACTCTTGATGACACAAAGAAAGGCTTTGTTTTCATTGCCGGTGGAGACATCACCATTACTTCAGGCGATGACGGCATTCAGGCCGAAACCTCACTTGGAATCATCGGCGGCTCGGTAACCTTTAAGGCAACCGACAAAAAGACAAACTGCAAGACCTACAAATATAAAGCGGACGGAACCGTGAAATAAGCAACTAAAAAGGGGCTGTTTTTGATCAGCCCCTTTTTTAGTTAATCTGTTTTTATCTCTGGCCCTTATCGTAAGGAATACCTTCTGCCTTGGGAGCTCTTGATTTTCCTGCTGTGAATGCGAGAACAATCAGAACAACAAGGTAAGGAATCATATTGTAGAAGTACATGGGCAGGTTCAGCTTTGCAAGCCCGTAAACACCGTCTCCGTTAATATCAAGGTTGGTGTAAACAACGCTCAGGCACTTAAGAAAACCGAACAGCAATGAACCAAGCGCAATTCCAAGTGGTTTCCAGTTACCGAAAATCATGATGGCGATTGCAAGGAAGCCCATTCCGGCAACAGCACCTGTTGCAGTTCCGTTTGCAACGGTTGCAATGTAAATGTAACCGCCCATACCGCCAAGGGCACCTGAAATAGTTGTTCCAAGGTATCTCATTTTTGCAACATCAATACCTACACTGTCTGCAGCCTGAGGATGCTCACCGCATGCACGGAGGCGAAGACCCGTCTTGGTTTTATACAAAAAAATCGAAAGAACAATGAACAACCCTATGGAAATAAAGGTTGAGATGTAGGCTTTATCAAAAAATATCTTTCCTACCGGTGAGAGATCATCGTTCAGAATAACATAGCCAAAATCAACCGGCTTGCCTTCGGAATTCAGTGCAGCCTTCATTTCAAGCATATCCTGAGATGTGAAAACCTTAATCAGGAACAGTGCAAGTGCCGGAGCCATAAGGTTCAATGCTGTACCGCCAATTGTCTGGTCTGCCTTGAACCGGATTGCCGCAAGTGCAAGCAGAAGCGAAAACAGCGCGCCTGCAATCGCAGCCACAAGCATTGCAAATACAAACGTGAGCTGGTTATGGTCAACAAACCACGGGATTTTGCGGATGTTCAGTGCGAATACTGCTCCGACAAACGCACCCAGAATCATAATACCGTCAAGGGCAATGTTGATGATACCGCTTCGCTCGGCATACATACCTGCAAGAGCAACAATAAGAAGCGGGATTGCAAAAATCAATGTTTTCTGAAGTAAGAATATCATTTTTCCGCCTCCTTTCCGGCATTTTCAGGTTGTTCGGCGGGCTTTGGAGGCTCCGTTTCCGGTTGTTTTTTTGCCAGTAATTCTTCTGCAGCTTTCTTCTTTGCTTTGCCCATAATAACTACTTCACGAATAAAAAGTGAGAAGCCGGCAAAGTAAATAATAACAGCAATAATAAGCTGCGAAACATATTCATTAAACGATGTCTGCGCCGCAAGATTTGCACCGCCCGCATTTACATAGCGAAGGAAGATTGCACTGAAGATGACTCCGATTGGATTGCTGTTTGCAAGAAGAGCAACGGAAATGCCGTTAAATCCATCGTTCGGAAGAGTCTGATAAACTTCCCATTTGAAATCCTGATTTCCGTTAAGGCACCAGAGTGCAGCACCGCAGGCAGCAAGTGCGCCTGCAATTGCCATTGAAAGAACAATGTTGCGTTTTTCATTCATTCCGGCGTACTTGGAAGCGTTTCTGTTGAAACCGCAGGCACGAAGTTCGAAACCAAATGTGGTTTTAGTCATCATGATGTAAACGCCGATAGCAATCAGAGCCGCAATAAAAATACTTATATCCAGGTACGGGCGGCTGTATTCCGACCCGCCGGCGAACAGTTTGTCAAGTCCCAGTGTTGCCGTTGCAACGCCGTTTGCGGATGTTTTCTTAAGGAAATTCATTTTTGTCTCAGCAACATTAATGAAGTTCGAATCCTTGAATACCCAGCTGACAATGTTTGCCGCAATCCAGTTAGTCATGATGCAGATGATAACCTCATTTACACCAAGAAATCCCTTGAACAGTCCCGGAATCGCTCCCCAGAGTGCTCCGCAAAGAATGCCCGTAAGCAGGGCAAGAATCCAAACAATCGCTGAAGGAACCTTGTCTGTCGGAATAGAAAGTGCAACAAGCATTGTTCCCATTGCTCCCATCAGATACTGTCCGGGAGCGCCAATATTGAAAAGACCTGTCTTAAAAGCGATTGCAACGGAAAGGCCTGTCATAATAAGAACAGTACTGTTAAACAACATATTACCGGTCTGGAACAGCACGCCGGTTGAAGTACCTGCTGAAAACGGACCTGCCAGAATCTTGCCTATTCCTTCAATTGCTTCATAAAAATCAATCTGATCGTTAAAAACAGCAAGTAAAACAAGAAGAATAAAACCTACAACAAATCCGCCAAGAATAGCTATCAGAGAAGCTATCAGGGACTGAAATCCGGGTTTTTCTATTAATCGTGTTTTAGCAGAGGCTTCGCTCTTTTTAGCCATTACATCCCGCCTCCTTTTCTGTATTTCTCTTTGCGCCTGCCATATACAGGCCAAGTTCCTGAGTCGTGGTCTTCTTAGGATCAAGTTCGCCCACAATCTCACCTTCGTACATTACAAGAATGCGGTCCGCAAGGTTCATAACCTCATCAAGTTCGAAAGAAACAAGCAGAACACCAACCCCGTTGTCTCTTGACTGTACAATCTGTTTATGAATGTACTCAATAGCACCAACGTCAAGTCCGCGTGTAGGCTGTACGGCAAGCAGCAGGTCATGCTTTCTGTCAAACTCACGTGCGACAATTGCTTTCTGCTGATTACCGCCGGACATTGAACGGGCCGTTGTTACCGCACCCTGACCGGAACGGACATCATACT
>JAZQNE010000021.1:0-3265 GCA_045627185.1 Lachnospiraceae bacterium
TTATGTATAAGGCGTTCCGGATTAACCGGGAAAATCTAATCCGGGCTGCCGACGGAGATTATATGCCCGAAGTAGCTCAGGAAAATAAAAGATATTTTAGTGCCGACGAATGGCTTCCCGTCTATCTTGAACTGATCAATGAAGGCCGTGAGGTCAGAATCAATCCTACCGGTTACAGCATGTATCCGTTTCTTGCCAGTAAACGTGATGAGGCAGTGCTTGCTGTTCTGCCTGAGACACTTAAGCGCGGGGATATTTGCATTTACAGACGCGAAGGCGGAAAGCATGTAATTCACAGAATTCATCACATTGATAAGGCCGGTGGTATTTACATGGTTGGTGATGCGCAGAGTGAGCTTGAGGGTCCGCTTGAACGGTCACAAATGCTTGCTTACGTGAAAGCCATTGTGCGAAAGGGTAAGTACACGCCATGTGACGACAAATGGTACTGTTTCAAGTGGAAATGCTGGATGTTACTAAGACCCGTAAGACCGTTCATTATTAAGGCCTTTAATGCATTCAGAAGATTAATAATTACACCCCGAAAGGATTCTTTATGAGCGTAATCAGTCATCTTAAAAAATACAAGGGCACAAAGGCATATGCCAAATGGCTTATGCAGTATACAAAACCGTATATTCCGGCAATCCTTGGATTTATGCTGATAAGTGCGGCATCGTCAGGCATTTCCGTTTATACATCTATTTTGGGCAAAAATATTATTGATAATGCAACGCAAAAAAAAGAATTTAAGTATCTTGTTATTCTGTACATTGGAATTGTTTTTGCAATGCAGATTATTAACGGTATCACATCCATGATATCGGTTGTAGTGTTTGAGAAGTTCGCCTTTGGTATTCGCAAGCAGGTTTATGATAAAATCCTGAATTCGTCTTATCTTGCCATTTCAAAGTATCACACAGGTGACCTGATGACACGTTTCACAACGGACTGCGGTGCGATTGCTAATGGTATTTCAAGCATTATTCCATCAATTTTCATGCTGGTAGTTGAGTTTCTGATTACCTTCTGTGTACTGTTCTATTATGACAGAAATCTTGCCCTCTGTGCCGTTATGATTGCCCCTGTTACGGCTCTTGCAAGCTGGTGGCTTGGCAAGAAGCTGAAGGTACTTCAGGTTAAGGTAATTGAGTCTGAAGCCAATTACCGTTCGTTTATTCAGGAAAGTCTTGCAAATCTTTTGATTGTAAAGACATTCTGTAATGAGAAATATTCCGCAGACCGTCTTACTGAGCTTCGCGATGAGCGTCTGCACTGGGTTGTAAAGAAAAACCGCATGTCTGTTATTGCATCGGGTGTTATGGGCATGGCCTTCCAGGGCGGCTACATTCTTGCGTTTGCCTGGGGCGCTGTAAAGATTTCGCTTGGCAAGATTACGTATGGTACAATGTCTGTGTTCCTGACGCTTGTTAACCGTATTCAGAGCCCTATTATGGGCCTTGCAAACACTATTCCGCAGGTTGTTAATATTCTTGCCTCTGCAGGCCGTGTAATGGAGCTTCAGCAGCTTCCGCTTGAAAAGAAAACAGGGGAGGTTATTACCCCTCAGAACGTTTCTCTTTCTGTTCAGGATGTTACTTTCGGTTACACAGATGATACTCTTTTCGAGGATACAGGCTTTGATGTTAAGGCCGGTGAATTTGTAGCGATTGTTGGTGAATCCGGTATTGGCAAGACAACTCTTATTCGTCTGATTCTGGCATTCATGTCGCCAAACAGCGGCTCCATTAAGCTTTCAAATGACCTTGGTGAAGAGATTGTGACAAATGGCAGCGCCAGATCCTTTATGTCATATGTTCCGCAGGGAAATACACTGTTTTCAGGTACTATCTCGCACAACGTGCGTATGGGCCTTGTAACGGCTACCGATGAAGAGATTACTGAGGCCTTAAAGGCTGCAGCGGCTTATGACTTTGTTTCGGAACTTCCGCAGGGGATGGAAACTGTTATCGGAGAAAAGGGCTACGGTATTTCCGAAGGTCAGGCACAGCGTATTGCAATAGCACGTGCATTAATCAAGAAGGCGCCTTTCCTGATTCTTGATGAGGCAACTTCCTCTCTTGATGAGGATACCGAACTTGCGGTTCTGCAAGGCCTGCGTGACTTCAGACCGCGTCCCACATGCCTTCTGATTACACATCGCCGTTCAGTACTTCAGTACTGTGACCGCCAGATTGAGATTGCAGATAAGAAGATTATCTGCAAGGAACTTGTACATTAAAGTTTTGCAAGAAAAACCTACAATACAAAGGAGACGACCTGAAAATGAAAGGAATCGTACTTGCCGGAGGCTCCGGCACGCGTCTTTATCCGTTAACAAGAGTTACTTCAAAGCAGCTTCTGCCGATTTACGACAAGCCCATGATTTATTATCCGCTTTCTGTGCTGATGAATGCCGGAATACGTGATATTCTTATTATTTCAACGCCTCAGGATGTTCCGCGTTTTATTGACCTTCTGGGCGACGGCCACCAGTTTGGAGTGAGACTGACTTATGCTGTACAGCCTTCCCCGGACGGTCTTGCACAGGCATTTATTATTGGCGAAGGCTTCATTGGCAGCGATTCCGTAGCAATGGTTCTTGGTGATAATATTTTTGCCGGCCATGGTCTTGAGGACTGCCTGAAGCAGGCTGTTACAAACGCTGAAACCGGCAAGGGTGCTACAATTTTCGGCTATTATGTTGATGACCCCGAACGTTTTGGTATTGTCGAATTTGACAAGGACGGAAAGGCCGTTTCAATTGAGGAAAAGCCACAGAAACCCAAGAGCAATTACTGTGTAACCGGTCTCTATTTCTACGATAATCGTGTTGTTGAATATGCGAAGAACCTTAAACCTTCAGCCCGCGGTGAGCTTGAAATTACCGACCTGAACCGTATTTATCTTGAGCAGGGCGAACTGAATGTTGAGCTTCTTGGTCAGGGCTTTACCTGGCTTGATACAGGAACTCATGAAAGCCTTGTAGATGCTACAAACTTTGTTAAGACTGTTGAACAGCATCAGCACAGAAAAATTGCCTGCCTTGAGGAAATTGGCTACTTAAACGGCTGGATTTCTAAAGAAGACGTGCTTGCAGTTTATGAAATCATGAAGAAAAACCAGTACGGCCAGTATTTGAAGGACGTTCTGGACGGAAAATATCTGGATAAAAGGTGAATGGAGTTTATGAAATATTTTGTTACCGGCGTTGGTGGCCAGCTTGGTCACGATGTCATAAATGAATTATTAAACCGCGGGTATG
>JAZQNE010000022.1:0-4462 GCA_045627185.1 Lachnospiraceae bacterium
GGCTATACACTTCCCACTATCTGGGCGTGTTCGGGACTTGCACCCGTTAGAGCGCGCCCATGGCGCGCAAACATAAAAAGCCTCCGTCTCAATACAGAGACGAAGGCAAATCCTCCGCGGTACCACTCCGTTTCGTGCAAAAGCACGCACTCGGCACAAAAGTGCCTGCCCCGTAACGGTGGGCGTCCGTCTGCTCCTACACGGCTTGCGCTTTCAGGCAGCTGCTCCAAGGCGAGTTCAATCTGCTTATCCACTGCCTTGCACCAAGCGGCAGCTCTCTGAAGGTCATCACAGATTTACTACTCCTCTTCAACGCATTAAAGTTTTATCTTGTTATACCAAAACAACTCATGAATGTCAACACGAAATTTATGATTTTTTCAATAGCAAAGGCTGCCCCGTGTGTTTATTCCTGCTTTAATCCGCGTGTAACAAGTTTTCTGTTTGTTTCATCAATATAATCCTTCAAATCCGTAAGCTGTTCCGAGTTTACCATAGTCAGAAAACGCAGAAAAACAGACATGTCAAAATTCTTTACTTCATCTATCATAAGTTCTATGGCTGTTTCAATATCAAAAGCCGCCCTGTAGGGGCGTTCGGAAACCAGCGCCGCAAACACATCGCAGACGCGCAGAATTCTGGCCATATACGGAATGTCTCTTTCCTTCAGGTTTGAAGGGTAGCCCGACCCGTCATAATTCTCATGATGATGATTAACAGCCTGAAGAATTTCCTCTTCGTAATCACCTTCTTCACACAGAATCTCAAAGCCAAGCGTAGGATGCATACGCACATAACGCATCTGTTCAACACTTAGCGTTGTGCCTTTTCCGTAAATGTAACTGTCCAGCTTAAGCTTGCCGATATCATGCAAAAGGCCGGCCATTGCGATATTTTCGCAAAAAGCTTCATCACACTGAAGCTCTCTTGCAAGCCTTGACGCAAGATTGCTTACAAGAATGCCGTGATCAATAACATCCCGCAAATCATCGCATAATGTCTCATCAAGTGTCTCAAGTTCAATTGCATGAGCTTCGGGACACGTCAGATTTTCAATTTTTTTTGAAATTCCGTAGTCCATTTTCAAAAAAGATCTTCGCTGTTTTTCTGCAGAAAATCTGCCTTTCTCTGAATCATTTCATCAATTCGTTCTATATAATGATTTACATTCTTTACATTTTCAACGCGCTCAATTCTTACCCCGCGCAAAGGATCAAAGCCCTGATACACAAACTTACTCGAACCGCCTGCTCCGAGTGCGAGGATTGTCTGCTTTTCCTCCATAATGAGAATATTATAAAGGCTTTCCTTCCCAAGCCTTGAATATCCCACATTTTCAAGGTTTTCAGCCATATTTTTCTGGCGGTAAAGGTAATACGGTCTGTAGTCGTTTTCCTTTGCAAAACTTGAGGAAATACGCTGCATTTCGCTAACGTTATCAGCGCCTATATCCTTGAATTTCTTCTGCTCAATGTTAAGCCTTGCGGCGCGTTTAAGTGCAAGCGTATGTACAGTCAGGCTGTCAGGCGAAAGCTTTTTGATTTCGTCAAGCGTGCAGGCTACGTCCTCAGGGGTTTCACCCGTCAGTCCGAGAATAATATCCATATTGATGTTGTCATGCCCGTACTCTCTTGCCATTGCAAATGCATCACGAATCTGCTGTGCATTATGGCGTCTTCCTATGGCAACAAGTGTTTTATCGTTCATGGACTGAGGATTAATTGATATGCGTCCTACTCCGCATTCCTTTAACACCTTCAGTTTTTCGGCATTAATACTGTCAGGACGTCCGGCTTCAACAGTAAATTCACGACATCCGGAAAGGTCAAAGCTGCTCCTAACCTTGTCAATCAGGCGTTTAAGCTGCTCAGCGGAAAGAGTTGTGGGTGTTCCGCCGCCAAAATATACGGAGCTGATTTTTCTTCCGGGAAAGAGTCCCTTAGATGCATCAATTTCCCTAAAAAGAGCCGACAGATACGGCTCAACCAGTTCCGTGAAGCCCTTCAGCGGGAACGACGTGAAGGAACAGTACGCGCAAACTGTCGGACAGAAAGGAATGCCGATATAAAGACTGTATTCATCCCTATAGGGAAAGCCAGAAAGAAGAGTTCTTTCACGGTTTGTTACTTCAAAGCTGACATTTATTTTTTCATCGGAGCAAAGATATTCCGATTTCATGTGCTCACGTATTTTTCCTTCGGGGATACCTGCCTCAGCCTGCTCATAAACAAGCTTTGTCGGACGTACGCCCGTAAGGATTCCCCAGGGAAGCTCTATTCCTGTCTTTTTTGAAAGAATCACGTAAATTGTACGGGCCAGGCGGTTTCTGCAGGTCTTTTTGTCAGGGTCGGTTTTGCCGGTTTCAAATGCAGTAACCTCTCCTTCCTCAAAAAAAGCAACATTAAAGGATTCCTCTCCACAGTAAACCATAAGGCCGTATTCAGGGCCTTCCTGCTCATATTCATCATAGTAAAGATGCCCGTCTTTGATACGCGCATCTTTTATTTCTTCATCAAAATCACGAAGTTCCGTCTCAACCGGTTCATTTTGAAAAAATGACTTTACAAGGGGTTTGATTTCCTGCTCGAAACGGTCTCCAACAATAATCAGTTGCATAATATGTCCTTGTTTTTTCGGAATAAAAACCCTTATTCCTCATCAAAATATAATCCGTTACAGATACGGATTGTTCTTCATTTCATAATCGACAGTGGTTTTTGGCCCGTGACCCGGGTAAAGAACTGTCTTTTTAGGAAGTGCAAAAAGCTTTTCCTTAATTGATTTCACAAGCTTGTCACCATTCCCGGTGTGAAGGTCGCTTCTGCCGACAGATTCAAAAAAAATCGTATCACCCGCAAAGGCTGCATCTTCACCTTCGAAATAATATGTCACACCGCCTGCTGTATGTCCGGGTGTCTCAATTACCCTGCACTTAAACCCTTTTATGGTGATGATGTCACCATCCCTGACCGTCTGCAAAGGTTTAACGGAAAGCGGATGCCCCATAGCCATGGACTCATTTAATTCAGGGTTCTGCAGAAGTTCGGCTTCATTTTCACCTGCAATTACGGTCACGCAGTATTTAGAGGCAAGCTCCGAAACAGCCCCGATATGGTCAAAATGACCGTGTGTCAGAAGGATTGCAACAAGCGAAAGGCCTTCTCTTTCAAGAAGCCTTGAAAGCCTGTCCGCCTCTTCACCCGGATCAATAAGAATGCATTCTTTAGTTGTAACATCAATCAGAAAATAACAGTTTGTCCGAAGCGGACCAACGGCAGCACTTTTAATTTGCATGAAACACCTCAACAGTTTCAACCCGAAATACGTCTGATGTCAATAACACCTTCAATGCCTCTGAGTTTACCCATAATAACATTCATTTCATCAACGCTGCTGACTTCAAAACCAATGCTGATTGTTGCGGTTCCCTGCTTGTTGGCTTTGGCATTGAGAGACACAAGTTCAACCTTGATTTCGGTGAAAATCTTGGATATATCAACGATGATGCCGTTTCTGTTATTGGCAAACATACGGAGTTCGGTATAATAATTTTCTTTATTCTGCTCTTCCTGCGGAATGTTCCATTCGGCTTCAATCAGTCGGCTTCTGTCTTCCTCAGGCAGATTCAGAATATTGACACAATCTGTTCTGTGGAGAGTAACACCGCGGCCTCGCGTAACAAAGCCGACAATTTCATCTCCGGGGACGGGTGCGCAGCATTTCGAGAAATGCACGGCAACATCGTCAACACCCTGAACAACTATTCCGCCCTTCTTGCCAACCTTGCCTGTCTTGTCAAGGATGACACCCGATACAGCCTCAAGCACCTGACTGTCGGTCATTTCGTTCCGCATCTTACGGTCATACTCTTCAATCAGACGGTTAATAATCTGGCCTTCCTTAAGTCCGCCGCGGCCAACGGCAGCACACACGGAATCCCAGTCATGGAAGCCGTATTTTCGCATGCAGGCCTCAGCAAACTCAGGTTTGGTATAATCCGAAAGAACAAGTCCTTTTGCCTTGCAATAAGCTGTCAGAAGGTCTTTTCCGCGCTGGATGTTGTCTTCCTTAAGTTCCGCCTTAAACCACTGGTTGATCTTGTTGCGCGCCTGTGCGCTCTTGACTATTTTAAGCCAGTCGCGGCTCGGGCCCTTGGAGTTCTGTGATGTAAGAACTTCAATCTGGTCACCGTTCTGGATTACGTAATCTATTGTAACAAGCTTGCCGTTTACACGCGCTCCGACCATCTTGTTTCCCACGGCGGAATGAATGCTGTAGGCAAAATCTATAGGCGTTGAGCCCGCCGGCAGATTCTTAACATCACCGGTAGGTGTGAAACAGAAAACGTTGTCCGCAAAAAGGTCGAAGTCATTCTTTAAGATACTTAAGAACTCCTTGTTGTCGGACATTTCGCGCTGCCACTCCAAAACCTCCCTGAGCCAGTTCAGTTTTTCGCCTTCTG
>JAZQNE010000023.1:0-10049 GCA_045627185.1 Lachnospiraceae bacterium
GGCCGTGACAGCCGTGCTTTCAAAGAGCATGGCTTTTCTGCGGCTGCCTTTGATGCATCCTCCGAAATGTGCCGTATGGCTTCACAGTTTGCCCAATTTGACGTTTTGCAGATGAAGTTTGATGAAATAGCCTTTGAAGATGAATTCGACGGAATTTGGGCCTGTGCGTCGCTTCTGCACGTTCCGTTTGAGAAGCAGCTGGCAAACCGGCAGCTTTTAAGGACTCCGATTGTGCGTAACTGCAGGCTGGCAACTGTCGGTTATCAGCCGGATGTATGGAAAGGATGGTTGTGATGAAAGACGATATAAACGATTTAATGGAAGCAGGAAAGTATGAAATAAGGGCTTAAACGCATCAATCCGGCATATACATCTCTCCGTACATCTTTGCTTCTATACTTGACGGATCTTTAATTTCGGGCGGACAATATTGACCTCTGCTGTAATCGATGTCATATGTGATAATTCCGGAATATTTATCGGACTCATCGAAATACTGCCAAAGGTCGTTGTTGTAAAAGTTATAGGAGTAAAGAAATACACGAATATAGTTAAGGTTAGCTACTGTAATAAAATAGTCCTGTGCTTCACCTTCCTGACTGTGTTTCGGAAAAGTGTAATAAATAGTTCGGGTATTCATATGATGAAATTCCGCATTTTTATAATTCAGAGTACTTGCAAGAGCTTTTTCAAAGCTTTCTTCCGATGTATCATATGTATCGAAACCATTTAACTCAGGGATATAAGTAAAGCCCAGCATTGCATGATTACGTGCTCTTCTATCTTCATATTCAACCTTGACAACACTGTTTATAAGTTTTCCGAACTCATCATAACTGTCAAGATAAACCACCCTTGCAGTTGTTATGCAGAATGTGTCGGGCAGGTAGCCGTAAAATCGACCGTGTATCGTATTAAACCAAGCCCATTTACCGTCTTCCCACGCAACAATCTGGGGCAACTCAATTGCCATGACTTTATAATAAGGTCCTGTTGGCTCGAAAAACTCATCGTCATCCTCGCTCCTGTACTTTTCCGGAAGCTTGGCAAGTGTAGGATGACCGTAGGAAGATGCTTTTGCATCGGCTGACTTTACAACCAGCCCCATAGCGGTGTCCTTGTCCGGTTGGGACACGATTCTGATAATGCCGTCATCGGTCATAAGCTTTGAAATTCGTGCGTCGTCAAGAAGGAGTGAAAAGGTACCGTTAAAGGACGTGTTGGGGAATTTATGGTAGGTGCCTTCTGCGTTATCAAAGGGTATGGAAATCCCCTGGTTGTTATCTATAAGATTTCCGCGCACATAGTACTCGTAAGGTCCCTCGTAATTGGGTCCGTTAATATATAATTCCAGATAAGGCTTTTCCAGATAATAGTCATCCTGTGAAGAATACAAAAGAAGCAATGTCTGGCCATCAGCAAGTGCCGATTCCTGCATTCTTATAATCATGCTGCCGTCTGCACAAAGCTCCATGGAGAGGGAGGTGTCTGCCGAATTTGCAAAAGCCTCAGCGGGAGCTTCCTGTTTTGTGAGTACATCCGCAAGATATCCTTCTTCCAGAACGCCGCCTTCCAATGTGTCAAAATAGTAGAAGCTTACACAGTAATAATTGCATACCGATGCAAAGCTGTCTAACGGAACGATTCCTGAAAATCGATACTTGCTGCCTTCGCACACATGAATATGATATTCGGGTGAGTTTGCGGGAAGGGTGAAGACATTTCCATTCTCCATTGAATTTCCCGTCAGCCAGTCGATTTTCTCGTGTCGGGCGGAAAAACATGCTGTATGTTCTCCTCCGAGGGAAAAAATGTCCAATACAGGATCATAAATGCCGAACTCTATAATGATTTCCGGGCTTCTTAAAGGATCTGTCCAATCTATTTTTTCGTTTTCAATAGAAATGTCTATCCAGTTGTTTTCTTCGTCAATCAATATGGAAAGAGCCGGTTTAACGGAATCTTCAGTATCACTGCCGTTTTCTTTGTCATCAGGAACGGTATTGCCGTTATCATTGGGATTGTCGTTATTTTCATCATCGTCGATATCCCCGGTATTGCCGTTATCATCGTTATCACCGGTATCCGGATTGGGTGCTTCATTTGTTGGTGTCGGGGTGTTGTTTTCTGCTGCTCCGGTAGGGACAGAATAGGGCTCATCTGTCGCCTTTGCCCCACATGCACACAAAAGAAGACTACATGCCAGCACAAGTAATGTTTTTGTCAAAACTGTTTTATGTTTCATAAAGGAACCCCCGAAATACCGATTTTGCTTTCTGTACTCAACAATTCTATCATTTTCCGGTTGATTTCACAATATCTAAGGCAAAGAAAAACGCTCTGCGAGAATTCGCAGGATTCGGGAACAAGGCAACTTCCGGCAAACTGAAAAAAGATTGTTCGCGTAAAATTTATGTGGAGGTTGGGCGGGAAGAGAGCTATAATAGGAGGCAGGAAGCTGCGAAAGGTTTTTTGGGGCACGGACAAAGACATCATTTCTGTGGTACAAGGAGGACAATATGCATACCCCATTTGGAGATGTAATAGTATTACTTGATGATAAGCCTGCTGCTTATTCGATAATTGAAAAAGAAAAAAAGAATAATTATTCAGACGTTCTCGGTTGTTATCGATTAACCGTTAATTTCATCCCGGATGGAAAAGAACATGAGATAAAATGTGTTATTCAGGATATGAAATACAATGAGAACGATTCGGAAAGCGGAGAGGATATCGAATGCCAATCGTTTTATAATGATAAAGGCGAAAAAATATCAATATGCGTACAGTGCGAAGCAGGATATTTGCCGGATGGTCAAAGATGGTCAGATAAATATGATTATGATGCAAATTATCTTGAGAATGGAATGTCGTATAAAATATTTAATTACACCACTGAAGATAAATATATTTTTGGAATTGCATGGATAGATAATGTGAAAGATGAATTTGGAATGTTAGACAATAGTAGAGATATACAGACTTGGCTGGCTGCGGATTTCACGCTGGATTAATGGATTTAAGCTCTTATATATTTATGAAACTTAAAAATCGATTTTACATTATGAAACAAAATTATTTGCTTTGAGATTGGAGAAAAAACTTTATGAAAAAAGCAATTTGCCTGTTATTAACCCTGACAATTATGCTTGGTATTTGCGGATGCGCCGATAACGGCGGTAAAAAAGCAGACAAAGATTACACCATCGTCGGCAAGGCGGTAACCTTCAAGGATGATGGCTATCTTGCTGACTTTGATACCGTAAGTATTGAAATTCCGGCCGATTACCCGCAGGATGATTACAATTCACTGATGGGGGTTTATATCGGTGATAGTTACACATACTATTATCTCCCAAATCCCGATGCGCTGGCGAAGGGGCGTGTGGAGTTTGAAACGCTTCATCATTCAAAATTTGCTGTTGCAAAGGTGGAAAAGGATGTTTTGATTAGCGAGTGGTCAAAGCGCGCTGCCGTAAATATTGTTACACAAGGTGTGGCAGACGGTAACGTGGAAGAAACACTCGGAGGCCTTATAGACGGCGTTTTAGAGGAATACGGCCTTGACAGCGGGACCTACGGCGGGAATGTTCTTGAGTATGTGCTTTCCGCAGATACAAAAGGTGAAATTCTTCAGGCAGCTCTGGACGGAGATCAGACAAAGCTCAAACAAAAGTCCGCTTCCTTAATTGCCGACGCGCTGTTTGAAAAAGCCAAGATTGAAGGAGCCGGGGACCTTGTAGATGTGGTCTGTGCATATTCAAATGCAGATAACTGGGCCGAAGGCGCCGTGGAAATGTCCAAGGAAATCCAGAAGAAAATATTCCCGGAAATCGACGCCGTATCAAAATTCGCCGACCTCGTGGATAAAACCTTTGATGTATGGGCAGCGAATACGATGGATGAAGTTTACCGTTATCAATATGCGAAAAGCAATATGAATGCTGACGGTTCAATCTCCGATGATGACTGGAATGAAATCTATTCCACCATTCGAGGCGCCTGGGCGCGTTATCAGAGCAAAGGCATAAGTGAAGACGCGCTGCGCGAAAGCTTTGAAACACGTGCAAAAAATGAAAAGCTGATCACCGAAAAAGAAAAGGAACTAAAGAAACTTGCCAAACAGTGGGACGAGGACGGACTCTTGAACAGTCACTACTACTCTGAAAACTGGACTGCGGCAGACAGGCTTAAATCCTTGTATCAGTCCCGTGAAATGCTGAAGAAAATGTTTACTAAGGAAGGTAAACTGCAAAAAGGTGCTTACAGCGACAAGACCGATTCGGAATTTATAGACCTTGTTCATTTCAAGTGGACGATCTGCGGTACAAAGAACAGAAACGATTTTTACAAGTGGCTTGAGAAAGAGGGAATTGTTCCTAAAACTGAGGCTAAAGGCAGATATGCCTGGTATCTTGTGAAATCTGAGGTAACAAGAAAACCGGAGAATATCAGTGAAGGCGATAAAATCGAAACCTACGATGTGTCCGAGACATCCCGCGTTATATATATGCAATGTAAAAATTTGGATGGTAAAATTGACAAGGCAACCTTTACGGTTAACTGTGAGAACCCTCCGAGCGTTATCTATGCGGACAAAGAATACTCCATGCACCTGTCCATAAATGCCGACGGCGAGACTGAATTATATTTCAGCAACACTACCTGGATCACAGACGGCTACGGCAAGCTTGAAACAAAAGACGGTAAAGGAACCTTCGTTGTCGGAACACATGAAGGCTCTGATAAGAGTTTTGATGTTACGGTTTACGGCATACGCGGTGCCGGTGGCGAAGGCTCGACGTTTGAACTGAAGCTTGTCGGAAGCGGCTGCGATACCACCTGGACATATGAATGGAAAAAGATGGGAAGCAACTGATAAAATGGTAATGCTTGCGAGGCTGAATTTTTATTGTAAAGATTATTAGAAGAATGAAGATAAAGGAAATGACAAGAATTGCATTAATGGTGTGCGTGATAACCATATGCTCATGGTTGACGATTCCCGTTGCAGTTCCGTTTACATTGCAAACATTTGCTGTGTTTTGTACCCTGCTTTTATTAGGCGGCAGATATGGGCTTGCTACCATAGTTTTATACGTTTTTATGGGATGTGTGGGACTGCCTGTTTTTTCGGGATTCCGTGGAGGAATAGCTCATATAGTGGGTCCAACAGGAGGATATATTATAGGCTTTATTTTTATGGCAGCATTCTATTTGTTGTTTGAACCTTTGATTCGTAAAAGCGGCAAACTACGGCTGCCGGTGTTGGCGGGTGGATTGCTGTTATGCTATTTAACCGGGACTGTATGGTTTAAGGTTGTTTACGGAATGCATGGCACATCATACTCCGTTGTTATGGTTATTTCGATATGTGTTCTTCCGTATGTAATTCCTGATTTGATAAAACTGGCATTAGCCTGGATTGTTTTCAAGAGAATAAAAAAACATTGAGGGGCATTGCGGACTATGCGGAGCTGATGCAACTGCCTGTGAAAAAAGATGTGGAAGAACAACCGCGAAAGACGGGCATATGCGCTTCAATGCCTGACGGGGGTGTAAAATGAAAATTACAAAGGAAAAGACGGTTCGTGTTGTAATATTGTTAATTGGACTCATCATAGCGCATCTTGGTGTTACATTGTTCCTGCAGGCGGATATGGGCGCAGACCCGTTCAATGTATTCGTTCAGGGCATATTCAGAAGCATTGGGAAGGCGTGGACCGGAGAATGGCTTACGCACGGAAGAGTGCACATCGTTATCAGTCTGATAATCATTGTGGTGCTGCTGATTGTGGACAGGAGCTATGTGAAGATTGGCACGGTTCTGTGCATGGTTTGCGGAGGACCGATTATTGATTTCTTCAATTGGATTCTGACCCCGCTGTTTGAACTGATTACCGCCATGTGGAGCCGTGTGCTGATAAATGCCCTCGGATGCTGCATTCTGGCATTCGGAATGACAATTGTAATTAAGTCTGAGGCAGGAACCGGGCCGAATGATCTGGTCAGTGTGGTTATAAGCGACAAGCTTCATAAGAAGTTCAGTATTGTGAGAATCATCGTTGATGTGTTTTTTGCCGGCATAGGTTTTGCGCTTGGCGGTACAATAGGCATAGGAACGGCAATCTGCGCATTTCTGGTGGGTCCCGTTGCGGGATTCTTTCTGCCGGTTAACGGGAAATGGATAAACCGCGTGTGCGGAAAGTTTGGGAGAAAATCATAATGAACATTAAACTATCCGGATTCAAATCAAATTTGAACAATAACAGTCTTAACCGTATTGACGGGCGGTTTATCAGGGACATTGAAGCAGCTGCGGATGAAAAACTGGTTGTGGCTGAACTTTCTGATTACGATTGCGACCTGAAGCTGATTTATATTCAGTCCGGTGGCAGTGAAGGCTATTTTCTTGAGAATCTGAGCGTACTCAGAGAGCCTTATTTTTTGCTTACAAACGGCTCCAATAATTCGCTTGCGGCATCGCTTGAAATCATGACCTGGTGCAACCTGAACGGCAAAAAAGGTGAGGTGATTCACGGCGATATCGACTATATTGCTGAGCGCATCAGAACGCTGGCAACTGTTGAAAAACTGAAAAAAGAACTCCAAAAGGTTAAGTTCGGTGTAATCGGAAAACCATCCGACTGGCTGATTGCATCGCAGCTTTCATATGCTGACGCAAATAAAAGGCTTGGCGTTTCCTTTGAAGAAATTCCTCTTTCCGAGGTAAAACAAGAGTTTGACAAGGTCAGCCTTGTTGATACCACAGGGCTTCCAAAAGAGTTTTCAAACGATGAAAAAATAAAGGCCCTGAGGACCTACAGAGCCTTTAAGAGTATTGCGCGGAAATATGCTCTGAACGGTTTCACCGTGCGTTGCTTTGATCTTCTGAAGCCGCTTGAAACAACAGGCTGCGTGGGACTTGCGCTTCTGAACGATGAAGGTATTACTTCGACCTGTGAGGGTGATACGGCCGCAATGCTGTCCATGCACATCGCCACTCTTCTTACGGGGAAGGGGTGCTTTCAGGCGAATCCTTCGGAAATCAGCGTGAAGGACAATACAATTGTGTTTGCTCACTGTACGCTGCCGCTTTCCATGGCAGAACGTTATGAGCTTGATACCCACTTTGAATCGGGTACGGGCATTGCGGTTAAGGCTTATCTGAAGGAAGAGGATGTGACGGTTCTGCGCATTTCCTCGGACCTTAGGAATTTCTTTGTGAGCGACGGTAAAATCCTTAAAAACCTTGATAAAAAGGACTTGTGCAGGACCCAGATTCTTGTGGAACTTGAAGAGGATGTCAGCCAAATTCTGAAAAAGCCCTGCGGAAACCACCATATCATTTTCTATGGGCATTATGCAAAGCTTCTTAAGGATGTGCTGGGGGAGCTGCTGTAATTCATTGTTCGCCCGAAAACGAGGAATGTAAATGAAAAAGGTTATTGCATCATTACAACATATCAATTGGAGGCTCTTTGCAGCTTTGCTGGTTATGGGTCTTTGTCCTGCTGTTTATACAACTGTCAGGACATTTTTTCTTGGAAATCTTCCCGGAGAATGGTCATATTCTATTGCGGGCCAGCTTTCCTGGGTTAATCTGCTGTATGAAATAGTGAATGAAGCTATTATCCTTCCATTGTTTTTCTTTGTGGGTAATGTTGCCGGAAACAAAAAAGAATTTGCCAACAGGGTCCGGTCGGGGCTTCTCATTTCATTTGTAATTTATGCCGTGTTTTCTGCGGGAATTATGGTGTTTGCTGAAACACTGCTGGGGCTTATGGCTGCATCGCCGGAAATAATCAGCGAATCGGCAACATATATCAGGATTGAATCGGTGGCAAACATTTTTGGAATTCTGTATTCGTTTGCAACTGTAGCGCTTGTTGCGCTTGGAAAAAACAAACCGGTTTATATCCTTACGGGAGTGAAACTGGTGCTTTGCCTGATTTTCGATACGTTCCTGGTTTCTGCACTTCCCTGTTCACTAAAACTTGGGGTTAACGGAATAGGCATTTCCAATATAATAGTCAATCTGTTCTTGTTCATGACGGCTCTCTGCCTTCTTGCAAAGCAGGGCTGCAACATGTTTGCCCGGACAGGCCTTTCGTTTGCCTGGGCAAAAGACTTTGCAAAAACAGGCGCAATCTCAGGCCTTGAATCACTTGTGAGAAATGTTGCTTACATGCTTATGGTGTCGAGAATGGTGAACATGGTAGGCGAACAGGGGACGTACTGGGTGGCCAACAATTTCATCTGGGGATGGATGCTTCTTCCCATAACACAACTTGGGGAACTGATTAAACAGGAGGTTTCGACGGATGAAAAAGCAGTCGGAAATAACAGCCTTGCATATTTTGCAATAACAGGCCTGACCTGTGTTTTGTGGGCGGTTTTTATTCCGGTTTATAAGCCTTTTATGAAATATATCTTAAACTACGGTGACGTCGACAAACTGTTTGACCTTGTGATGGTTCTGTTTGGGTTTTATATCCTTTATGCGGTTCAGAACGTGTTTGATATGACCTTTTACGGCAGAGGAAAAACCAAATATATGCTTTTGGAGTCAGTTGTAACGAATTCCGTTTATTATGGCGCTTTTTTTGTGTTGTACCTTACAGGAGTCTGGACACCGACACTGCTTGGAATTGCAGTAATGTTCGGATGCGGAAACCTGTTTGACAGCGTTGTATCGGGAATCGTTTATGGTCATTATCTGAAGAAAAACAGAATCAATATCCTTGATGTCAGATAAACATACCTTCGGCATCCGGTAAAAACTTTTTTGTACACATCATCAGGCAGCAATCTCTGTTTAATATTTTCGCCGTAAACGACAATTTTATTAAATGACCCTGGAACCGGAAGCAACCATTCGTCGCCGGGAAACAACCATCTGTCGCAGATTGCTTGAAGTAACCCGGCGTTTGGAATATACTTTAGACATACAGAAACGGAGAAATCACATGAAGCTTTTGTTTGTAATACATGAAAAATACAAAGAGCCGGAAATACATATCTGCAGTGATAAAAAAACCGAAGAAATCTGCGATGTCCGCGATGCGCTGGAAAAACTGCTGTGTACGCAAATCTCTGCGTATAAAAATCAGGAAGCAAAAACGCTGTCATCGTTTGAGATAGTGAGGTTATATTCCGAAAACAAGAAGGTATTTGCAAGGACAGCTTGTGAAACATATGAAGTGCGCGACAGGCTTTACCGGCTTGAAGAGCTCTTCTGCGATAAAGGATTTGTGCGGATTTCAAACTCTGAGATAGTGAATATATCGCAGATTGACAAGCTGGACATGGGGTATACCGGAACAATCAGAGTTTATCTGAAAAATGGCGATGAAACCTACGTTTCCAGACGGTATGTGACAAAAATCAAGGAGATTCTGGGCTGAGCGCAGGCGCTTCAAAGCATGCCTGATTTCGTAATGCTGCAGTGATGCGCATCCTAAACAAGAAAGTTGAGAGGCTGAAATATGTTTAAGAAAATTGTGATTAGATTTTTGAACGGTTTTTGTTATTCGATAGCAATCACCATGGTTATATATTTGATTTTGAGGCTTGCAACGGGAAAATTCCAGATGCTGCCTGAGTTTGTTGCCCGTTTCGACAGTGAAACGGACGCCTTTGTGGTCCAGCTGCTTCTGATTGGGCTGATGAGTGCTGTTACATCTGCGGGAACGGTGATTTTTGAAACAAGAAAGATAGGGATTGTGGTGCAGAGCATAATCTACCTTGCGATAATGTTGTCTGCATGGATCCCGGTTGCATGCTTTGTATGGCAGTTTTACAGGTATCTGGCAGGGATGCTTTCGACTGTCGGAAGCATTGTTGTAACCTACGGCATCTGTTGGTGGGTACAGTATAAACAATGCAGGAAGGATATCGATGAAATTAATGCCAGACTTCTCGAAAGGAGAGCATAAAATGGGTTACGGTATAGAAATTAAGAATCTTCGAAAGGAATTTGGTTCACTTACGGCTGTTGACAATTTATCGTTAACAATTAATGAGGGTGAGGTTTTTGCCTTTCTGGG
>JAZQNE010000024.1:0-14815 GCA_045627185.1 Lachnospiraceae bacterium
AAGTCATTCCCATGCTTCAGGCAGCAACCTCTCTCCCACTTCAGATTGATTCATCATCGCCGGAAGCAATTGAAGCAGCTTGCAGAATTTATAACGGAAAGCCTCTGGTCAACTCAGTAAACGGCAAGGATGAATCCCTGAACGCAATACTTCCCATCGTACAAAAATACGGCGGTGTCCTGATTGGTCTGACCCTTGAACACGATATTCCCGCAAAAGCCGAGTCGCGTGTCAAAATTGCCGAAAAAATAATCCGCAACGCAAAAAAATACGGAGTTGAAAAGAAAGATCTTGTTATTGACTGCCTTACCCTCACAGCTTCCGCCCAGCAGGCTGAAGTTGCTGAGACCTTAAAGGCTGTTTCAATCATGTCCGAAAAGGGATTTAATACAGCTCTCGGCGTTTCAAATGTTTCTTTCGGCCTTCCAAACAGGCAGCTCCTCAACAAGTCATTTTTGACAATGGCTCTTCTTTCAGGCCTCACTCTTCCAATCATCAACCCGCTCGACAGTGAAATCATGGGTGCCGTTGATGCATACAGAGTGCTGTTAAATCTTGATTTAAGTTCCTCTGCTTATATTGAAAAGCACAGCAACGATGCTGCTTTGCAGCAGGTTGCTTCCGTTCGGACCGGTTCCACCGAAAACCCGGTTCAAAATGATTCTCTCGAATATTACATTGCAAAAGGTCTGATAAATGAAACCGCCGACAAGACAAACAGCCTTCTTGAAACTGTTGCTCCGCTTGATCTTGTAAACGATGTAATCATTCCTGCCCTTGCAAATGTAGGAACCTCTTACGAATCGGGACGCATCTTCCTTCCTCAGCTCATTCAGGCCTCTGAAGCAGCCAAAGCAGCTTTTGCTGAGGTTAAAAAAAGATTTAACACAACTTCAGCCAAGAAAGGCCCGGTCGTAATCGCTACAGTTGAAGGTGATATTCACGATATTGGCAAAAACATCGTCAAGGTTGTTCTGGAAAGCTATGGCTATGAAGTAATTGACCTTGGAAAAGATGTTCCGGTAGCAACACTTGTAGAAAAAGTAAAAGCACTCAAACCAAAAGCAATTGGTTTAAGTGCCTTAATGACAACAACTGTTGTAAATATGGAACGAAGCATTACAGCTCTTCGAAAATCCGGAATCAAAACCCCTGTTTTTGTAGGCGGAGCCGTTCTTACAGAAGATATAGCAAAAAACATCGGGGCAGACTATTACGCTTCTGATGCAATGGCATCAGTAAGAATACTCGAAAACGTAATCAGTAATTAACATCCTGTTCAGGCTTGATTGCCCACATAAGACCTTCATTAACCGTTAATCCGAATACTTCATACGGTTCAAAATCACATTTTCCGTCTACCACAACCTCAAGTGTCAGATCATCAACCTTATGAATTGCGGCAAGTGACTTGGGTGAATCGGACTCACTCGAGCCAACTTCAAGACAGAATGTCTGCTTTGCGTAATCGACAACTGAGAAATCAACCTCATCTGTCATTTCTTCGGCATCGTATGCACGGACATCATCGTAGTAAAGATATTTGACTTCATCAACAAAATCCTCATAGGTCGGATATTCGCCTTTTGCCAAATCAAATGCCTTTTCGCGGGTTGTACGGAAAATTGTACTGTCCTTCTCAAAATATCCGAAACCCCACATTGTCATTCCAAAGGCAATTGCAGCTCCTTCTTTTTCGAGTTCTTTCGATGTATAGGAACCCATATAGCCCTTGTCTGCATATTCTGCATAATTTGTTTTACAAACTTCAACTATACGTTTTGCACTTTCTACCCAGGCCTCTTCGAGTTTATCCATGAAAAGGCCTGTTTTTCCTTCTATTGCATGAATCATGTCATAGTTGTCAAACACATGCTCACCGTTATCTATCACCATATCAATGTCGCTGCACATGGAATTATAATATTTCAAATCCATAAATGCCAGAAATGCCTGTTTTCCGTAAAAAGGCACATCATGAATCTTTTCACGCTGAGTCTTGTAAGCACTTGTCCAGACCTCGTATTCAATGGTACAGAGCAGATTATCTGCCTCAAGACGTTTTCCGTCTGAAAACAGAATGTCATCTTTCAGAGCAATTGTAAATACGGTCTTGTCCTTATCTTCAAGATAATTCGATGTAATTGTGCTGTTTTCCGGCGTTATCTGAATTAAAGTCACAGGTGTGGGTGTAGGTGACGATGTTGGCGTGGGTGAACCTGTAGGCTCTGCTGTAGGGGAAATAACCGAGCCATTCCCTTTTTCACAGGCAATCAGGAATAATGACGCAAAAATCAGACAAATCAACAAACAAATTCCGGTACGATTTTTCATAATACAATCGGCATGACAATTTGTCAGGCCATCCCTTCGTTAAATTTCGTACAGTTTTCTAATGAATTCTGAAACAGAAATATTATATCAGTATACCCATCTCATATCAAGTATGAATACTCCTCCCCTTCCCGCAAACTCAAAAAAGCAGCCGAAGCTGCTTTTTGAGAAATCAAAGCCTCACCACATCACAAACGGGGTGAAAGTGATGTCCACGGAGGTTTGGCTAAGAATATCAAATTAATCAAGAAATGCTTCATATGAGGAAACATCAAGAATTGTTTCGCCATCAATCTGAAGCGCACAGGGCTTTGTAAACTCAACGGAAATACGTTTTCCGATAAATACTTCACACATATTGGATTTCTTTAAGTGCTCGCCCTTGAAAATTGAAGGGAAATTGCAAAGAGTAAGAAGCTTACCCGAGCCATGCCAAACAAGGATCGAAAGTTTTCGATCTGTTCCAAGACGCTGCTGATCGGGGGTAGGCATCATGCCGCCACCGTAAAAACGGCCGTTCATGGTAGGCGCAAGCCAAACCTTTTTGAACTCACGTGTTATACCGTCAACGTTAACCTTGGCATCAGCAGGTTTGAAATGGAAAAGAAGGCCTTTAATTGCAATACCGGCGTAGTTAATAGGCTTGTCGGTAGTCTCGCGAAGCTTATCGCCAACCTCACAGCAGTAGCCGTCAATACCGTATCCGATGCCGTTAAGGAATCTGTAGGTTTTTCCCTTAACAACAACCTTCGGAAGGTCCTTCAGATACTTGGCAATATCAATCGGTTTGCCCTCTTCCTGACCGCCTATATCGTGAAGAAAGTCATTTCCTGAGCCCGAAGCATAAAACAGAACTTCTGCCGGAAGCTCAATTCCGTCAGTATCATTAATAAAATGATTCAGAGTACCGTCTCCGCCACAGATAATAATTCTGTTATCCTTATTTTCTTCAAAGAAAGGCTTATAATCTTTGATGGTACGGATATCAACAAGTTCAGCAGTGTCATCAAGCAGGGACGCCAGTTTTTTTGCAGTCTCAGCGCAAGTTCCGTTCCCGGCTGCAGGGTTATGCAGTATAACATATTTGCTCATCGTTCTTCTCCTCTTCATGGGCGTATTCACGCAATTTTTTATCCATGTCCTTACGCACGCGTTCGCCTAAAACGGCTGTGTTATTTTCCCTCACAAAATCAGTGGGAATCGTCTCTATAAAATCGAGGTAAACATCGCTGTGCGCAAAAGGAAAGTTATGCTGGATATTTTCTGTATTTCTGACAGTCATAACAACAATCGGAACCTCAGGAATTTTGGCAACCTTAAAAATGCAGTTGTGGAAAGGAAGAAGCTCCGAAGCACGGTTTCTGGTTCCTTCCGGATAAATTGCAACGGAGTTTCCATCTTTTTTTATAAGCTCAGCTGCGTTATTTACCGTAACCATGGCATTTCTGGGATTTTCGCGGTCAATCGACATGAAACAGCATTTTCTGATCATTCTTCCAAACACGGGGATGCTGAAATTCTCTTTCTTCGAAACAAATGCAAGCTGCTTTTTCCGCAGAACCCGCCATGTAACAATTGGGTCAAATTTCGAACGATGGTTGCTTACAAGCAGAAATCTTCCATCTTCCGGAACATTTTCGAGGCCCGTTACATGTATCCTCACTCGGAGAATAATCATTGCAAGTGCCGTAGACAGATTCAGAAGAAAACGAAAATAACCGCTCTCTTTATCATATTCACGTTTTGGATTAACAAACAGAACACTGATGCAGTCAAGCAGAATCACAAAAAGCAGAAATCCTGCAATTCCGATTGCTGCCCACATCAGGATAAGCAAAAATGTTTTCACAACATCTTCCCCCTCAGTTTATTTCTTCAAAATAATCCACATCAATAAAATCCGGTTTCTGATTTTTAACGATTTTCACGGTGCTAAGAGCAACATCAAGATTCAGAACGCCTTCGCAAAGCAATGCAGCGCCTATAACTGCTGACAGGAAAATAGCAGCATCGGACGGTCTTACAAGCAGGAAAAAGCCGCAGGCACATGAAACAATCGCAAGAATCATAATTAACCACCACTGACGAATTCCAAAAGCTTTTGAATCTCTTGCTATTCTGATTTTGAAAAGGCCGTCAGCCAGAATCAGAATGCCGAGTGAAATGCTGATAAAGTTCACAAGGCTTTCCGGATGAAGAAGCATAATCACGCCGATTACAATCAGAATGATTCCAAATTCAAGGTCATACTGAAATGCCAGGCGGAAAAGGTCTTTTGATAAATAACCTACAATTTTTATAAGTCCGAAAACTATCATTGAAATTCCGCAGATCATTCCCAGAACTTCAACACTCTGCTCGGGCAGAACAATAAATAAAACGCCGATTGCGCAAAGAATAACCGACATGGTAACATATCCGATTTTCGCAACGCGCATAGGCGCAACAGAACGATTTTTCATAACATCGCCTCCTGATGATACCAATTGTTACATAACCACCCCGGAAAAAAAACAGTCAGAAATACATACATGTCATAAATTTAGGCAAATCCGGGAAAATGCACAAAAAAAATCTGCAGAAAGCTTATTAAAATATAATAAGCAAACTGCAGAAAACTTATTGAAATAAAACACTGAATTATTTTTCCTTGCATTTCGCAATAACAGTGTCCAGATACCCTTCATTTACCTCACGCAAACGTTTGACAATCTCAAGTGTATCATTCTTCATGCCGCCGTTCAGCCAGTCAATAATGGCACCGAAAGTCTCATACTTATAAAGATTTATAATCATACGACGGTCTGTCTCCGAAAGGTCACCAAAACCCTTGTAGTCCTTTAAGTAAGCGCCGATTCCGTATTCGCAGACAGCAAGCAGTGCCTTTTCAAAAGAATCCCGGCTGAGAGAATTGAAGATGTGATACATAGGTTTCTTATGGTCCAAAATAAAAGAAAGGGCAACCTCGAAGCTGGCCTCAAGCGAGTTCACCACCTTGTGACCGCCTATGGCGTTATCTATTTCCTCCCTGATGATTTCCGAAACAAGCTCATTAATGTCGGAATAATGATAATAGAAAGAATTGCGGTTTATACCGCATTCCTCCACTATATCCTTCACCGAAATCCGAGCAATCGGTTTCTTATCAAGCAGAGTAAGAAAAGCTTCTTTAATTGCCTTTTCCGTTAAGTTTGACATTATTTTCTCCGTTTCGGACATGAAGCAGGGCTGCTTTCATATCAGATATTGGAAACATTTAATACCCGTTTCAGATGTGGGAAATAATGAGCTGCATGTTGCCGCTCAGGGATATTTTCGAAAGGCCGGCAGGAACAATGAAATGGTCACCTTTAAGCACCTTTCTTCCGTTCAGCATACCCTCTCCGTCCACAATACTTGCAATAAGAAACGGCCATTTTCCTGATACGGTTGCGTTTCCGTTTACCAAAAGATTATAAACCGAATAGTATTTGCTGTCAACAAGGCGGCAAAGGCGGCCTTTTCCCGCAAATTTCAGTACAGAAGGTTTACCGGAATCCTGCGATGTACCGGTAAACGGGCAGGTGATAACAGCCTTGCTCTTTTCCAGATGAAGTTCACGCGGTTTGCCGTTGCTAAGTCGGTCATAATCATAAACACGGTAAGTAATGTCGCTGTTCTGCTGAGTTTCAAGAATCAGTGTGCCACCCTTGATAGCGTGCAGCGTACCGGGATCGATCTGGAAGAAATCACCCTTCTTAACAGGGATTTCACGAATAAAATCGCCCCAGCGTTTTTCATCTATCATGTTGCACATATCTTCTTTTGAAGCAGCATTATGTCCGATAACGATGGTAGCTCCAGGCACAGCATCAAGCACATACCAGCACTCCGTCTTTCCAAAGGAACCGTTTTCGTTCTTTGCGGCATATTCATCATCAGGATGAACCTGAATGCTAAGATCCTGCTTCGCATCAATAATCTTTATAAGAAGCGGGAACTTTCCTTCGGTATTTCCACCGAAAAGGCCGGGCTCTTCTTTCCAGAGCTCTGACAGCTTGCGGCCCTTATATTTTCCGTCGGCAACGGTACAGTCACCATGCTCATGCGCGCTGACAGCCCAGCATTCACCTGTTGTTTCTGACGGAATCACATATCCGAAATCTTCGGCAAGACGGTGACCGCCCCAGATCATTGATTTGAAAACAGGCTTAAGAAAAAGAATTTCAGGTTGCTTTTTTATAGATTTAAGACACATAAAACATTTCACCTTTATTTGTTATATAATTGCTTACGCATACAGAATCGACAGCAGATAAAACGGCTTGGCATCGTTTTCATGCGTATCGGTCAATGTAATTTCAAGCGTATGATGCTTCTTTTCCGATGAATCAAGTACGGTTTCACAGTACAGACAGTCACCCCAGGTCTCCTTAAAATCAGCATCAAGAATAACACCTGAGGACAAATCCCCGTCAAGCACAGCTGTAGCAACGGGGGCAGGCTTATCAACGGTTTTCCTGTATTGCACGGCAAGCACGCTGCAATCAAGCTCAAAACTTATTTTTGCGCCTTTTTCAGTTGCAGTCCAGCCATTTTTGAAATTATCCCAGAAATGAGTCTTGGGAGACAAATCCGGTTTGAAGCCGTCCAAAACAGCAACATCACTTTCATTCAGTATTCTGCCCGCATTTTCAAAACGGTTCGCTGTAAGGGGCTTTACGGGGAATTCAAAAGGAATGTCGGTAAGGGCATCCGCACGAACCGAATCAAGCAGACAGCAAAGCTGCGCAGCAAGCATCTCATGTCCAAGGTCATTCGGATGAAGCATATCAGGTGTGACAAGACTGCGCTCCATACGGCCCGCAAGGATTTCCCTATATTCGCCGCGTTTAACGCTTGCGGCAGGGATGTCGTAATATTCCCCTACGGTCGCATGGACCTGCTCGGCACTGATGCCGGTGTCATACTGAACGTTATGAAGAATCACAATCGCAGGCTCAGTTTCACTGTTCCAGATTTTCCTGATAAGTCCCTCATATGTTTCCATGTAAAATGAATTGTTTTCATCATTTACACTAAATTCAACACAGACAAAATCGGGCTTTTCGGAAAGCAGGTCACGCTCTGCGCGCGATACACCAAATTGCGACGATGTCCCGCCGATTCCGGCATTGACATACCCAAAATCAGCCTTCGGGAAGGTTTTCACAAACCACTCAAAGGTGCGGTATGCATAGCAAAGCTCAGGCTTTGTCGAAAGCGAGCCCTGTGTAATGGAGCCGCCAAGGAACCCAACAGTCAGTTTTTCTCCCGCCTCAGCCCTCTTGAAAAGCTGCTTCAGGCGGTAATTGTTGCCCTTGCGCACTATACTGTTTTTGAGAACATCTTCTGATAATTCCATTTTATTACCCCATCGGCTTAATTTATTCCCGATAAAATCTCTTATTAATCATCGACCTTAAAATCACTTATTACCCATCAGTTCAAGGTTTTTCCTTATAAGTTCGCAGCGCTGCTCCACACATTTTACGGAGCGGAGCGGGTCCTCAGGCGTATTGAAAACATAATCCGTAAGGCGGTCAATGTCTGTTTCGGCAACATGAAGCCTTGTGTCCGAGGAAGCATAATAAATATAAACCTTACCGTCGTCATCCGCAATCGCACCGTTTACGAAGCAAACGTTTGAAACATCGCCCACACGCTCTTTTCCGAGCGGTGCAATCAAATAGCCCGAAGGCTCTGCAATAACCTTTGACGGGTCATCAAGTGCCGTTGCAAAGGCATAAATTACATAGCGCAGGCCGGCTGCCGTGTTACGTACACCGTGTGCGATGTGAATCCAGCCGCGGTCTGTTTTAATGGGCGTTGCGCCGGCACCGTTCTTGGACTCCGTAATTGTGTGATATTTACGCCTGCTTGTAATGATTTCTTCATCAACAACGGCATGGGTGATATCATCGCAAAGACCAAAGCCGATTCCGCCGCCTGAGCCTGTATCGATGAAATCGTCCATTGGACGTGTATAGAAAGCATATTTTCCGTTAATAAATTCAGGATGCAGGCAGACATTACGCTGCTGGGGCGACTGAAGCGTAACAAGATTTGGAAGACGGTCCCAGTGAATAAGGTCCTTTGTACGAACTATGCCGGCTGCAGCTACGGCTGCAGAAAGGTCCGGGTTTGTTTTATCCTTACTTTCGGAACAGAAAACACCGTAAATCCAGCCGTCCTCATGAGCTGTAAGGCGCATATCGTATACATTTGTTTCCTCAGGGCAGGTGTCCGGAAGAAGAATCGGGTATTCGTCAAAAACAAACCCTTCTGTAGGACAATTGCTGCGTGCAACGCCAAAGAAAGATTTGCGGTCATTACCCTCAACACGTGCAACAAGGCAATATTTCCCGTCAAACTTGATGGCACCGGAGTTGAACGTTCCGTTCACGCCAAGGCGCTCCATGCAGTAAGGATTTGCCGTCTCATCAAAATCATATTTCCAGAAAGGCGGAATATGGTCTCTTGTAAGAACAGGATTTTCATAACGGCTGTAAATTCCGTTATAAAAGTCGGTCTTCTGATTCGGCTTGTTAATCAATGCCTTGTAATCACTAAAAATCTTCTCATAAATCGCGTTCATGGTCTGGCTCCTCACTTATTTCATTTTTTGTGTCTGCGACGGTAAATGAATTACCGGTGATTCCCGTTTGTTATCTTAAACAATGTGCAACCGGTCAGTTTTCTGATTTCAAGCGCTCATATCTTTTAATAATTTCGAAGCACATACGTCCGTTGTGATACGGGCATTTCCATGGCTCAACGATGGGGGCATCCTTAATCGGAAGACCGTTTTCATCCGTCCACATAAACCATTCGGAACCCTCACGTTTGTCGGTCTGGTAATCCATAACATAGCGGAACATATCTGTTGAAGCTTTAAGATAATCCGTTCTTGAGTTGTCTTTCATGTAGGAATTCAGGAACGATACAACGCCCTCTGCCTGAACCCACCAGACACGTTTTTTGTCATCTTTGCCGCGCTCACATTCATTAAGAATTGAATGATTTACGTAAGCACGCTCGTAAATTCGGGCTGCAAGAGCATCCGTGCAGGGTGCAAGTTTTTCGGAAAGGTCCTCATCCGCAAGAATTTCAAGCGCACGGTCAACAAGCCATGCCGTTTCAATGTCATGACCGTAGGAATGAAGGTCAATGATGCTGTTCCAGTAAGTATCAAAGAAAACCTCCTGACGTCTGAGTTCAGGATTGTAAATCTTTTCTCCCCAGATGGAAAGAATTCTTTCAAGATAATCCTTTTGACGGGCATCACCCGAAACGCGGTAAAGCTCTGTGTAGGCTTCGAGCACATGAAGCAGTGTATTCATGGTTTTGTCAGCCATTACACCGTTTTCCGAAAGCTTGTCATTTTCCGCGGGTTTGAATTCCCTGTCAAAGGCCTCAAGATAACCGTATTCGTCCGTGCATTTCTCTTCTATTACACGCCGGAGCGCAAAAGCTTCATCAAGTGCCTCACGCTTTTTTGTAAGGTCATAATACGATGAGAGCGCATATATTGCGAATGCCTGATTATATGTGTGTTTGGTCGAATCAGCCACAGTACCGTCATAGTTCATGGACCAGTAAATTCCGCCGTTTTCACGGTCCAGGCAATACTTTGTCATGAATTCATAAGCATGATCCGCATAAGGAATAAGAGAATCATCCTTAAGAACCATGGCAGCATTTGAAAAGAACCAGAGAATCCTGCTGTTCAGGATACAGCCCTTAACGGCCTTTTTATCAAGGTTAAGGTCATAATCCATATAACCGTAAAATCCGCCAAATTCTTCATCCTTCAAGGCCTTCCAGAAAGGGAGAAGTTTGTTATTAAGATGTACCCCCGCTTCTTTTGCCATTGCATTCAATTGCGCATTTTCCATAGAGTTTACCCCCATAAACGGATTTTATATTGCTTTCGACAAATTGCATTGTACAACCTGATTTGGTTTTGGTCAAGTTAAATAAAGTTTATATTTCACTTGTTTTTAGCTAAATTTACCTAATTTTTTGTGCTTGAATGGGTTCAGTACTTGGAAAAGCTAACATATCACAGCATGCAGTTCATTATTTGTAGTATTTTGCCGCCTCGTTAAACTTGCCGTAAAGAGTATTCTGGTTTGAAAGTCCCTTGACACCGTTCGTCATTTTGGTTACAAAGGAAGACAATTTCTGCATGTATTCATCAGCAGTAACCTTTCCTTCCACAACGTAAGTCAGGCCCTTCTCCCAGCTTGCGGTAAGTTCAGGATTCAAGAGCGATCTGATTGATGCATCAACGATGTCATAAACCATCTCGCCCTGAAGCGTAGGGGTGATAATCTGTGTTTTGGAATTCAGGTTGAGATAATTGATTTTCACAAGTTTGTTCAGTATTTCCGCACGTGTGGCGCTGGTACCGATGCCGCTTCCCTTAATCTGCGCACGCAGGTCTTCATCTTCAATCAGCTTGCCCGCATTTTCCATTGCAAGGATAAGCGAACCGGAATTGTAGCGTGAGGGCGGTTTTGTCTCTGCTTCCTTAATTGAAAGCGAGTTGACGGGAATCTGTGAGCCCTTTTTCAGCTGCTTAATTAACTCAAGAAACTCCTTTCCGAGCACCTTTTCTTCGTCCATTCCTGCATCCCGGGAATTGGAAGTGTCAGTGTTTTCGGCGTTTTCCTGCAGGCAGTTCTGAGAATCTTTTTTATCCGAATCTTCCTTCTTTGAATCCTTCTTTTCAGGCTTTGCTACTGCAAGATATCCTTCCTCTTCAAGAGCTTTGAAATTGGCAAAGAACATTTCGTCGCCAATCTTCACGGTTACGGCCAGTTTTGCGTAAACTGCGGGTGGGAAGAAAATGCTTAGGAAGCGGCGCACAATAAGCTCATAAACCTTTGTCTGAAGCGGGTTGAGCGAACCGTATGCGGAAATATTTCCGGTAGGAATGATGGCATAATGGTCCGTAATCTGCTTATCGTTAACATACTGGGTCTTTTCAAGTCCTTTGTAGCTTCCGCGTTTCAGAATATCCTCAAGAAACGGCCTGAACTTCTGAAGGCTGCTCAGGCCCTTCAGATTCTTCCCTATTTCTTTTGCAACTGCCGTTGAAAGCACACGGGCATCGGTACGGGGATATGTTACAAGCTTCTTTTCATACAGCTCCTGTGTTGTATTAAGAGTCTGGTCCGGACTGATTTTGAAAAGTTTGGAGCATTCATTCTGAAGCTCGGCCAGGTTAAACAGCAGAGGCGGTTTTTTCTTGTCTTTCTTTGATTCTACAGACTGAACAACGCCCGGAAGACCTGTCAGTTCAGCAATCAGTTTTTCGGCATCTTCACGCTTCTTAAAGCCGTTTTCCTTGTAAAGAGCGGGCGTTTCAAAATATTTTGAGCCCTCAACGGCACGCCATTCACCGTCAAAATCGGCTTTATCGTTAATTGCAAAATTACCGATTACGCGGTAAAACGGTGTTTTCTCAAAGGCCCTTATTTCGCGCTCACGGCGCACAAGCATACCAAGAACGCAGGTCATTACACGACCTACGGAAATTGCCTGAGTATTGTCCGATTTCAGGAAATCCTTTACGGAATACCTGTATTTAAGCGAAAGCACACGCGAAAAATTGATTCCCATAAGGTAATCCTCTTTTGCGCGCAGATATGCGGCATCCGACAGGGAATCGTAAGCGCTCCAGTCCTTCGCTTCATTAATGCCACGGTTTATTTCTTCTTCTGTCTGGGAATCAATCCAGACACGTTTTCTTTTCTTGTCAGCAGGTACATTGCTCATTGAATCAACAAGCCTGTAAATGTACTCACCCTCACGTCCCGAGTCGGTACAGATGTAGATGCAGTCAACATCCTTGCGGTTCAGAAGCCCTGAAACAATCTTGAACTGTTTTTCTACATTCGGGATAATTTCATACTTAAATGTTTCCGGAATGAACGGGATTGTGTCATACTGCCACTTTTTAAGAGTCGGATCGTAAACCTCCGGGTAACTCATGGTAACAAGATGGCCCACGCACCATGTCACAATTGATTTATCTGATTCCATGTAGCCGTCGCGCCGCGTAAAGTCTTCATGAACAGCCTTCGCAAATTCCTGCGCAACACTTGGTTTTTCTGCAATAAATAACCTAAACAAATTACTGAAAATCTCCTATCGTATAATCATTGTACCTCAGAAGGCACGGATACCGCCGAAACCGGCAGCACCATATTTTGTCCGGCCTGTTATCTTTTTGAGAAGAAATCAGGCAGCTGTCTGCCTGTGGCCTTCACTTCCGTCCCATGTCTGTGATTGCCCTCAAGGCACTGCTCCTCCGTAATCATGAACCATTCGGTGAACATGGGTGAATCACAAGCATGGTCATCAGCCCAGGTAGCATCGATATAATAAGTTTCACCACCCAGTTTAACAAGGTTCCAGGCATGCTGCTCATCCCCAACATAGCCATAAACACGCGTACACCAGAGGTTTGCCGCCCTGCACAGATGGAACAGTGCATCAGCATAGCCCTGACATACACAGGTGCCGTTTACAAGGCAGTTGTAGGCCTGGTAAGGCATTCCTGTAGTTCCGTAGGTATGGTCATATTCACAGCGCTCGCAGATAACAGCCGTCAGATACCTGTATTTATCATATGTTGACAGGCCCTCCGGCATGTTCTTCACGATGCGCTCCGTGATTGCGTCAAGCAGCGCAACTTCCCCGCGGATGTAGTCATAATCAGAGCATGGTGAATTGTAATCAAGTCCCGGGTAAAAATAAATCGGAACATAATCATCAGTCATGAAATTGCCGTAGAAATAAAGCGTCAGCTCAGGATTGTCCCAGCGGATATAATCATCTATTGTAATGAAATAAGTAAAGCTTTCGCCGCTGTTTGTACCGTAATCCTTGCCAAGATACTTGTAATCTTCAATGTTCTTAACATGTTCAAGAACTTCATTGTACATCTTAAGCATATCACCCGAAAGCTTGTCATGGTACTGCTCCGGCTGCTCATAAGCCGATTCCGCATATTCTTCCGTTACGGGGCGTCTCAGGATGGCTTCCCAGGCCGCAGAAATTGCGTCATCAATCAGCTCCGCAGCCTTCTTTTCCGTTTCCGATGAATAATTCGTGTCAGGAATGTATTTCGGAACATCAGTAGGCGTGGGCGTTCCCGTAACAGTAGGCGTGCAGGTTGGTGTAGGAGTTGAATTGAGCACGTCAATTACACCGTTAATTACGTCATTTGCATCACAGGCGCAAAGCAGGCAGACTGATAATACAGCGGCCAATATGTAAATATAAAATCTTTTCTTCATCAGTTTACTCCATTTTGATTTATGTCACATCAAACTCCGATTTATGCGACACGAAAGCCACCAAAACCATTCTTAATTCCATTTTCCAAGTATACACGAAACCCGCCCATAAATAAACACCCGTTTTGATTTTTCTCTCTTTTCAACAAAAAACCGGCCATGAAATTTACATGGTCGGTTGGCTTTCTGCAAACTCAGATATTAATTTATTATTCCGGGTTTCATTTGGACGGGCACAGTTTCTCAAGCATCGCCGTGCAGCCTTCAAGAATTTCCGCAAAGCATTCCTCAAACCTGTCGGTATACCAGGGATCGCTGATTTCTCCGCCTCTTTTTGTAAAGTCCAGCAGCTTATACAGCTTCTTCTCCGGGTCGCTTCCAAACTCAGCAAGCATCTGCCTTATATGCACATTTTCCATTCCCACGATGTAATCGAAATTGTCATAATCCCTGCGTGTTATTCTTCTTGCCCTCTTCCCTGCGCACGAAATCCCGTGCCTTGCAAGCTCCGCCCGCGCCGGCGGATAAACCGGATTTCCGATTTCCTCATTTGTTGTAGCAGCGGATTCAATATAAAACATATCGGAAAGACCCGTTTTTTCAACCAGATCCTTCATAACAAACTCAGCCATGGGCGAACGACAGATGTTGCCCCAGCAGACAAATAGTACTTTTATCATAAATTTTGCTCTCTCTTTCAGCTAAAAAATCCACCGATTTTTCGCGGTATAATTTCGGTATAAAACACTTGCTCGCCACCAAGAAATGGCTTATTTACGGGCTTTTTTCATCCCACGCATCGAGTTCCGTGGCAGATAAAGAGCACTTTAATTTTCATGATTTTTCTCCTTGTTGGATATAAAATGCCGCGTTTTGCCGCAGTTTGCGCCATCCTTTTTGATAAAATAAATGTTCGTCTGTCAAGTGGACATTCGACAGTATGTACATATAATGGCAAATCGAGGCAGAATAAGGCAAAGTGTTACACTCAAACGGATACGAACCGTATACGAATATTGGGTAAGAGTATACGCCTAAAATTGAGGGGTATCGTTAAAAAGTGAACACAACCTTATAACGATGAACCCTAAATATATCTGTTCGTTCTCAGAATTTCAATACCAAATTCACTATCTATGCTGTATGATTAA
>JAZQNE010000025.1:0-39149 GCA_045627185.1 Lachnospiraceae bacterium
GGTCTCCGTAGGCGTAGGTGTGTTTGTAGGGGTCAGTGTGTTTGTAGGTGCTTCGGTAGGGGTAATTACTCCGTGCTCGGATGTATTCGGCTTGTCGCAGGCACACAAAAGAACAAGAACCGCAGCAAAAATTATTGATAACAACCATCTTTTTTTCATTTCAATTCGCACCCTTCAAAAAACTCGCTTACGCTTTCTTCATATAACTCAAGATCAGATGCCCATGACTGTGCATGTGCGGCATTTTCAAAAAGAACAAGCTTCTTGTTCTCATTAGCACAACGTTCGTAATTTGCAATACCCATACGCGTAGGAACGAAATCATCCTTGGCTCCGTGTATAAACAGCATCGGATAACGCTCAAAATCCATAATATCCAGAGTTGATACTTCCTTCATATCAAAGCCCGCAAAGAAATTGCAGATTACGTTGGCGATGTAGAGAATAGGGAACTCCGGAAGCTTGAAGGAACTTTTCAGAACGTGCGAGAATTCATCCCAGGGAGAGGTATAACCGCAGTCGGCAATAACACCCTTAACATTGTCAGCAAGTTTAAGGTCTGATGCCATAACAACCGTACCACAGCCCATAGAAACACCATGCAAATAAACCGGAAGCTTTTCAGGAACAAGAATTGCATTCAGAAGGTCAAGCCAGCTGCGCACATCATATCTTTCCTTCACGCCGTAGCAAAGGTATTTTCCTTCGCTCTCACCGTGTGCACGCTGTCTCATAAGAAGAACGTTGGTGTTGTGGTCATTATAATACTTAACCATAGGTCCGAAATCCTTCATGCCGTATGCACGGAAACCGTGTGCACAGATAACGGTACGGACAGCATCCTTTGCGGGAATAAATTCAGCCGCAAGCTTAAGTCCGTCATATGAAGTCACTTCAACCTTTTGCTTCTCAACAGAATCATACCAGGGCTGAAGTTCCTTAATCATGTCCAGCTGCTTAAGCTGAAGCTCGGTAAGCTCGCTGCTTCCAAACTTTGCACCCTTTCTGGCAATGGCTGCTTTGAAAACATAGAATGAAAAAACGATTGCCAATACAATCAGCAGAACCAGTAAACTCAGAAGTACAATCAGAACGTATCTCACTTGTTTTCCTCCCCATTAGCAAGTCTTTCGTAAACCACATAAGTGTATGGAACTTCTCCTTCCACACGCTCACTTGATATTATTCTGTACTTTGATTTATCAAATTGCGGGAAGAAAGTGTCCCCGTCAATTTCGATATCTATGTGCGTTACATAGAGCCTGTCAGCGTACTCAAGGCCCGCCCTGTAAAGCGACGCCCCTCCGGCAATAAAAACTTCATTATGAAGCGGATCAGCAACCTCAAGAGCCTCATCAAAGGAATGAACCGTGATGCAGTTTTCATCGTTCCAGGTAAAGGTATTTGAAAGAAGCACTGTTCTGCGGTTTGGCAGCGGATGACCTATTTCAGCAAAGGACCGGCGTCCCATAATGATGGTGTTTCCTGTAGTCAATTCCTTGAACCGGCGCTGCTCGCCCTTGATTTTCCACGGAATTTTCCCACCGTTTCCAATGCAGTAATTTTTTGAAATTGCAACAATCATTGAAAGCATTCGGGGCTCCTTTCTGTAAACGGACTGCCTGCCGTCTCATGCAGGAATACCGTTTGACAATGCTCAGTCTGTCACGGTAATTGTAAGGTGACAGGTCTGTAAAAACTCATAATTCATATCAAGGTCATAAACAAGCTCGGTTCTGAAGCAATGCGCTTCACTGCTTAATTTCAGGGACTTCACGCGTGTTCCGAGAGTAATTGCCCCAAACTGCGTGTTATACATGGCAACATTCTGAACCTCAGGCTCGAAAATCAGCTTTGTAGTAACATTTCCACGCTTCACAACCTCAACTCTGTCGGGCGTGATTTTCAAAAGGCAGTGTGTGTCCGTTTCTTTACCGTCTTCGTCAGTTGCTTCATCGTAAGAAATATAATGCGTACCGGAACGAAAATGATATTCCCCGGGAACCATCATTTCTATTCCGTCGGCAGTATCAGCCCCCGGAAGACCGCTTATGCACACAAGCACATTTTTATCAAGTTGAGCAGGTTCTGTAGAAGCCATAACAATCAAATAACTCCTTATTCAGCCTTGTAGCTTCTGTGTCTTGTAAAGGCCATTTCAATAAGCTTGGAAACAAGTGCAGGCTTGTCAATTCCCTTTGCGCCCCAAAGCATTGGATACATGCTGATGGAAGTGAATCCGGGAAGTGTATTGATTTCATTGAAAATAACTTCATTTGTGCCGTTCTCCATAAAGAAGTCAACACGTGCAAGGCCAAACCCGTCAAGAGCCTTGAAGATACGGACAGCATCCCGGGCAATTTCTTCAGCCTTTCCCTCAGGGAGTTCCGGTCCGATAACGGTACGTGAATCCTCATTATTGTATTTGGCATCATAGCTGTAGAATTCATCGGCAGCAAGAATTTCACCAACGCCTGTTGCCTTAACTTCTTCCGCGCCAAGTACTGCGCACTCAAGCTCACGTCCTACAATTCCTTCCTCAACCAGAATCTTTCTGTCGAAGCGGGCTGCCTCCTTAAGGGCGGGCATAAGTTCATCACGGTTGTGAACCTTTGTAACGCCGCACGATGAGCCTGCATTTGAAGGCTTAACAAATACAGGATATTTCACCTTTGATTCAACTCTGTCAATAATTTCTCTTTCATTTCCGAGCTCATTCAAAAATACGGGAACGCAGATAGCCTGGCGGATTCCAAGACCGTTAACAATCTGCTTTGTATAGAGCTTGTCCATTGAAACTGCGGATGCAAGCACACCGCATCCAACGTAAGGAAGGCCTGCCAGTTCAAGAAGTCCCTGAAGAGTGCCATCCTCACCGTAAAGGCCGTGAAGTACGGGAAATACAACATCGATCTTCTGCTTTGTAACTGTTGTTCCGTCAATGAAAAGAACCGCACCCTCTGTCTGCTCAGGGGAAATAATGGCTGTAACTTTGCCGTCTTTCCATGTTCCGTCCTTAATATTTTCTATACTGTCAACCTTTTTCCATGCACCGTTCTTTGTGATTCCGATCAAAACAGGCTCATAAAGGTCTGTATTCATGTTTGAAATTACTGTGGTTGCGGATACGCATGATACCTCATGTTCTGATGATTGTCCTCCGAACAGGACTGCTACTGTTTTCTGACTCATTTTTTCAACCTCGATTCTTCGGGCACAACGAAATTTTCCACATTATGTCCAATGATTTATACTAACATACTATATTCCAAATGTCAAAACAGAGTGAGGCAAAAAATGATGTTTATGTATGCAAAAAGGACGGTGTTTGCTTATCTTTCCCCATATAGCTTAATAGGCGCTTTTCGGACATTTCTGAGAAAATACAGGAAAACAAATCCAAACATAAAAATCGCATATATTCCGAATGCAATCAGGAGTTTTCCAATATCGAAACGCATCAGCGCTATTTTGCATCCGGCAATTTTTGAAAGGATCTGATTCAGAAGGATACCGGACCCAAGGAACAGGATGGCCGTTCCAAGCAGTTCGAATATCATCATTGCAGCATACTTCACAAGATACCAGATTGCAATCTGTTTGTCGGAATAACCGGTCATTCTGAACAAATAAATGGTTATTTTGTTTTTTTCTTCCTGCTTTATCCACAGGAAGATACCTGTTCCAAGGGCAATTATCAACATGATAACGGTAAATGGAACAAGATATTCGTTCAGAATCCAGGTTACCTCTTCCGTTCGAATTATGGCTTCACTCACGGGAGTTGCATGAATAATTCTGTATTGAGAAAGATATTCATATGGTTCACGCTGAAGAGAATACAGCTGGATGGAATCCTCGGATTGCAAAAATGCATAAGCGTACTGACTGTTATTTTTTTGACGCGGATTAAGATAAAGTGTTGGATTCGTTTCTCTTTCAGCAGTAGTTCCGTCCACAATGTAATAACCCAGGTTGGATTTTATCTCCGCATATGGTACATCCCAACTTGAATCAGTTTCAAATTTAAGTTTCTCCGCAAGGTTTTGATCTGCTTTATCATATTTCCCTTCGTCATCCGGAAACTCAATATCTATTATGTACTGCCCGTACTCCGCAACAACAAAAGGAATATTATCCAAAGTCGACCAATCCAAAAGGCTGGCTTTGATAAAGAAATGTGAATATACATTTTCCTGATAATAATTCCATTTCTGAAACCATTCTGCAGCTTCATAGTCCGTTTTTGAATTAATGAGCGCCTTATAGTCCGTTTTTATAATTCCTGAAACGTCAAAGTTATAATCAGCAATGCAAAATCCCTTAGATATTATATCCAAATAGTCTTCTGCCTCGGTCTGTAATATCAGATAGTCCGCAGTATAATCTGTAATCAGAATCTGTTTATCCTCCGGATAATTGCCACAAAGCAATTCGAACTTAAAACCTTCCGGAAAATAGGTAAAACCATTTATCGATGACAGAAACAGCCCATCGTCCTCATAAGGAAAAGAAATACGAAATCCACCAACAGATAATGTTGCAACAGGTCCGAACATTTCAACCAATTCTAGAAAATCACGATAGTGAATATCTCTCTGGTAATCTGTTCTTTCAGAAGCAGTATAGTTATTTTCAAAATGTATCATCGAACAGCCGAAAGTCTTAAACGTATCAAGTTCAAATCTTGTTTCGTCCACTTTGCCGAGAAAAAAGCCAATAACAATCAACAGAAGCAAAAGACTTCCCAAAACATATGAAAAAAGATTACTCCCCAATTTATACCGGAGATTGCTCACCGCACTCCTGCAAACCTGAACAGAATCAAGCTGTTTCAAAGTTCTCTCCTGCTTTTCAATTGAATAATCAAGAGTTTTTTCATTTGATTTATCTTTTGTAAACGACCTTACTGTTATTTCTTTTTTTTCAAGCAGGAATTTCTTTATTTTAATCCACTCATGCAGAAAAGCAGTTTCAGTATTGTCAGATACAAATACTGTATTATTCTCAAACCGGATATTTGTCTCATTGTTATTTTCAATAAGCGAAGTTATTTTTCCCTGACCCATCATAACAATCAGATTTGCGTATTCTTCAATCAGGTTCATATTATGAGACACCATTACAACCAACTTTTCATTTGCGATTTTTCTCAGCAGTTGAAAGGTCTTTCGTTCAGAATCCTTGTCCATATTACTTGTAGGCTCGTCCACAAGCAACACTCTTGATTCTTTTAATATTCCCCTAATAAATGATGTTTTTTGGCGTTGGCCCCCTGAAAGTTCGTCGGGTCTTGAACAAGCTTTTTCAGCAATTCCATACTCTGAAAGCCATTCTTCAGCAAGTATATCATCAATTCCGTTTATTTTTACATTGTCAAAAACAGTTTGTTCAGGAATAAACCGATTTTCCTGCTGAATGTATGAAATAATATTATTTCTGATATAGTGGTAATTTTCATCCCTGTAATCAATTCCCGAATAATTTATAGTCCCGGAATATTGATAATCAATCGTTGACAGCAGATTCAACAAAGTTGTTTTTCCGCAACCATTTTCCCCAACTAAGGCCACTAATCCCTTGTTTGGTAAATCAAGTGAAAGGTCATCTAAAACTCTTAATCTTCCGTAATTTTTAGTAACATTTTTTATACTAAACATATGCTGTCCTCAAGTATTGCTTTTACAATGTAATTCATCCAAAAATCGAGAGTGAATCACAAATGTTATTTGCGATTCACTCTCCATATTTCTTTACTTTTTCTGAGCGTTTTTAATAAGTTTATTTATTTCCCGTTCTGAGAAAGATTTATCAGGATTGTTGTCCTTTATTTTTTCCCAGACTGCTTGTACATCTTTATCAAAACCAGCTTCCATGTCCTGAAAATAAACTCTTCTGCCTATTTTCTGTTCATTATCAAATACCAAAAGGTTATTTACAGTTGCATCATCCAAGTCCGATGTTGACCATTGGCAATAATAGTAACTTGTATCTTCATTTACAACATAACGCTCAAATTTCGTTATTTCCACAGAGGAGTAGTTCAAATCATTAAGTAAATATTTAACAGCATACAAGTCATTGTCAGTTATTCCCTTTTTACAAGCGACAGCGCTTACTGCAATCACACATATTGATAATATAACAAAACATCTTTTGCTTTTAACGAACATTGTTTACCTCCAAGACATTTTCACAACATTTACTACTTATTTCCATGCACCAAGATTATAATCCACGCCATACAAGGTGGTACTGTCATATGTAGCAAAATCGGGAGTCTTTATTCCTTTATATGCAGTAATACAAATGCCATGTTCAGCATAATAAATCGTTGCAAGTCGATTTGAAGGATCATCCTTTTCGCCCGCTTTCCCGGCATTTCGAACTGCATCTCGCATTGACGTTATTGAAAATTTTGCTTCATAGGATTTCTGCCATGCCTTAATTAACCCTTCCAGGAAAAATCTGCTTACCAAAATAATAAGCCCCACCTTAGGCGATATTTCTATTATTTCTGCTCCATTAACTTCACCAATCGTATTAGCATAATCCAAGCCATCGTATGTTGAAAAAGAAAAATCCAATACATCCGCAGCCACCTGCATAGCAGCATTAAATCCGGAATTACCATATTTCGTCATGAGCTCTTTTTGAAACTGTTCAATTTCTTTTTCGGAATTATTATTAATTATTCTACACAGAGTTTTATAAAAAAAGGCAGTTTCTTCTTTTGTCAAATACGTTTTAGTCCTTATATTTGTATCACCGGCAACATACTCCCATATACCACCGTTGTCAGATGTTTTTGCATCATCATTGGGACGAACATTTCCCAAAATCCATCCCGTGCCCGTGTTAAACATCTTTGAAACCAAGTAATAATTCGATGTTTTTGATAGTTTTGCAACCATCTTAAAGTTTCTGCGATTGCCATTATCTCCGACAAAGTTACATCCATTGTCGCCATCATCGTTAGTTGCAATAGAAGAAAAATTAGAGTTATAAATTGCACCTTTTGAATCGCCGGAAACTTGGCTTGAAAAATATTTATAATATCCGTTTTTATCGGGCTTAAAATACAGAATGTTTGTATCATAAGCATTTTTAGCTTGAAAAGAAAAAAAATAATTACCATTAGTCGATTTTACAACGCCCTGAGCTTTTGCGGCCTTAAAATCACTATTAGACGGCCTATCTGCAGAACAAGTGCATGTATATCCCAGCACCGGCCTTACATATGAGCCCGCCATTATAACAAAGGCCATCAAAATCGCAACAAATTTGTAACACTTTTTCATGTTTTTACACTCCTCCTATTATTTCGCCGTGATACGCAGAAATTGCAGTTCATCCGAGTTTATCTGCGTTACGGCATCTTATCATAACGGTAGTCATGAATGTAAAAACGTGGCCACGATTTCCTTTATTCAGCTACCGTAAATAATATAACAGAAAAAAAAAAAAAACAAGGTATTTTTCACATTTTGTGAAGGAAAATTTATATCAAAAAAGGCATCCGACTCAGTGTTTCTGTGCCGGATGCCCATAAGGTCATTTATTAATTGAGAGAGGTATTTATGCGAAGAACAGCTTTGAAAGTGTCATAGGATCGATGTACTGACCATCCTTGTAAACACGCATATTGCCTGATGCGATTTCGTCGATGAGCATTACCTTGCCCTCTGCATCATAGCCAAACTCAAACTTGATGTCGTAAAGGTCGAGGCCCTTAGCTGCAAGATCGTCAGCAACAATCTTTGTAATCTGCTGGGTCATAGCCTTGATTGCGTCATACTGCTCGCCGGTCATAACGTTCAGGTCAATAAGACCGTCCTTTGTTACAAGCGGGTCACCCTTTGCATCGTTCTTGAAGGTCATTTCAACGTATGCGGGAAGCTTAGCGCCTTCCTCGATGTAATCGCTGTAGCGGCGGAAGAAGCTGCCGACTGCTCTGTAACGGCAGATAACTTCAAGACCCTTGCCAAATACCTTTGCGGGAAGAACTTCCATGGTGGTGTTTGCAAGGTCGGCATTAACATAATGGGTTCTGATGCCGGCTGCATTGATTTTCTCAAAGAAATAGACGGACATGCGAAGGTTAACATCGCCAACGCCTTCAATTGTGAGGCCTACTGAGTTCTCACCGGGATCGAAAACGCCGTCCTTGCCGGTGCAGTCATCCTTGAATTTCAGAAGATAATTTCCATTATCGAGTGCAAATACGTCTTTGGTTTTTCCTGTGTAAACAAGCTTGTTTCCCATTGTGTATCTCTCCTTTATGCAATTATTTCATTGTGAAAACCCGGTTGCGGGCAGGCTGGCAAAAAAGAAGCGTCAGTCTCTGCTAAGCATGTTTGAATCATAGCAAGGATTGACGCTCCCGTCAATATGGTTTGCCCATAACGTGAACTAATATTTACTTATATAATCCATAAGGTTTATTTATTGATTATGAATTGCACGCGGACAAAATCCGAAAACTCAGCACATATTACTTAACCGGAGTCATTGCTTACCAGCCCCAGCCCCAGTCATCCCAGCCCCAGTCGTCGTCACAATAGTAATCGTCGCCCCAGTACCAGTCATCGCCTTCGTAGTCCCAGTCGTCTTCATCACCACAGAACCAGTCTGAGAAATCGAACCAGCTGTTCCATGAATCAAGAAAATCAAAGAAGCTCCAACCCCAGGAATCGTCTTCCTCCCAGTAATCATCGTCATAATCATCATACCAGGAATCCCAGTTGTAGTCGTCTTCGTAATCGTCCCAGCCGTCCCAGTCATCATCCCAGGAATTGTAGTTGTAGAAGGAACCCGAACCCTGAGCCTTCGTAAACTTGTTAAGCCAGGTGATATATTCCTTTGAGAATCCGCAATTTGTGAAAACCGTCTGAAGGTCTCCGTAGAAATTGCTGTCGCCGTACGGAAGCGTTACGGAAAGGCCGGTGAGCGATGTGTCCTCACCGCAGGAATTCACATAAACAATTGCATTGCTTACAGCCGATTCAAGTGCTTTTGATTCGGTAGTATTGAGGGTTTTTGCAACAGCCATGATATCGGTTACATAATAATCCGACATGTATGCTTCTTCCTCATATTCTTCACCGTAAAGCCAGTCAGAGAACAAGCCCTTAAGCGCCGGATGAACACGTCCGGAGTGAGGTCTTGATTTCTTGCGGGCATAGTTGTTACCAAGCAGTGCAGATTCATTTGCGTATGCAAAATCAGTCCAAGCCTGGAAAAGAACCTTCATGGTGGACTCGTCTATGAGAGCAAGGATGGAATCATCGCCCCATTCCTTGTCTTTCGAGTTTGCGCTTACCATGTCATCTATTATTATTTTTGCAAGGTCAGGCGTGGAAATTGAAGAATTCTTATACAGTGCCTTGAGCCATCCGGTGTAGGACCAGCCAAGACCCGACTCGAAATCCTCCGAAAGGACCATATAATCACAGTAATCGTAAAGCGCACAGCAGACTTCCATGCAGGACATCAGGCAGCAGTCCATGCCGATGAAATCAAAGAAAACGCCGGCCTCATTGAGAGCCTTCTGCATTTCGTCGATTGAGAGGATGTCCTCCGAATCGGTAAGATCATCGTAACCGAAACCGTAAACAGGGCCGCCGCCGTGATTCCAGAAAAGCAGGATATAGCGGTCTGCAGGATAATTCTGGGCACCCCAGATAATAAAATCGCGCAAAGTTGAGCTTTCGCAGCAGTTGAGCTGTCCAAGGTTTGTTTTTACAAGTGTAAGGCCCTTGCCGTTTACCTCATAAATCTGTGTGGTTTTATTCGATATTCCGTAGGTTGATGACCATTTCTTGGTGTTCATTGTCTGAACAACCACATTCACCTTATCCGATGAACCCGCCTTAACCATCTCGGTAAGGTCGGTTGTAGCTTCACCGTCTTCTGTTTCAAGATTTGAACCGTTCATGTAAACGAGCACGGTGACTGTATCCTTGCCATCACCTTTGAGTTCAACCTTCTTGTCGCGGACAGCGGCATTTGCAAACAGTGTCTGATTCTGACTGTATCTGGTCGGTTCATCATTTTCGGGCCAGAAGAGCCATATTACAAATGCTGCTACAAGAGCCAGTAATATGAAAAATGCTATTTTCCATCCGCTTTTTTTCTTTTTTGCCATAATTCCTCCCAAGTGTTACTAATTTGCCTTATTTCAGGCATATCGGGAAAATTTCGCATGAAGCGTGCCTTTTTTCCCAATATAATCAATGCCGTCATATCGGAATTTTCCGATTCCGCGTATGGAGATAATGTCTCCCGGCTTGATTTTCACGCTGTTGCTTTCGCATTGGCGCTGATTTAAGAAAACCTTTGCAGCTGCAATATATTCCGAAGCGGCACTGCGCGAGCAGCCTGCAAGTTCGGCAACAGCAGCATCAATACGCTCGGAAGCCAGGGATTTTATCAACTCCACAAACTTCTTTTCGGTATTGTTATCCACATCTGAGGGGCTTTTTACACAGCACGAAACTGATGTTTTTCCGACACTCGTAAGGTTTTCCGAAAGATAATCTGCCATATCGGAAATGCAGTAAATGAGTGCTTTTTTCCCATTTATCACAATATCTCCGATGCATTCTCTTTCAATTCCGAGCGCCATTATTGCACCAAGATAATCCCTGTGTGTAAGTTCCGTTGCGAATTTCTCATTAAGCGGCTCACAGACAAGGACCGAAATGGGATATTCAAGAGTATCGAAACAGTCTTCCCCGCCAAATGCCGCAACAACCCGCTCTGCACCGTCAAAACCGCCGTAAGTCTCAAACGGAACAGCATATTCGCGCTTGCCGCGCTGAAGCATATCCTGCTCCGGAAGATTGAGAAAATTCGAGTATTTATGCAGATTTCTGCGGTCTGAAGCGACAGAAAGGTCAATAAAATGTTTTAATAAAATGTTATCGTCCATAAATCATTTTGCGACCGGTCTTTTCACGCCATTCCTTCCGGCAGTTCAATTCCCTTGTCACGCATGTACTTAAAGTACAATTCCTCAGTTGCAAGAGCCATCTTGGTAACGGAAAAATCCCTGCCCTCAGGATAAACATACCATGTGTCCGTAAGTGTATTCAGGTCAACACAGTCACCCTTCTTAAACAGATATCTGTATTCAATGTGGCATGAATACAGTGACGGCACGGGTTTGTCCATAGTTCTTGTAACACCGGCTTCATCTGTCACAACAACCTTGAAGCCGTCCATATCATGAACCATTGTACCGTGACCAATATCAATATAACCCTTGGAATTGGGCAGTGAATCAGCCTGAACCCTGAGTTTTCTGGTGCTGTACGTTCCGGCCTCAATCTCAGCCCTTACGCAGGCGCGTTCCCACTCATACCAGTCAGGGATGTGTGCAAACTCCGTTTCTCCGGAAAGAGCGCATAATTCGCCGTTTTCCTGCATTTCCCACTCCTTTTCACAGGCGGTGCAGAAAAGCTTTGTACCTGCCGATCCCATGCGGTATTCAGTGTTGCAGGCAGGACATCTGTAAAGAACTTTATCCAGGCCGTCAGCACGTTTCGGATCCTTAACCGATATTCCGTTTTCCTTCTGCCATGCGAAGTCATCGTATTGGAAAGCGGCAACAATTTTCTCATTAATCTCAGCAGGAGTTGCCTGCTTCAGCTCCTCAGCGGTAAACAGGCGGATATACTCGGCCTCCGTGGGCTTTACGCCTCTTTCGTGCGATGTATCCCAGAACGGTGAATTGATGTGATGTCCGTGGCAAATCAGCACAACTACGGGAACCGCAAGGATTTTCGCAAGCTTGCCGAGTGACTGCGGCAGAACGGCTGTTGTTCCGCAGAGTGAATAACGTGCCTCCGGGTAAACTACGGCCACATTCCCCATATCCACAACTTTTTTCAGGTTGCGCACAAGCGTGGTATCATTTGTGAACTTACGCTTGCCAATACAGCCTACATTACGCATAATTCCTTCGCGTCCGATAAATCCGTCAACGGCAACAACATAATTTGCCTTGTTTTTTCCAAGAAGCGTTGCTGCAATCTTGAAGTCCAGGAATGCATTGTGGTTGCAAAGGAGCAGGAACGGCCCCTTAATATTCTCAGTACCATCGTAGAAAATCTGCGGTTTGTGCTTTTTTGCATCAGCACAGAGAAGTTTCTTGACCGGTGTCAGAAACCATTTTTCTTTGCGCGGAGCCATAGACATATCAAAGCGTGGCTCAGTGTCTGCATTTCTTTTCATATTTTTTCCCCGTTTATCTTTTTTCTGCTTTTCGGCAGTATAAAATCTTTTGAAGTTATCTGTTCATCTCCGTGGAATTTCACTTATCACGTGGGCTGATAAGCAGGAATTTCACTGAATGGATAGAAAACATATTTTTCATCGGTTCCGTCTGTTCCGTTGATATTTGAGTGCCAGTTCAGAATCAGGTAGCCTTTTTTGATTGTCCCCGTGTAATCCACTGTTCCCTGCGGACTTGATACCGAAAATGATACCGTATCATTTTCGCCCGATGCGGTACCGGTTGAAAAGTTTCCGGTTACACTGTCACGGTTGAACCAATCCCCAACCGGAAAAGCCGACTCGTTAACGGAAATGCTTACTTCAAGCATCTCACCGTCAGGATAAAATCGCAGGCAATCGTTAACAATTACGCCATCCAATATTCTGATACAGCTGTATATTCCGTCATACCGGAAATCCTCATGTGAAATTACCGGTGTGGGTGTGGGACTTGGCGTATCGGTAGGTGTAGGCGTAGGTGTTTCCGTGGGTGTAGGCGTTTCCTCAACAGGAGTAGGCGTGGGCTCCTCCGTAGGTGTGGGTGTAGGCGTCTCCGTAGGCGTGGGTGAAGGAGTTACGGTAGGCGTGGGTGTTGGTGTTTCCGTAGGTGTGGGTGTTGGCGTTTCCGTAGGTGTCACGGTAGGTGTAGGTGTTGTTTCCGTAACGCCTGCTTCCTTATCTAACGGCTTATAGCCTTTAACATACAGATATCCGGTATGTCCGAACACAAGGACGCAGCATGCCAGGCCGATGATTCCGCCCACAATCGCTCCAAATACCTTTGAAACCTTTGTCTTTTCACCCTTGACATTAAGCCTGTTTTTCATGCAGGCCTTAACAATCAGATAAATCAGAAGAGAGATCAGCTTACATACCATAAAAAGTGCGGCAAGCACTATAAAAGGTGCAGCTTTTTTAAGGAATTCCGCTCCGTTTTCCCCTGTCAGCCTTGCAATAAACGGATAATCCTCAAGGAATTTGGAAGCCAGCTGCGGCAGGGCTTCTTCAGCGTCATCAGCACTGACTGATGCCCCTTTTGCCATAAGCATAACAAGTTTTGAGGTTACAAAGTTTGCAAGCAGAACTGCAACACCGGTTCCAACCGCTGTAAATATGGCACGGAATCCGGTAAGTTTTATTCCGCGTTTTTTCCCTATAAATACTTCAATTACGGTGCAGAAAGCAGTAACAAGCACCACTCCCGCCAAAAACAGCCATTTCATATTATTTTCCTCCCGTCTGCGATTTACACATAAAAGTGCTTCAACGCTTCAGCATATTTCTAAACTATTAAGTCTTTCTTTGAAGGCATTTTTATTATTTCGAAGAAAATTATACAATGGTTTTCGCGTTTTGTATAGAGAAAATTTAGGCGTGAGTTTCTCGTGAGTTTCTCTGCAATTTTCTTCCGTCTGAGGCCGAGAGCAGGCTCTCATCCGAGGCTTACCGCTATTCGCAAAAATAAAAGGCCGGGAGTTAAGCTCCCGGCCCGTTAACTTTACTCTGTTATTCTTCTGTTCCGTTCTTCCATGCTTCCATCTTCTGATAGGTTGCATCAATTGTCTTCCGGCAGATATCCGGAAGTGTGTCGCCCCAAGCCTTTGTTGCCTGTTCGAAGCCCTTCTTTATTGCATCCATAAGCTTGTCTGCATATGCGGAATCTCCACCGGCAAGAGCCTTTGCAAAGGATACAAGACGGTCTGATGTCTGCTCAACGCCCCAGTAACCATCCTCTGCAATATCCTTCTGAGCCTGTGCGCGTGTTTCGGGGTCAACCTCTACCTCGCCTCTGCGAAGCATGCCCCAGATATCATCTGCTTTCTGAAGAGTTTTGCCCTGTTTGTGGAGCATCTTCTCAACAAGATTCTGCAGCTGTGCCTTGCGCTGTTCAAGGTCTGCGCGCATTTTATCTATTGTAGCCTTATCAGGCTGAAGTTTCTTTGAAGTCTTGTCTGTCTTTTCATAAACAACAGCCTTCTCGCTTGTTACGGCTGCTTCATTCTTCTCATATGTGAAGCCGTTTTCTTTGACTTCCAGCTTCTCTTCTTTCTTGTAAGCGCTTGTTTTTTCGTAAGAAATTGCACTTGTTACGGCATTAACATCCATGTTTTTTCCTCCTTGGTTCCATCCTTAGTGTTTTGGTTCCGAATTATCTTTTCGGGGAGTTCTGATTGATTTATCGGACGGATACATAAAAACCTTTAGAATATAATCAATGTCAGAAAAAATATCTTATTTTAGCCTTGTCAGAAACGTCTGTGCCCCGTAAGGTCCCGTTTTGTTTGTGATGAAGCATTTATGAGCCTTGGCGCTGCTTGAGAAAAGCCCGAATACTGTGGGACCGGATCCGCTCATCATGGCAAGTTCGGCGCCGTCTTCACGCATTTCCTTCTTGATTTCCTCAATTACAGGGTATTTGGTGCAGGTTACCGTTTCAAGAAGGTTGCCCGCGCATGCGGCAAGCTCCTGCAGATTTCCGGCTTTCACAGCCTCTGTAACGCTTTTGATGTCCGGATGGCATGTGCTTTCATCAAGTACAAGATTCTGATAAACGTATTGTGTTGAAACCGGGAAATTAGGCTTTACAAGCACACAGTAGCAGTCAAGACTGTTTTCCACGGGTGTAAGGATTTCTCCTATTCCCTCAGACAGCATTGTTCCGCCTTTGATGCAGTACGGAACGTCGGCACCAAGCTTAACTCCTATTTCACAAAGCTCATCAATTGAAGCATTAACATCAAACAGTCTGTTCAATCCCCTTAGTGTTGCTGCAGCATCGGTGCTGCCGCCTGCCAGACCGGCCGCTACGGGGATTTTCTTCTCAATATCGATAAAGATACCCTCTGAAATGTTAAAATGCTTTTTGAAGGCTTCTGCGGCCTTGTAGGCTATATTTTTATCATCGGTCGGAAGAAAGCTTTTGTTCGTCTTCAAAATGATTTTGTCATCCCTGATGGTATTTATCTTCACAATATCATGAAGACCAACCTGCTGCATGACCATGCTGACATCGTGGTAACCGTCGGGACGCTTTCTTAGTACGTCAAGGCTGAGATTAATTTTTGCGTATGCATTCTCCGTAATCATTTGTACCTGCTTTTTATAAACATTTCTGTAATGTGTTTGTATTTTGGAAGATTTTAATTGCGTTCAACCATATAAAATCTTATTTTCCCGGGAACTGCGGGATCGATTCCCACTCCGCGCAGAAAAATCCCTCTGTCATACAGCTTCTGAAGGCCTTCGTCCGGAAATAATCCGCAGGCGCCCAGTTCATCAATCATTTCACTTGATTTTTCCACGATGTCCGCATGCTTTCCGGCTCTTTTGCCCGTATCGAAATAAACCTTCATTTCCTTTGGTCTGTCTTTTCTGACATTAACACCGAGAAGTGTTGGAAAATAGCCGTATTTTTCGGGTATTGCAAGTGCTCCCGTATTTCCGTATCCGGAAACCGTTCGCGCTATATCCGCATCAAAACCGTTGTCATGCGAAAAAACTTTTTGGATATTCAGATAATACTTGGCGGCAATTACAATGACATTCTCATTAAATCTGAGACCGATATTATTCAGACGGTTGCCGTTCCCGTTTTGATACACCGGGAGGCATTCGGCAACAGTTTCCATATCGCGAAGCAGATTGCCCGCAAGGTCCACACCGGTCTCATATAGTTCCGACAGGGCTTTCGGTATTGCAATTGCCTGTTCGTAACTTATTCCCGCTGTAAGAAGATTTACCGCATATTCCGCAGATTTCCCGCCGGAAGGCCTGTAAATTACGGTGTCGGCCACCTTTACTCCCGGAAAATTCCGGGTAACGTTTTTCATTCCGGAAAGGATTTCATCAGGAATTGCGGCACAGTCTTCCATACCGTTATGCAAATCACCGGTTCCTCCTTTTTCAACAAGGCCGTCAAAATACGTTTTCATCTCTGAAGCAGCGGATTTTTCACATGTTACACTGATGCATTCCAGCGTTTTATTTCCTTTTTTGCCGTAAAGAGCGGCTTCGTGCAAACAGTAATCAGTAAAAGTCATATCAAATCAATTACGAAATCTGCTCTTTTCCAAGAACAAATTCTCTCATAAGAACGCCCATGTCTCCGTTTGTGACAGTGAACTTAATTGTGAGCTTCTGCACACCTGTAACATCAAGTGATATTTCCTTTGCAGAGTCGGTACCGTTAATGTCAATCGAAAGAAGAAGGGTATCATCGTTGCCAAAGAATTCCAGCTTGCCGGTTTCTTCGGATGTTACGGTTTCAGCACCGGTTTCGGGGTCTGTCGTATTCTCAAGTGTTGCGTCAACAGTGCCTGCAACACCCTTAAGTGATGTGTATTCACCCTTGAGGTCATAGGTCACGCTTGCAACCTTCTCGCTTGTCCATGAATCAGCAGCTGCTGCATTCATAACAAATCTTGATTTGCAGGGCAGATATTCTGTTTCATCGGATCCCTTTACGATATCTTTGTCAACCGCAAGTTCCGTAACGTTTGAATACTCTACAAATTCAGCCTCAGTCAGATAAACAGGGCATGCGGAAAGAAGATTCTCGAAGTACTTGTCAAATGACTCCATCGGATGGACGGCCTTTGCCTCAGCATAAATCTCCTTAAGACCCGCATAGAGGCTCTGCTCCCTATATTTTGCCGCAAGTTCAACAATATAGGTGTAGAAAGTATCATCCAGGCCCTGAACATAAAGCTTGAATTCCTCATCTGCCTCATAACGCTCAGGGTAATTTTTCTTAAGCTCATCAATCAGCTGATATGCTGATTCGTAGTTTTTGTTTTCAAAATAACTGTTGATATATTTTTTGTAGTTTTCCTTAGCCTGATTGAATTTGCAGATTTCCTCGGCTTCATCAACAGCGTCAAGTTTTGCCTGAAAATCCGTTTTGTCTGCTTCTGTCCAATAATCATAGTTAATCACATGATTAACGGCATTTCTGGCATTGTAGAAATCTTCAGCTGCCATAAATGTGTCTGCCTGTTCAAAAACATGCTGCTTATATGCATTAAGAACACGTGTAAGCTCAGGCTGAAGTTCGGGTATTCCGCTCTCATCAAAGGCGTCCTTTATGAGATAAATTGCATTTGAGTAGCCTCCGTTTGCAATATATTCATCAGCTTTCTTTGAGAGTTCCTCAACATATTCCTGCTTGATTTTTACCATTTCAGACTGAGCTTTTTCATAATTGCAGTCTTCGGAAATAACCTGGGAATAAAGCTTGTAGGCTGTCAGTTTGTTTCCCTGGTCAGCGCTTGCCTCTGCGGAATCAAATGCATTTTTTGATGCATTGATTGTTGCAAGTCTTGCTACGGCATCTGCAGTTTCGTCCGAAATAGCGTCAAGGTCCATTTTAACAATTGTTTCAACAAGCTTCTGGGCGGTTTTATACTTTACCTCACCGGCAGCATAATTCTTCAGAGTCTCCTCAAGGCGCTCTTTCAGTTTACCGCTGAGTTTTTCTTCCTCTTTGTCAGAAAGTGTTTTTTCTTCATAGAAATCAAGTGCCTCCGAACAGTCACCGTCTGCAAGAAGTTTGTCTATTTTCTTTGCTTCATTGCAGCCTGTAAGCACAAGTGATGCAAGAGCTGCTGTTGTAAGTACGGCATAACCTTTGATTTTGTTTTTCATATTTGTCTCCATTCCTTGAAATAATTTCTGGAGTGATTTTCGCACTTTAATCCCAGTATGTCAAGTTTATGTAAAAATTGCCATTCGACTGTGTTTCTGCAAAGCAGTAAAGCAGGGTGAAATAAGCCATACATGCAAAAAAAGAACTTCGGCCACTTTTATATGACCGAAGTTCACTGCCTGAAACTGTTTTACAGCCTCAGTTTAATTCAATTACTGGATCTTTCTTGCAACGTATGTTGTATGAAGTGTTTCATGTGCCTTGTGGCTGCCGGGCTCGCCAAGGAATTCCTCATAGAGCTTCTTAACAGCTTCATTCTCATGAGACTTACGAACAGGCATTGCAGCATCCTGTGAGTACAGAGCGCTTGCACGGAGACCGCGTACATCTACGAAGTTACGTGTTGTGCCGTTGTACTGAGGCTGACCGCCACCGTTTACACAGCCGCCGGGGCAAGCCATGATTTCAACGAATGTATAATCTGCTTCGCCGTTCTTAATTTTCTCAAGAAGGTCATGTGCGTTCTTAAGGCCTGATGCAACAGCAACCTTAACCTTAAGGCCTGCTACTTCGTATTCAGCTTCCTTAATACCTGCAATACCACGAACTTCCTTGAACTCGATAGGAGAATCATTTGACTCACCGGTAAGTTTCCAAACTGCTGTACGGAGAGCTGCCTCCATAACGCCGCCTGTTGCACCGAAGATAACAGCAGCGCCTGTGCTGATACCAAGAGGCTCGTCAAATTTCTCATCGGGAAGAAGGTTGAAGTTGAGGCCTACACGCTTGATCATGCGGGCAAGTTCTCTTGTGGTCATGGTGTAATCAAGATCGGGGAAGCCTGCTGCGTTCTCATTGTCACGTGTGATTTCGAACTTCTTTGCTGTACAAGGCATTACTGATACGCTAACGATCTTAGCGGGATCAATGCCCATCTTCTGAGCGTAATATGTCTTAACCATAGCACCGAACATCTGCTGAGGAGACTTGCAGGATGAAAGGTTGTCAAGCATATCGGGGAAGTAGTGCTCGCAGTACTTGATCCATCCGGGTGAGCAGGATGTGATAAGAGGAAGCTTACCGCCGTTCTTTACTCTGTCAAGAAGCTCTGTAGCTTCTTCCATGATGGTAAGGTCTGCTGCGAAATCGGTATCAAATACCTTGTCAAAACCAAGTCTTCTGAGTGCTGCAACCATCTTGCCCTCAACGTTGGTTCCCATTGCGATACCAAATTCTTCACCAAGTGCTGCACGATCTGCGGGAGCGGTCTGTACAACAACGTATTTATCGGGATCTGCAATAGCTGCGAAAATATCGTCGATATTGCTCTTCTCCTGAAGTGCGCCTGTAGGGCAGGCTGCGATACACTGACCGCAGTTTACGCATGATGTCTCAGCAAGGCCCATTTCAAATGCACAGGAGATGTTTGTTGCGAAACCACGCTCATTAGCACCGATAACGCCAACGCCCTGTGTCTTTGCGCAGATAGCTGAGCAACGACGGCAAAGAACGCACTTGCTGTTATCACGGATCATATGAACTGCGGAATCATCGATTTCTGAAGGAGTCTTGGCACCATCATAGTAACCTTCATCCTCAACACCGAGTTCTCTTGCAAGCTGCTGAAGCTCGCAGTTGCCTGAACGTACACATGAAAGGCATTTTCTCTCATGGTTGGAAAGAAGGAGCTGTAATGTCTTCTTTCTGGAATCAAGAACTCTCTTGGTGTTTGTGAAAATTTCCATGCCCTCATTAATGGGGTAAACACAAGCAGCAACAAGGCTTCTTGCGCCCTTAACTTCAACAACGCACATACGGCATGCGCCGATTTCGTTGATGTCTTTTAAGTAGCAGAGGGTAGGTATTTCAATACCTGCATAGCGTGCAGCTTCAAGAATGGTTGAACCCTTGGGAGCTGCGACATCCATACCATTAATTTTAATATTAACGTTTTCCATTATCTCGCATCCTCCTTATTTCTTGCTGATTGCGCCAAACTTACATGTAGACATACATGCACCGCACTTCACGCACTTGCTGCTGTCGATTGCCATTGCTGCAAGCTTCTTGCCGGGAGCAATGTAATCTGTTCTGGTAATAGCACTTGCAGGACACTGCTTAGCGCACATTCCGCAGCCGATACATTTATCTTTATCAATTGTGTACTTAAGAAGGTTCTTGCAGACACCTGCAGGGCAACGCTTCTCAACAACGTGTGCAATGTATTCGTCTTTGAAGTAACGAAGGGTTGAAAGAATAGGGTTGGGAGCTGTCTGACCAAGGCCGCAGAGTGCGTTGTCCTTGATGTAGAGGCAGAGCTCTTCAAGTTTGTCAAGGTCTTCAAGTGTGCCTTCGCCCTTTGTAATCTTGTCAAGGATTTCGTACATACGCTTTGTGCCGACACGGCAAGGTGTACATTTACCGCAAGATTCATCAACGGTGAAGCCGAGGAAGAACTTAGCAATATCAACCATACAGTTGTCTTCATCCATTACGATGAGACCGCCGGAACCCATCATGGAGCCGATAGCAATAAGGTTATCATAGTCAATCGGAACATCGAAGTGTTCAGCAGGGATACATCCGCCGGAAGGACCGCCGGTCTGAGCTGCCTTGAACTTCTTGCCGTTGGGAACGCCGCCGCCGATGTCCTCAACAACTTCGCGGAGTGTAGTTCCCATGGGGATTTCTACAAGACCGGTGTTGTTGATCTTGCCACCGAGTGCGAATACCTTTGTACCCTTTGACTTCTCTGTACCCATGGATGTGAACCAGTCAACACCGTTAAGGATGATCTGAGGAACGTTAGCCCATGTCTCAACGTTGTTGAGGATTGTAGGACGCTCGAAAAGACCCTTAACTGCAGGGAACGGAGGACGGGGACGAGGCTCGCCGCGGTTACCTTCGATTGATGTCATAAGAGCTGTCTCTTCACCGCAAACGAATGCGCCTGCTCCAAGACGAAGCTCAATATCGAAATCAAAGCCTGACTCGAAAATGTTCTTACCTAAAAGACCATATTCTCTAGCCTGCTTGATAGCGATGTTAAGACGCTGAACAGCGATAGGATATTCAGCACGAACGTAGATGTAACCCTGGCTTGCGCCGATTGCATAACCTGCAATTGCCATAGCCTCAAGTACTACATGGGGATCGCCTTCAAGAACGGAACGATCCATGAATGCACCGGGGTCACCCTCATCTGCGTTACAGCAAACATATTTCTGGCCGCCGTCCTGAACAAGGTTGCGGGCAAGCTGCCACTTTTTGCCGGTAGGGAAACCTGCACCACCACGGCCGCGAAGACCGCTGGCAAGGATTGTGTCGATAACCTGCTCGGGAGTCATCTCGGTAAGAACCTTACCAAGTGCTTCATATCCGCGGGTACCGATGTACTCTTCAATGTTTTCGGGGTTGATAACACCACAGTTACGAAGAGCGATACGGGTCTGCTTGCTGTAGAAGTCAGTCTCTGCAAGAGGCTTAACGTCTCCGCCGCTTGACTCTTCCTTGTAAACAAGGCGATCTACCTGACGACCCTTTAACAGATGCTCTGAAACGATTTCAGCAACATCTTCTTTAGTAACGCGTGCGTAGAATGTTCCTTCAGGGTAAATCAGCATGATGGGGCCCTGTGCGCAAAGGCCGTGGCAACCTGTCTTTACAACGCAAACTTCGTCTTTAAGACCGGCTTTGTTGATTTCGTCCTGAAGAGTTTCAATAATCTGTAAGCTTCCGGAGGAAGTACAACCGGTTCCGCCACAGACTAAGACATGTGAACGATACATAACCTAACCTCCTCTGGTTTATTTAAGTGTGCTGCCGATTGTGTACTGGTTAATCGGCTGACCACCGATGATGTGCTTCTCAAGAACTTCAAGAGCTTTCTCGGGGTTCATTTTAACGTAAGTAACTTTTTCCTTGCCGGGCTCAAGAACCTCAACGATGGGCTCATACTGGCAAAGACCGATGCAACCTGTCTGGATAACAGATACATTCTTTAAGCCTTTTGTCTGAACTGCGTCTGAAAGTGTTGTAAGCACGGGACGTGCACCACTTGCAATACCGCAGGTTGCCATGCCGACAACGATACGTGTCTGGTTGGTTTCGTCTGAACGGAAGCCTACCTGACCCTGCATCTTCTCACGAATTGCCTTTAATTCAGCTAGAGATTTCATGTGATCTCCTCCTTAATTATTTTCAGTTAACTACATTGCCGCCTGTGCGGCCCGGCCGTTTGTCTTTCTTACTCAGTAAACCACTCCGCCGTCTGTTTCCAGACTGTTTTCCGTAAGATAGTCCTTAATGTAAGCAAGCACTTCCGGCTCATTCAGGGGAACTCCCTCAAGGATTTCGCGAAATTCGCGTGTATCCATGGTGAATTCCTTGTCTTCGTATACGTATCGATACAGGAAATCCGTTTCGCTATGACCCGAAATCAGCGTAAGCAGTGTACCGGTCATATCCCCTACGGGCATACGGTCTATGTGGTTGTAGCCAAAAACTGCTGTAACCGTTGTTCCGACGCCAACCTCAGATTCGATGAGGAAGGAACCGCCGGTGCTTTCGGCAGCGTATTTGAAGAACGGAACACCAAGTCCGACCCTTCTGGTCTTTCGCGTGGTGTAAAACGGATCCGTAACCGCTTTGACCTGTTCTGCAGTCATCCCGCAGCCGTTATCCTTGATAATAATTGTGATGGTGTCCTCAGAAGGCTTTGCAATCAGGGATATCTCCACAAGACTTGCTCCCGCCTTTGTTGAGTTTTCCGTTACATCAAGAACATTAAGCGATAATTCGGTCATCATACGCGAAGGAACTCCTTATTCGTATTTTGCAAAAATACCGGGTAACTGATCGGGAGTAAGACGTCCGTAAACATCATCGTTGATCATCATTACCGGAGCAAGACCGCAAGCACCTACACAACGGCATGACTCAAGTGAGAACTTACCGTCTGCTGTGCACTCGCCGTCAGCGATGCCGAGGATTTCCTGGATCTTATCGAAGATAACACCCGAACCCTTTACGTAGCATGCAGTACCGAGGCAAACAGATACTTTGTACTTTCCCTTCGGATAGAGGGAGAACTGTGCGTAGAAGGTAACGATTCCGTAAACCTTCTCAAGCGGAACATTCATCTCATTTGCAACAATTGTCTGCACTTCAATGGGAAGATATCCGTAAATTTCCTGCGCCTTTTGAAGAATAGGCATGAGGGCACCTTTTTCGTCCTTACGCTCTGCAATCACAGCCAAGAGCTCTTTTTCCTGCTCTTTTGTTCCTGCAAAGGGGACTGAACTTTTCTTAGAACCCATTACTGAACCTCCTTGATATTTTATTAACAATCTCACGCGCAAAGCGAAAGACCGTTAATCATAAGTAATTTGGATTATAGCATAATTATATGGGGATTTCCATAGTTTTTTTGATTCGAAAAGTTAAAAAATGAAGTGGTTAAATAGATGCTTGATTATGAAAAATGAACAAAAGTAATCGGCTCAACATGCTCCGGACGGAAAACAAAGAAAAGCGAGGACGGATTGATAAATCGCCTCGCTTTGTGGTGGGAAAAGAAAATTAATTAATAAGTGTAATATTGCCTATATCTAGGGTATGGGTACGGTCCGGAGGTATCATACATGCCACTAAAGGAATAATATTTTACCGTAGGATATTCGTCATATTCTGACTTGTTTAGCGGGTGCTCGTACAAGCCATATGCTCCCCATTTCGATACGACTATATTATTTTTAGGATCCTTTACAATTGCTGAATGTTGTGCGTTTCCCTTATCATCAAACCAGACAACAATATCACCCGCATACACACCACTTGGAATAATTTTTGTATTTGACGTTATTCTACAATAATAGCTTCCATCCTGCCAATACATATCCGGTTTTGGAATCCATAAAGGATTCTTTGTGCTTTGTGAGTGCCAAGCATATGAATGACAATTATACCTGGTTGTTGGACCCGCATTTTTAACTGGGTCATAACCATATTTTTCTTTGATTTTTCTGTTAATGGTTGTTATATATGTCGATTTGAGGTCCTGAAGATATTTCTTTGCATAAACATCTGATTCTCTAGGTGTACGTGTACTTGTAGCAATATATTCCACATTATTTTCTTCCAAGTACTTCTCAGCTTCTTCTTCAGAACATCCCATTAAGCAAAAAACCAAAACCCCAATTGATAAAATAAAAAATAGTTTTTTCATTTTCCTCTTTCTAGTAATAGCTAGTTAGAATTTCCCAGATTCTTTTTAAATAGCCGCCTGCGTCATGCCCTATTCCAGGGGTTTCTCCTTCAACAAACGTTTTCAAACCTTCCGTTTTGTCAACATAACTGCGAAACTCGGGATTATCATAGTATAACAGGTTTGCAAGCAATCTTCCTTCGATTCCCTCATCAAAAACATCGCTTTTATATTTGTCCTTAAACAAAAGAATGTTTTCTTCGCATCGATGAATCAGTTCAACATATTGCTGATGTGTGAACTTACTTGCCACTTCTGGGTCTGACATAATAAAATCCAAGTAACCAATCCTGACAGCTCCATCCTCATCGCTTTTCAGCACCTTTTTATAATCCAACGCAAGATAAAAATTATATATTGTCTCAGGAAAATCAGGTCTGGAAACAAGTTCACGAAGGCCATTGTAATAATCCTTCACATTATTGTAGCCTTGTAAATATGAGCTATAAAGAAATGCAGAATAAAACTTTGGATACTCCAGACAAGTAATCAGCAATCCAGGCGTTGACATATTTTCAAGGAACTCTTCGGGAATTTCAAGATATTCCGACCACTCAGAAGAATCCACTGCACTCATATTTTTTTCCAACTCGGTATAATCATAATTGTCTGTTACATTCACCGTAGCAGGATTATCCTTATACCAGACAGTTAATGTTTTCGGATTTTTAAGCTTCCAAAACAGAAAAATGCCCAGCCCGATTAATAAAGCTGCAGAAACTGAGCCAATAACTATTATTACTTTCTTTTTTTTCATTTTGTTTTGTTACCCCTTTTATTTATTGATGAGATTAGTAAAAAGGTAAACATAATCACATGTTTTTTTATTTCCCACCACAAATACTATAACAGAAAAAAAAAAAAAACAAGCTTTTCTTCGCATTTTGTGATTTTTTATTGAAGAGGTCTATATGATTGTGAAACCGAACAGGCAAACTTTCTCCAAGAATTTTATGTCATTGCATTAGAGCGAGCCCATGGCGCTCAAGCCCCCAAAAAAACAGCCGCACCAGGTGCGGCTGTCGACAGAATTCTATCAAAATGAGAAGGATTAACTTATTTAATGACTTCCTCTGTTTCCCCATCAAACAGATAAATCTTGTCATAGGGAATTGCAAAGCGGATGGAAGTATCAATCTGAGGCGTGTCATGCGGATCAATCTTGAGGATTGAATGATGGTCGCCCATTGTCACATAAACGTTTGTATTGTCACCAAGAAGCTCGGTAAGTTCTACATCGCAGTCAAGGATTACAGCGTTTGAAGCTGTTTCGCCTTTTACAAGTTCAACATGCTCCGGCCGGAAACCAAAGAAAATCTTCTTGTCCTCATAACCGGCAAGGTTTGCAGCCTTTGAGATTTCGGAAAGCTTGATTTCCGTGTTGGAAATCTTAATTGAACCACTGTTTACGGTTGCATTTATAAAGTTCATGGGAGGCTCGCCAATGAAGCCCGCAACAAACATATTTACAGGATTGAAATAAAGCTCATAAGGTGTTCCGACCTGCTGAATGTAGCCGTCTTTCATAACAACAATACGGTCAGCCATTGTCATGGCTTCTGTCTGGTCATGTGTTACGTAGATTGTGGTTGCACCGGTCTGACGGTGAATCTGCGTGATTTCAGAACGCATGGTAACACGTTGCTTGGCATCAAGGTTGGAAAGAGGCTCGTCCATAAGGAAAACGCCTACTTTACGGATGATGGCACGGCCTACGGCTACACGCTGGCGCTGGCCACCCGAAAGAGCTCTGGGCTTTCTGTCAAGATATTCGGTAAGGCCAAGTATTTTAGCGGTTTTCAGCACACGTTCCTCAATAACATCTTCATCAACGCCCTGAAGTGTAAGGCCGAAAGCCATATTATCATACACGGACATATGCGGATAAAGAGCGTAGCTCTGGAAAACCATTGCAATCTGACGCTCACGGGGACCCTTTTCGTTAACACGCACACCGTCGATGTAAAAATCGCCGGAGCTGATGTTTTCAAGGCCGGCAACCATACGGAGAGTTGTTGATTTGCCACAGCCCGAAGGACCTACAAATACAATAAATTCACCGCGTTCAACTTCCAGATCGAAATTATGAACCGCATGGAAACCGTTGGGATAAATCTTATTTATTTTGTCAAACTTAAGGTATGCCATAACGCTCTCCCTTATTTATTTCACTTGTTCAGATTGTTTTTGCCTGCATCTACTGTCTTTCTGGCATCATCTACAATTTTCTTAAATACTTTCTTGATTCCTATGAATCCGAAGTCAATTCCCATTGCAAGAAGTCCGAAAAGAAGCGGTTCATAGCCGAATCCTTCGAAATCCGTAATCATGGATGCAAGTGCCAGATTTATAAGTTCATAGCACCTGATAATGACAAACAGAATCAGGAGTCCATAAGGCACATTCAGAAATATGGACCAGTATTTTTTTGTTGAGATAAACATATACTTTGATGCTTCACCTTCTGTTTTTTCAAAGAAACGCAAAGCATTATTTTCAAGCAGATCCTTCACTGCTCCAAGTCCCGCTCCAAGCACAAGAATCAGGTTCTCCTGTGAAAGATAGTTGCCAAGTCCGAATCCGAAGAAGAAGCATACGGCACCGGCAAACCAGAACTTGAAAATCACGGCTTTCACAGCCATTGATATATGGATTTTTTTCTTTCCCGTGAGCTTACGGATTTCCTCTTCAGATACTTCCGGGGAGTTTGCAACATTCGCATTTACAAGTCGGTCAACTGCGTCAGATTTCAGACTGTAAAAATCAGAAGTTGATTTTCCTTCCGTTTCGCTACGCTCAGGGACATCTTCATATTTCTTTTTCTTACTCATTCAACAGCAAATCTTTCTTTTTCGAAATGGCACACAGGCAGGAAGCAAATGGCCATTTACCATTATCAGTCCTCAGCAATATCGATTGTGCCCATATCATTATTGCCTTCAACATCAATCGATGTATTAATCTTTCGTAACAGCTTCGAGTAAACAGGAAGAAGTGCTACAAGGGCAGCCTCAACAATAATAAAGATGGCATGTTTTTTCACAATTCCTCTTGCCTTCTGAATGAATTCATGGCCTTCATTCAGATCACGGCCTTTTGCTGCAGCCTTGGCAAGCTGGAGGTCAATTTGTCTGATGTAATAAAAGTCAGCAAAAATCATTAATGCAAACATTACATACAGCAGAATAAGCATTATAACCTTCGGTTCCTGGCGCTTCGGGAAAGCGTTCAGGAAAATCACAAAGATCAGAATTGACGTCAGCATGGTAACAAAACCTGCAAGACCCATATTGTTACCCTGAAGAAGGTTTGTGGTATCCGAAACGCTTGTTGTGTTCAGTGAATACCATGCAAACGCAAAAATCAGGAATATAAAAGGAATATTCTGCGGGTTACGTTTGATGGAAACCATCAGTTTTCGGAAGAATTCCTTAATTGAGAGTCCCGCTCTGACAAAAAAATTTTTCTTTTCCATAGCGCCCTCCTTATCTGATTGCTTCCGTTGTTTCTTTATCGAAGAAGTGAGCACCGGAGAATCCGATGTTTACTGTATCTCCAAGTTTGTAATCACACCACTCGCGGAACTTGGCCGTAAGCTTGGTGCTTCCTACAGTACCGTGAATAAGAGTTGTCTGTCCCAGGTTTTCATTCAAATTAACTTTAAGTGCACATGAATCGCCTTTTACTATGTTTTCGGGACGTACACCAAATGTAACTTTCTTACCCTGATATCCGGACAATCTCTGTTTTTCCTCAGCAGTAAGTTTATAACTGAAATCAGCAGCTATAAAGCTGTCATTCTCAATTTTACCTTCAACAAAGTTCATGGGCGGAAGGCCTATAAAGCTTGCAACGAAAAGGTTCTTAGGTGTGTCATAAAGTTCAAGCGGTGTTCCGATCTGCTGAACATGACCCATGGACATACATACTATTCGGTCAGCAAGTGTAAGAGCTTCTGTCTGGTCATGTGTTACATAAAGCATGGTAGCTTTAAGACGTTTGTGAAGAAGCAGTATTTCACGGCGTGTTGCGCCACGGAGTTTTGCATCAAGGTTTGAAAGAGGCTCATCAAACAGGAATACCTTAGGTGTACGGACAATTGCACGGCCCATGGCAACACGCTGGCGCTGTCCGCCGGAAAGCTGAGCCGGTTTCTTGTTAAGCTGGTCTGTAAGTCCCAGAATTTCTGCTGCTGCAAGAACCTTCTGATGGATTACATTCTGGTTTTCCTTACGAAGAACAAGGGAAAATGCCATGTTTTCATAAACAGTCATATGTGCATAGAGAGCATAGTTTTGGAAAACCATTGCAATATCACGGTCCTTAGGCGGCATCTTTGTGATATCTTTTCCATCAATGATCAGGTGTCCTTTTGTGATATCCTCAAGGCCGGCAACCATGCGAAGAGTTGTTGATTTGCCGCATCCTGAAGGGCCGACAAGGACAATAAGCTCACCGTCTGCGACATCAAGGTTGAAATCGTAAACAGCCTGCACATTTCCGTCATATACTTTATCCAGATGTTGTAACTTTAGTTCAGCCATAACTTATGTTCTCCGGGAATTATTTATGTATTCCTCTTAAATCAGTTTTGTGCCTTTTCCAGTGTTTCTTCATAGCTTCTCAGGCGTTTTGTTTTAAGGATTCCTGTGAATCCGCCAACAATCAGGAAAAATGCAGAAACAAGCAGGCAGATGATTGCAAGGCGGTACTGTCCGTCTGTCATAGCGAGACGTTCCGTTGTTCCGACTTCAAGTGTTGTTGCGTGTGCTTTTTTAGGAATTATCTGAGTTCTGACAAGCTGAAGAACACCAACAACAATCATTGTAACCGAAAAATTGAGTTTATAATTTTTTACTCCCTCTGAGCAGAGGAAGATGATAAGCATAAAAATCAGGTTATAGATAATTGACAGGCCAAAAATCCATTTGTAGTAGTATTCACCTACATCAAGTTTATATATACTGATGAAATAAACCGCATTAAAGAGAATTGCGAGTAATGCAAATGACGATGAGGTAGTATTTTTTGTATATCTCATACGATCAAGACGAATCTGTTTATCATCCATTGACTGCACTCTCCTTTCCGCTCTGAAGGAGTTTCTTTTCAGATTTCATCATGATTATTTTCCAAATCATATTAAATACGAGTAAAGCAAGTAAAATTATTAAAACTATATCAAGAACGATACCCGAATCAAACCAGAATGTGTGGTCGGGTCCAAAATACTCAAAGTGCTTCTTTTCGGCAAATTCCTTGAGTCCTTCAAAATCAACTCGCAACTGATATGTAAGTTTCCAGCTGGAAAGCCAGAAAAATGACCAGCATGCAAAAGCGATTCCGCCGCCGGCGCAGAGTCCGGTTGCAATGTAATTACTGATATAATAACGTCTGCGGGAATTTGTGCCCGTGATAAAAAGTAAAACCGCAAGCACTATAACGCCCAGAGAAAGCCTTGTAAGAGTCCTGTTAAATGGCTGCATGTCATACAGAATTCTCGCGCCCTCAACCTTAGGACCCATGGGTGTTCCCATGTCAAGTTCGGTAGAATCCGGGATAGCTCTTGTAAGTCCGTCATAAAGGTCTGTCATAAGGCCGAGTGACTGAACAAAAACAAGCGCTGCACAGATTAATACGAGAAGGCATATTATTTTTTGAAATAACATCTGTTTTTTATACATGACTGTCTCCGATTGCTAAATAGCGGTTCTGTTTCCCGGTTATTTCGTGCGGGGGCAAGCCCCCGCACATTACCGGATTTATGCCATTGGCATTAATTATTATTTCTTAATATCGTTGTTGTAGAAGTATACAAGACGATCCCAAGCTTCCTGCTTAAGGTCAAGGTAATCCTGACCGCTCCAGGTCTCCTTTGCAGCCTTTGCACATGCAGCAGCATCGCCCAAACCAAGTGCGTTTCCTGCATAACCCTTCTGGATAAGGTCAATGTAAAGGTTGTATTTACCATTTGAACTTGAGTAGTTGTCAGTAAAGTCTGAGAAGCCCTTAAGTGTAGCATTCTCTTCCTTTGTGTTGGGAAGAACTGTAGGAATTGATGTGTACCAAGGATTTTCAGCAACTTCAAGAAGCGGGTGCTTGATTGTACCGTACTTGATAGCGTAAGAAATCTTTGATGCGCCTTCACGGCCAACTTCATGTGTGCACTGGAACTCGAATGCCTGGCTCTTAAGGAAGCTCAGTGTTGATCCAAGATATCTACGTGCATAGTTGGTGTAGTTTCCGCCTTCCTTCTCCCAAAGTTCAGCGTATGTAGCATCAGCAATAACAGGCATCTGTGTACCGTTGAAATCGAATGTTACGTATGAACCGTCAGCGTTCTTCTTAATGAACTCATCAGGACCATATGACATAAGAATCTGGCCTTCAGGGCTGTATGCGTAGTCAATAAGTGAAAGACAAGCATTAAGCTTATCAGCATCGTTGCCAACACCGGCCTTGGAGATTCCCCAACCATCTGTCTTAACTGAACGCCATGACTCGGTAAATCTCATATAAACACCGTTTGCATCTGTTCCGTCATACCATCTTGCAACGGGGATCATAACTGCCATGTACTTCTCGCCTGAATCGCCGTCTTTGTTAAGCTTTGTCTGGTTGTAAACGGTCTGTGTCTGGTTGTAATCATAGTGCATGAAACCAAGATCCTGCTCAAGCATCTTGTCAGTCTTGATATCTTCGCCGTTAAGGAATGAAGATGATACAAGGCCTTCAGCTGCCATATCCATAATCTTTTCAATTGCTTTGTATGATTCTTCATCCATACGTGCATCGCGGATATTTCCCTTTTCATCAAGCCAGAGATAATCTGATCTTGACTCAAGACCACGAACACCAAAGAGGATACCTGCGAAACGGAATACGTCAACCTGACGCTGAAGGTTGCTGTTTTCACGAGCGAAGAGACCCTGGATTGTGTCTGTTCCGTTAAGTGTCTTTGCGTTAGCAACAACGCAACGAAGGAGTGCTACAAGTTCGTCTGCATCCCAAGCGGCATTCTGGCCGATGAAGAGGTTAGAACGTGTTTTTCCGTAGTATCCGTTATAAGTCTTATCAATGTAATCACGGAGCATGTTAACAGCTTCAACGCCTGTTACATCGCCCTTTGCAAGTGCATCGTTCATAACCTTAACGATGTTGCCGTACTTTGAGTAATCCTTTGTAACGCTCTCAACGCCTGAAGCGTCAAGCTTAACAACGTCAACCTTTACAGAACCTGTTGTAGGCATGTAAGGCTGATATTTAGCGGGCTGAAGTTTGCCGGACTCTGTTGCTGCAAAAGCGCCGTCGCCGTCAAGAAGTTTTACAACCCAGTCAGTACGCATAAGAGGCATACGCTCAATATCATCAACGCCGTCGAAGTAAGGGCTGAAGTAAATAGCACCCTTTGAATCGCCTGTTGTTGAACCGGTGATTGAAAGACGAACGATGGGGTTAGCTTCAAGATAAGCCTTGAAGTTAGGCATTCTGTCAAGATAATCAGCAAGGTTGATGAAGTTGCCTTCTGCACCTGACTCTGAAAGCTTGGAAGCAGTACCTGCTACCATATCGATCTCATTGAGTTTTTCTTTCCAGAAATCGAATTCATCAGAAGCCTTCTTGCCCTGATAGTGATCCTCGAACTTCATGCCGAGAACTTCCTGAACTCTTTCCCAGGTAGGCTTAAGGTCGCCTGCATAGTAAGTCTTGCCGTTTGCAAGGGTCTTACCGTCGCCTGCTACTGAAGCATCAAAAGCGATACCGGTCTTAGCATCGTTGTAACCGCAAGCCATTCTGATAACTGTGCCGGCTTTGAACTTAAGAGCTTCTACATCCTGAGTTTTCGGGATGCCTGTAGGAGCCTTTGTAGGATCGGGCTGTTCAGAGTTGGTAGGTGCGGGGGTATTTGTAGGCACCGGGGTAGGTGTATCTACAACCTTACCGCATGAGCAAAGCCCAAGAACCATACTGAGCACTAAAAGGAGTGCTACAATTGATTTTTTCATAAAATTTCCTCCTAAATGAATTAATTGAACCGCACTATGCGGTAACAACCGTTTTATGTTGAACCGCCTAAGCGGAAACAACCGAATTGATTATTCCTTTACACCACCCATATTTACGCCTTTTGCAAAATATTTCTGAATAAAAGGGTAAATAATGAGGATAGGAACGATAGAGCATACAACCAGCGCATAAATAACGGAATCCGAAGCATAAGGCTCATTCCAGCCCGTCATAAGGTCGGTATTCTGGAACTCTTCCAGTTTCAGTCTAACAAAAACCTGAAGAGGATGCTCATTGTGGTCGGTAATCATCTGTCTTGCCCAGAAGTAGCCGTTCCAGCGGGAAATACCGAAGAACAGTGCAACTGTTGCAATTGTTGATTTACACATGGGAATATAAACTTTTGTAAGAACCTGAAGCTCCGTTGCGCCGTCAACAATGGCTTCTTCTTCAATTTCGGAAGGAACACCTTCGAATGCGTTTCGAAGAAGGATAACGTTCATGGCTGCCATACCCATTGCAATAACAACAAGCCATTTGTCATCATGTATGCCGATTTTGTTGAATACAGTCTGTGTTCTTAAGTAATTCAGATACTGAGGAACAAGGCCTGCGCTGAACCACATGGTGAATACAAGGAAGAAGTTAAAGGTTTTTCTGAAAAGAAGACGCTTCTTTGAAAGAGCATATCCGCCAAGGATTGCAACTCCAAGTGCCCATAACGTACCATAGAAGGTGAGGAACAGGGTATTTGAATATGCATTCCAGAAAAGATTGTCATGGAACATGGCCATGAAAGCGCCAAACTGAACGTTTTTCGGGAACAGTATTATTTCATTATACTCAACCTCATGAATACCGCTTATAGCCGACGAAATGGCATAAACAAACGGATACAGACAGCAGAGTGCAAATACCGTCAGAAACAGATAACTTATTATTTTGAAAATAAGCTCGGATATCTCCAGTCTTCTTTTCATAATTCCTCCATTAGCCGGACCACGCACCGCAGAAAACGGTGTTTTTTCCGGGAATCTTCTGTATTTCGGAAACCGATTCGGGGATTAGTACAGGGAAACGTTTGAGGCCTTTCTTGCAATGGTATTTGCACCGATAACAAGAATCATACCGACAACGTTGTTCATCATTTCGGCGGCAGACGCAACGCCCTTCAGTCCGCCCTCAACGCCAAGTCTGTACGCAAGTGTTGATACAACATCAGCAGTCTGATAACTGTCTACCGTATAGAGAAGAAGGACTTTTTCGTAGCCGACGCTCAACAGATGTCCGATTCGGGTTATAAGCATGATAACAATTGTTGAAAGGATACTCGGAAGTACAACATAGCGCATCTGGGCCATCTTTCCCGCACCGTCAATCTGCGCCGCTTCATAACTTGTGGGTGATATGGCAATGATGGCGGCAAAATAAACAATGCTGTCATAGCCTGCCCCCTCCCAGATACCGCTTATCATGTAGATGGAACGGAAAAATTGCGGTGATTTCAATATACCAAGCCATGCCGTGTCCTGGTCGACCACGTTCATTTTTACAAGCAGCCGGGAAATGATACCCATATCTCCAAGCGCGCTTCCCTGCTTAACGAGCATGGTAACAAGCGTTGTCATAACAACAGTTGACATGAATTTGGGAAGATAAGTGAGAACCTGATATACGCTTCGGGCGATATTTGAACGGATCTCATTAAAGAAGAGGGCAACGATAATCGGAACCGGGAAGCCAAAGCACAATCCGTAGAAGCTGAGCAGGAATGTGTTACGGAGAGCTCTCCAGAAACGGGTTGATTCGGTGCCTACAATAAGTACCTTAAATGCGGAAAAACCAATGAAGTTCTGCTGTGCGACAGTCTTTTCACCTTCATAGAATTTGAAAGCGCCAAGTAATTCGTACATGGGAAAATAACGCCAGAATAAGAAAACAAGAATCATGGGGACAAGCATAAGATACAGACGCCAGTCCTTGGCGATTGCACGCAGAACGTTAAGCCAGTAATGCTTTTCAACATCATCACGAACTGCCTGTTCAGGGTCTTCTGTATAAATGCCGGTAGCCTCATAATATACAAGATAATCAGATGCTTTTGCTTTCATGTAAACCTCCCCGGGTAAATGTCCCAAATAATCCTCAGCCTTCTTTTTCACGTTCTTTCCGCCTTTCTTCATCAAGGCGGATAAGATATGCTTTCTGGTCTTCAAAAAGGCCGTCCGGCTTACGTGATATAAGAATAACAATTATTGCAAATACTCCTGACAAAGAGTCGGTTGTAAGGAACTTGACAAGCATTGCCGGTTCTGCTCCGAAGAAGAGTGAAACCGTAAATCTTCCAAGCTGTGCAAGCACAAACACAAGGATGACAAACAATACCGTAAGAAACCCGCTTTCCCTAATGCGTTTCTTTTTGCAAACCCTGAACATGACAAGGGCAAGCATTACAAGCAAATTCCCTATGCAATATATCGCGAACTGCTTTCCCGTTGCTCCCGATGCAATACATGTGGCCAGGCCACCGATTACGGGATACAGACAGGACCACGCTCCCCAGCGCATCAGTCCGAGACAGAAAAAAATGATTGCCAGCGATAATGAATAAGGTTCATTTGGAAACCAGACACGGCCCGCTTTTGTGACCGCTATTTCCATAATAAAAAACAGCACTCCGATAAGAGTCAAATCAATAATTCTGTAGGTTTTGAATGTAAGCGCTTTCATTATTCTTTCCAATTCACCTATTTCGCCGTCAAGAATTATAGATATCATACTTCATTTTTTATCAACTGTCAACAAAAAATCGTTTAAAAAATCCATTGAAATTGTAAGTTTTTGCTCACCAATTGTCTAACAATTCAGAAATTGTGAAAAATGTAAGCGTTTTCTCTCTGTTTCTTCTTCCTTGTGAGACGATTGTAACGACTTACAAAAAAATAAGCGAAAAACGTTTCATTCACGTTTTTCGCTTATCTTCGCATTTAACGGTTGTAGTCTCCAGCCATTCACATCCCCGGGAGCCTACTCCCGGCCATTCACGGCATCACCCCGCAAGATTCCATTATCTTGCCGTTCTCAGCTGGATTTCATACAGTTTCTTGTATATTCCGTTTTGTTCAAGCAGTTCCTGATGTGTTCCCTGTTCACGAAGCTTGCCCTTATGCATAACCATAATGCAGTCGCAATGCTGGATTGTAGAAAGGCGGTGTGCAACCATGATGGTTGTCCTGCCCTTCATCATACGTTCAAGGGCTTCCGTAATCAGCTGCTCAGTCTCTGTATCAATATTTGCCGTTGCCTCATCCATTACAAGAATTGCGGGATCGTAGGCAAGTGTTCTCGCAAAGCTCAGAAGCTGGCGCTGGCCGGCGGAAAGCGTGCTTCCGCGCTCGGTTACGGCCTCTTCAAAGCCATGCTCGAGTTTTTTGATAAAGGTATCCGCATTAGCAATCCGGGCTGCGGTTTCCATTTGTTCGTCAGTTATATTCTCATTCAGAAGCTTGATGTTTCCTGCAATATCTCCCGTGAAAACAAATACATCCTGCTGAACCTGACCGATTGCCGAACGAAGCTGTTCAAGCGACATATCGCGAATATCCACGCCGTCAACAAGAATGCGACCCTTCTGAATATCATAATAACGACCGACAAGGCTCAGAATTGTTGTCTTTCCGGCGCCGGTTGCACCTACAAAGGCAACCCTCCTGCCGGGTTCAATCTTAAAGCTCACATCGCGAAGAATCCAGTCTTCATCGTTGTAAGCAAACCAGACATGGTCAAACTCGATTTCACCGCGCAGTCTGCCTTCCACAAGGGTGGGCTCGGCAGGACTTACAATCTGCGGCTCCTCATCAAGAATGGTAAATATCTTCTCTGCCGATGCAATCGACTGCTGAAGCGTTCCGAGAAGTTCCGAAAGTTCCTGAATAGGATCAAAGAACGAGTTAACATACTGAATGAAGATGTAGAGCGTTCCGACGGTTATTCCCAGCTCCTTATTCGTAAGGTTTAAGAATACCTGGTCACTTCCGCCGAAAATAATATTCACAAGCGCAATAATACTCAGAATGTAAATGCACGGGCGGAAAATGGCAAATACCATTACCTCGCGGAAATTCGCGCGGTACAGCTCACGGCTGCGGTTTTTGAATTCATTGTTTTTAACGTCTTCACGGTTAAATATCTGAATCAGCTTCATTCCGGAAAGATGCTCCGAAAGGTAGGTATTCAGCGCCGTAATCTTGCTTCTGGTGATTCGGTAACAGGTTCGCGATACCTTTCTGAAAAGGAACGTCAGGGCTGCAATTATGGGAAGAAGTATAAACGCACGGAGCGCAAGCCGCCAGTTCATAACAAGCATGACAACGGCAAGGCCGATGATTGTGACAACATCCTCAACAAAGTGCACGATGATATTCGAGAAAAGCTCACTGATTGCCTCAACATCGTTGGTAACACGTGTTACAAGGCGGCCTACGGGCGTTACGTCAAAATACCCGAGCTGGAGCTTGTGAACATGCTGAAATACTTCATTTCGCATATTGAAAACGATATGCTGGCCCGTGTACTGCAGGAACCATGAATGTGCAAGGCTGCAGCCAAGTGAAAGCACCAGCACGACCGCATAAATGATACCCTGTTTTACAATCGTTTCATACGGTGCCCCGTCTTCAAACAGGTCAATGATTGTACCGAAAATCTTTGGAATATAGAGGTTCAGCACAACAAGGAGGAGCGTAACAACCATGGCAATCGTCATCTGAAGGATATAGGGCTTTCCGTACTTCAGAAGTCTGAGCAATGTGTTTTTCTTTTGTTTTTTATCTGCTTTACGATCCATATCAGTCAGCCTCCTCTACCATTTTTTCAAGCTGCTGCTGCTCGTAAAGTCTCGCATAACGGCCGTCAAGCTTCAAAAGTTCCTCATGGCTGCCGTATTCCTGAACTTTACCGTCCTCCAGCACCATAATTTTGTCAGCGCTCTGGAGTGTGGAAATACGGTGTGCGATAAATACAGTAGTCTTGCCTTCTCTCAGCTTCTTAAGATTTGCAAGGATGGTCTCCTCCGTGTCGGTATCAACAGCCGAAAGAGCATCATCAAGAATGAGAATAGGCGCATCCTTCATGATTGCACGGGCGATGGAGCTGCGCTGCTTCTGTCCGCCCGACATGGTTACGCCGCGCTCACCGACAATTGTTGAATACCCGTCGGTGAAATCCATGATATTATCGTGAATATCAGCAGTTTTGGCAGCATCAATAACGGCCGGGAGGTCATTATGTGTCTTATCTGCTTCAACGTAGCGCTCATTAATCAGATTATCAAGGTATTTGTTAAGATCTTCCTCTGAACTGTTAATGATTTTACCGGAAATCTTTTCGTCCCCGTAAGGCAGGAATTCACGGGTTCCGAAGGCAATGTTGGCCTGAACGGTATCCGAAAACAGGAAGTTATCCTGCGGAACGTATGCAATGCCCGTTCTCAGCACGGAAAGCGGAATATCCTGAATGTTGTTCCCGTCAAATGTAATTTCTCCGGGATTCGACTCATAAAGCCTGAGCAGAAGGTTGGCGATTGTGGTCTTTCCGCAACCGGTCTTTCCCATGATTGCAAGCGATGTGCCCGCAGGAACCTCAACCGAAACGCCGTCAAGAACAGCCGGAAGGCCCTCCGCATATGCAAAATGAAGGTCATTCAGGGCAAATTCACCGGAAAGTTCAGTAATATCATTGTCTTTACCGGTATCAACAATATCAGCCTTTGCATGCATTATTGCTCCGATACGTTTAAGTGCCGCATGTGCCTGTGAAAACATGTTAAGGCTGTCACCGGCTGCTATCATGGGCCATACAAGCATGCCAACATACTGGTTGAAAGCGATGAACTGGCCGATTTTTATTTCTCCGCGATAAACCTGCCAGCCGCCGTACAGAACGGTAATCAGCTTGCAAAGTCCGATCAGGAAGCGAAGCATGGGCCACACAATCGTATTCATTTTTGCAAGGCGCATCGAGGTTTCAAGTTTCTTGCGGTTTACCTTCTTGAACTCACGCAGTTCCGATTCCTCACGGACAAAAGCCTTGATTACACGGATACCGGAAAAGCTTTCCTGAGCCTTGTCGCTTACGTCCGAGAAGGCATCGTTCTGCATCTTGTACATGGGCTCAACATAGATTGCATACCAGATTGCGCCGCCCAGAATGACAAGCATGGGGATGCAGGCAACAATAGTAAGCTGTACGTTGACGTAACGGACCATCTTCATGACAACCATAACCGTCATTACAACTGCATCGAACGATGAAATCAGCGACGGCCCGACTGCCATTCGCACCGAGCCAAGGTCATTCGTAAAATGAGCCATCAAATCGCCTGTTTTGTGCTCATTATAATACTGTGTGGAAAGTGTCGAAAGATGTGAAAACAGGTCATCTCTCATTTCGCGCTCGATTTTTCGCGCACTTCCGAACAGGAAGAAGCGCCATCCGAAGCGCCCTACTGCCATTCCAAGACCGACAAGCAGAATCAGAACGCAGTATCTTATTACATCGGACTTATCAAACCCTTCAATCAGACCGTCTGTTACTTCACCTGTGAACTGCGGAATGAAAAGGCTGAGATAATCCACACCGAAAAGTACAAGAATGCCCATCAGATAACTAAACCAGTGTTTTTTTAAGTAGCGCAAAAGCATAACAGTTATTCCTCATAGACTATTTTAACCCGGCAAACAGTGTTTACCGGGCGGTATCAACTTTGATTTTATTCTTTTATCAGACTGCCTCTGATAAAATTATAGATGTTACGATATGTCTTTCCGACATAATGGATGCCGTCAAGTGTGTCAAATCCTATCTGATGCAGGTAAGAATTGACGTCAAGCAGGATAACATCCTCTGAAAGCCCGGCTTTAAGCTTTTTATTGAAGCTTTCAAGCTGGCTGTTAA
>JAZQNE010000026.1:0-95251 GCA_045627185.1 Lachnospiraceae bacterium
TTAGTCCTTTTCTGTAGTCAACGGAAGTTTTTTGTAATCCACTCCGCTCCATCTATAATAATCAATTTAGCAATGAGTTTTTCATCCGAATTAGCATTACCCGGATAATAAACTCCATCGTTCAAAACAGCTTCACCCTCCAAATAATAACCGGAATGGCACAAAATAACGTCATCATCCGCCGAGCATTCTCCCATAATGCCGGCGTTAATCATCTGCTGTAAGAAACTTGTTCCCGTACAAAACAAAAAAGACTCTTTATTTTTTACTTTTTGAGCAATTATTTCAAAAGCTTCGTTGGACACTTTTACATTTCCATGCAAATTCGAGAGAATAATAAATTGATAGTTTTTGTCATGTTTAAGATTTGTATCGGTAATTTCGTCAATTTTCCGAACCATTAAATCTTCCGGGAAAGGAAGATCGTCACCAAACAGAACAATATCCGTTGGAACTGCCTGTGTTAATACAGCAACTCCTTTTTCCTGCGAATCCATATATTCTGTTGTATCCTTTGGAATTGTTGCGATGATTACTGTACCTACAGCAACCATCACAATGATTCCAATAATAATTATTTTTTTCATGACATACTCCAATCAATGAAAATCAGTTGCCCGATTTGTAATCGCCATTGATATTTTCTGGCTTTCAGGCTGTAAAAGTGATGTTCCCGCAACAGCTCCCTCCTTATCAAAGGTTGCGCCCCATTTTGCGTCCTGAGTAGCAGGGTAAATCAGCACATTTACTGTAACGAATGAGTTTTGCGGAACACACGAAGGCAAAGCATTAAAATTATAACCCGGGTTTCTTTTCACAGTAGCAGAAAACGTATGTTGTCTGCTTCCGGAAAGTTGTTTATAATAACTTATTTTTGCATAATTTGAAGCCGACTTTGGAACGGTATAATCATAATTGCAAATTGTAGAAGCTACAGATGAAGATTCAGATGAAACGAAATCCCCAATTTCCTCCGACCAGGTAATTTCTGAGCCAAATTCAATTTCAATTGTACCGTTTGCAGTAAGAGAAGCTTTTTCGTTTGAAAATCCTGCTTTACCTGTTTCCTTTGAGCTGCTTGTTACTTCCCGGTTGTAATAATGTGTTCGGGGATAACTTACAAGAGTATTATACATTCCTGAAAATGTACCATTAGGTATAATTCCAATTTCTACTTTTTTCAGCAAGCCCATTCCGACATTCATACCGGTCCCGGATGCATATCGGCCTGACATTGGCGCTACGTCAACCGAAACAAGAAATGTCACCTCATTCGGATTTGATTTCTTAAATGCCCTGCCAACTCTTACAGTATACTTTGCAATATCAACCGATCCACTGTCTTTATAGCAATAATACGGAGTGAACTCATGGCTGATAATAAAGGTTCGTGCAGGTTCCCATTGAATTCTGTATTCTGTTTTATCAATATAATGCCCATAATCAGCCGATATTTCATCAATGTTTTGTGTTGTTATCTCATATTGCGTCCCATCGGTTGCTGCATTAACTAAGATAGTCGACAGTCCCAGACATTCAATAACAAGCACATAAATTAACAGACCGGCAAAAATGCGCATAAAAAAACAGTTTCGACATACTCTTTTGGATTGTTCTATTCGCTTCATAATAAAGCCCCCTTGATATGATTTAGATAGTAAAACTATCAAGGGGTAGCATAGCATAGCATGTCAACTTTATTTCCTTCGATTTTGTGACTTTTGTGACTTTTTTGTTTAATCATTCATAAAAAAGGAACATCCTTGCAAATAGAAATATTTATATGTTTAATTTTGCTCATTTTATGAAAATATACCATTAAGAAGGAATTAAGAAATCAGAAAGCAAGAAAGCAATAAATCCTATTTATTCCATTGAACTTTTCTAAACCCTTATGTTATAATATCGCCGTCCGAAAACGGAGGTTCTATTATGAAAAAATTATTCTTATTCAAAAACAGAATTCTTCTATTATTTATAAAGAACTTTTTCCGGTTGCCTTCCATGTTCTATCATATCGTATTGAAATATAAAAATAGGAAGAAATACACCAAGGAAGAACGTTACGCATATGCCCACAAAATCACTCCCGGCGTAGTAAAATCAGGCAATGTTGACATCATATGCACAGGCCTTGAGAACCTGCCAAAGGAAAACGGCTACATTCTGTTTCCGAACCATCAGGGCATGTTCGACACACTGACCTTCCTGACCACGCACGAGCGCCAGCTTGCACCCATCATGAAGATTGAAACAAGCACAGTTCCGCTTCTCAAAGAAACAGGTGCCATGCTTGATGCTCTTTACATGGACCGTGAAGACATTCGCCAGTCCCTTGGAATCATCAAAGAGATGGCTGAAAATGTCCAAAACGGTGAAAACTACGTTATTTTCCCCGAAGGCACCAGAAGCCGCCATGGCAATGTTCTGGGAACCTTCAAGCACGGCTGCTTTAAGAGCGCACTTCTTGCGAAATGCCCCATAGTTCCCGTGTGTCTGATTGACTGCTACAAGCCGTTTGACATTGGTTCAACCGACTGGGTTACCGTCCAGGTTCACTACCTTAAGCCCCTTTATTACGATGAATATAAGGATATGAAATCCGCCGAAATCTCAGAAATTGTTCAGGGCCGCATCCAGGCTAAGATGAATGAGGTTCTTGGCGAAGGTTATGAGGCCAATGAGCCCGAGTTTCCCAAGAAAATCAGCAAACGCAAGCAGAAGAAAGCTGCCAGGAAAGCCAACAAAGCTACTAAGAAAGCCAACAAAGCTGCTAAGAAAACAGATAAATCAGCCTAACAGATATCTCTCTGCGCTTGTTACGGCATTCGCACCGTCAGCTGCTGCAGTAATAACCTGGCGGAGCTGCTTTGTACGGACATCGCCTACAGCATAAATGCCGGGCACTGAAGTTTCACAGGTTTCACCGGCTTTGATCCAGCCGTTATCGTTCTCAACAAGGCCTGTGAACAGTTCCGAATTTGGATTGATACCGACAGCAATAAATACACCGCTTACATCAAGGTTACGGGTTTCGCCTGTAACCTTATTTTTTACGATGAGCCCTTCAACACAGTCCTCACCCTTGATTTCCTCACCAACAGTGTTGTAAAGGATTTCGACATTCGGATAAGCCTTAAGTGCAGAAACAAGCGATTTAGCGGCTCTGAACTCATCACGTCTGTGGATGAGGTAAACCTTCTCACAGATGCGCGCAAGGAAGATAGCATCCTCAACAGCAACATCACCACCACCGATAACGGCAACATTTCTCTTCTTAAAGAAAGCTCCGTCACAGGTTGCGCAATAGGAAACGCCCATGCCGGTAAGTTCTTCCTCACCGGGGATTCCAAGCTTTTTGTTCGAAGCGCCGGTAGCGATAACAAGTGTCTTTGTTTCAAGAACTTCACCGTTTTCAAGCTTAATCTTCTTGATTCCGTTCTCAACGGAAACAGATGTAACCTCAGCCTCACGGCGGGGAACTTCAAGACGCGAGCAGTGCTCACCAAATTTCTCACCAAGCGCAAAGCCGCTCACGCCGGGGATTCCGGGGTAATTGTCAACCTCATAGGTGTTGATAATCTGGCCGCCCGAAACCGGAAGTCTCTCAAGCAGCAGAACGTTGAGCTCAGCTCTCTTTGCATATATTGCAGCAGCCATGCCTCCGGGGCCTGCGCCGATAATAATCATGTCGTACATAATTTCACCATCCGCATCTGCGGATTATCCTTTCTTTTTGGAAATATTTATTTTACAATCCACTTCTCAAGTTTGGAAATGTCCTTCTTTTCCACAAACTCCTTCAATTCCTCTACCGTATTAACAATGTATTTCGCGCCCTCTTTTTCAAGCTCACCGGGCTCCGCAAAGCCGTAGTAAACGCCAAGCGAGTCTATTCCGCAAAGGTTTGCGCCTTCAATATCATATTTACGGTCTCCTATCATAAGTGCGTGAGCCTTGGGATTATCAGCAATTCCGGCCTTTTCAAGCACAAGATTGATTACGTCAGCCTTTGTTGAACTGTCAGTAATTGCACCGACAGGCAGGTCGATATACACGTCAATCCCGTAATTTCTGAGGATTTGCTCCGCATAAGCCTGAGGCTTTGAGGTTGCCATTGCAAGCATCTTGCCGGAAGCCTTTGCAGCAGCCAGAACATCTTTAATTCCGTCATAAAGGCGACATTCCTTCATTCCGTAAATCTCATATCTCTCACGATACTTCTTTACCGCGCGTTTACAGCCTTCTTCATCGAAATAATTCGAAAAAGACTCCATAAGGGGCGGGCCGATGTACCTTGAAAGAGCATCAAGTTCCTCCGAAAACACGCCCTGGTCATGAAGCGCATACTGTATGCATTTTGTGATGCCTTCCTTCGGGTCCGTAAGCGTCCCGTCAAGGTCGAATAAAAGCCAGTCGTACATTATTTATCCTTTCAGTAAAAAACAGTTGCAATTTTTCGGAAATGATTGTATTATCTATCAGCAACTTGTAAACCGATATGCCGGTTTTGTCTTGAACCAAGACAACCGTGCCACGCAAGGGCGTTGCACAGAACGGCATATTCATTCTAACATATTTGAACGGAGAAACAAATGATTTATTTAGGAAAAAAGCAGAAACTTACCGTACAGCGCGAAACGCCGTTCGGTGTATACCTTGCAGGCCCTGAAGCCCCAAAAACAGAAGCATCGCTCAGCGTTGATTCAGTCCTTCTTCCCAAGGTACTCGTTCCCGCAGGCACAAAGGTTGGCGATTCCCTTGAGGTTTTCATTTCAATGGACTCTGAGGACCGCCCCGTTGCCACGATGGACTGCCCGCCCCTTGAACTTGGCGGAATCGCACATCTTACGGTCAAGGCCGTAACACAGATTGGAGCATTCCTTGACTGGGGACTTGCAAAAGACCTGTTTCTGCCCTATCGTGAGCAGACTCACACCGTAAAAGCCGGCGATTCACTGCTTGTCAGCCTCTACATAGACAAGAGTGGCCGTCTCTGCGCAACAGAACGCATTTATCCATATCTTTCCACCGATTCGCCTTATGAGAAGGGCAACTGGGTTGACGGACTTCTTTATGAGTATCTTCCTAACTTCGGCGCATTCGTTGCTGTCGATGAAAAGTACTCAGCACTCATCCCGAACAAGGAGCTTTCGGGCACTCCCGAAGCAGGCGTTCCTGTTCACGCACGTGTAAGTGCAAAGCATCCGGACGGCAAGCTTGAGCTCAGCCTTCGTGACACCATCCCCCAACAGCTTGACAGTGATGGCATTTCAATCCTCAAGAAACTCGAGGATGCAGGCGGATTCCTTCCTTACCACGATAAGACCGATTCCGAAACCATCAAGGAAGTCTTCGGACTCAGCAAAAACGCCTTCAAGCGTGCAATCGGTCATCTGTACAAAGCAGGTACAATTACAATTTCCGAGAATGGAATTAAGAAAAACTCGTAAATTACGCTGCAAAATAACTCTGTGAGAAAAAAAGTTTAGCGGCATTAATGTGGTTTTTGCTGACGTTGTCAGTCAAAAATTACATTAATGCCGCTAAACAATTATCTTGCTTCAGTTTATTTTTCAGCATCTTTTTTACGTCCTTTTTCGTCCATATCCTTCAGATAGCTTGCTGACTGAGCAATTACTACTGCAAAAAACGCAACCGGCGCAGCAATAAGCGCTAATGTTTTTAATAATCTTTTATTGCCCTTTTTCATAGTTTTATCCTTTCTCCAATATTATGCCGATGTAACAAAGGCCCACCAAGTTGGTGGGCCCTGTAATTTCATTAGTTGTCAAGGAATCTCATTCTGGGTGAATCTTTATCAGGCTTCTTGATTTCAGGCTTCGGACGTGCATACAGATTGCCCATTTCCTGTTTCATACGGGTTTTGCATGCTGCGCAGAAACGGCCGGTCTTAATCATTGTACCACAGCCTTCGCACTCGATACCTATTTCGGAATCTTCCGAGAAAGTAAGTCTCTCTTCACGAATCCAACGCTGAATCTGAGGGATGGGAACCTCCATGTCCTCCGAAAGCTGATTAATGCTGATACGGGGATTGTCGTAAACATATTGCTTTACGGCTTCATACTTTTCGTCAAGAGCCTTCATGCAGGCAGGGCACATAGGTGTTGACGCCCCAAGACTATTGAAAAGCTTCCCACAGCCTTTACAGTTTTTAATTTCCATAATTAAACCCTCCTAGTTTATGTTGTTGACTATCGATATGTTCAGGAGGTAAACCTCCCGGACACCATTAGCCTTTAATACATCCGAACACGCTTCCGCGGTCGCACCCGTAGTAAATATGTCGTCCACAAGAACCACACGTTCCGGTTTGTAATTTGCCTCAAGAAATTCCTTCGGCTCAACAAACGAAAGGGCGTCAGTCAGGTTTTTTCTGCGTGATGCAGGATCAAGACCCTTCTGCGGTTCTGTTTTCTTCATACGGGTTAGTGCTTTATATATCGGCAGGTCCAAAGGATTTGATAAGAGCTCACACAAGATTTCCGACTGATTATATCCACGAAATTTCTTTTTCGACGGATGAACCGGTACGGGAACAAGAGCCTGTATGCCAAGGCCCGAAAGCATCCGGCTGAATCTGATTTTAAGTTCGTCAGCGAAGAAAAAAGCATAATCCTTATGGCCTCTGAACTTGAAATCACCTATCATACGACGCAGGAGTTCATCATACTCAAAAACAGCAACGCCTCTTTCAAAGCTGCGCTCACCGTTTTTGCAGGTCTCACAGTATTCGGCAGTGTCATCTGAAACGGGCTGCCCGCACTTAAAACAAAGCGGACCCGAAAGATAAGGCAGTCTGCGCCTGCATTCGCCGCAAATCCGACGGCCCTTTGGAACAACTACATCCCCGCACACCGGACAGCATACGGGGAAAATTGTATCAAGCACTGTATTTTTTAGGTTTGTAACAGAAAATTTCAAAAACCGATACTCCTATTCTGAGAAAAAAACAATTCAGAACAGTCCGGAAAACCGGGCAGATTAGAACAACTTCTCCGGATAAACGCCCTGCTTAACAAGCTCAGCAATAGAGTCAATAACAATCTGCTTATCCTCAGCATATGTAACGCCAAACCACTTGGCGGTTGTAGGAAGAACCTTTACGGATGCTTCCTTATTCTTAAGCATGTCACCTACTACGCCGGGAAGAAGGTATTCAGCCTTAAGGTTTCCAATGTTTTTCTCAAGGAAGCCTGCAAATCTGTCATTAAGTGCAGGAAGGAAATCAGGTGTAAAGCCCCACATGTTCATGGAAACAGGGCAACCCGGAACAACTATTCTTTCCTCACCTTCAAAGGTATGGCCAATTACTTTATCTCCTGAAAGATACAGGTCATATGTTTCTTCAACGCCTGTAAGGAAACCGTCTGAGTTAACGCTGCATACGCCACGTGTAACCTTACCGTTATCACTCAGGGTATTGCCCATTGAAAAGCCTGCCATGCAGTACTGCTTCTCAGTTCCGGCATTTCCTGCGTTTACAAGAAAATCATGTACTGACTTGTAGGGATCGCGTCCATAGAAGTCATCAGCATTGATTACAAGGAAGGGCTCCTTTACGGTGCCAAGACAGCTGATAACAGCCTGGCCGGTGCCCCAGGGCTTTGTACGGTCTGCAGGACAAGTGAAGCCCTCAGGAAGAGCTGTAAGCTCCTGATATACATATTCAGTGTTTACAAACTTGGAAATGCGGCGCCCGATGATTTCATCGAAAGCATCCTTAATGTCGCGGCGGATGATGAAAACTACCTTATCAAATCCGGCCTGAACTGCATCATAAATTGAATAATCCATGATGATTTCACCGGAAGGACCAACCTGTGCAAGCTGTTTGATTCCGCTGCCAAAACGGCTGCCAAGGCCTGCTGCCATAATAACAAGTGTTGTATTCATAATATTCTCCAAAAACAAGTATTTACGGGATTACATCCCGCATCGCAATTATAACAAATACATTTTGAAAATGCACTATAATTATTTATTTTCATCAGCATGCACAAAATAAGGCCGTGAAAATAGCATAATGACTAAAAAGTGTATATTTCCGGATTCATTTACATTTGAAAAATTTATTCATTCATCTCTGTCATTTTATCCGCAAGCGATGTAAATCTCTCGCTTTCCTTTACGTTCTCAATCATTCCGAGTACCGTCTGTGGGCTTCCCACCAGCGCAACACATTTCTTTGCACGCGTCACGGCCGTATAAAGGATGTTCCTGTGGAAAAGCTGGCGCGGGCCGGACAGAATAGGAATTACAACTGCCGGATATTCGCTGCCCTGCGATTTGTGAATCGTAACAGCATAAGCAAGTTCAAGCTCCTCAAGGTCTCCGTAGCCGTACCGTACAATGCGTCCATCGTCGAACTCAACAACCACGCGCTCTTCAAAATGATTGATCTGCTTAAGGATTCCCATATCTCCGTTGAATACGCCGGTGCCGTTCTGTATGGGGAAACCACGCCGGTCCTGAATCTCCCACTCAAGCTGATAATTATTTTTTATCTGCATGACCTTGTCGCCCTCACGGAAAATAAACCCGCGTGATTCACGCTCAGACTTGGTTTTATCCGCAGGATTCAGATAACACTGCAGGACCTTATTCAGGTTCTCAACGCCCAGCTCACCCTTTCGCATTGGCGTAAGCACCTGAATATCAAAGGGCGAACAGTTAACGTAAGCGGGGATTTTATCGCGCACAAGTGCAACCGTAAGTCCCAGAATATCCTGCGATGAATTTCTCTGAAGAAGGAAGAAATCTCCGTATTTGTTTTCAAGGTCCAAGGGCTCTCCGCGATTGATTTTATGGGCATTTACAACTATGTGGCTTTCCTCGCCCTGACGGAAAATCTTTGTTAGCCGGACGGACGGAATCAGTCCGGATTTTAATATATCGTGTAAAACATTGCCGGGTCCGACGCTCGGGAGCTGGTTCTCATCCCCCACAAGAATAAGCCTTGTCCCGACGGGAACTGCTTTTAAGAGCGCATGCATAAGCGGAAGGTCAACCATAGACATTTCATCTACTATGAGGACATCCGTTTCAAGCGGTTTGTTTTCATTACGTTCAAAACGCATTTCTTCTGTAGGCAGATCGGGATTGTGCGATATTTCAAGCAGGCGGTGGATTGTACGGGATTCCATGCCCGTTGCTTCCGTCATGCGCTTTGCAGCACGCCCTGTAGGGGCAGCAAGAAGTATTTCCATCCCTTCCGACTCGAAAAATCTGATAAGGGCATTAATTGTGGTTGTCTTACCTGTTCCCGGACCGCCCGTAAGCACGAATAGTCCGTTTTTAGTTGCTTCTTCTATAGCAAGACGCTGTTTTTCATCCAGCCTGATTCCTGAGGTTTTCTGGACGCGTTCAATGCGCTCCGCCATTTTCCGCTCATCTGGAGTACATGACTGGTTCAGGTCAAGCAGCATGCGGGCCGTGTTCAGTTCCATATAATACATGACGGGGCTGTAAACACGCGGCTCATCGGGCGCGTCAGTACATATTACCTTGCGTGTTTTCGCAAGCTCCTCAAGCACCGGTTCAACCTTCTGCTTTGAAACAAGCAGCAGCTGTTCCGCCTGTTCAAGCAGAACGCTCTTTGGAAGATAACAGTGCCCGTTGCTTCCCGCATATGTAATAACATAGAGAATGCCTGCTCTTATTCTGTATTCCGAATCCGAAACGATGCCTGCCTTTGTGGCAATTTCATCGGCAGTCTTAAACCCAACGCCCGAAATGTCCTCAGCAAGCTTATACGGATTTTTCTTCAGAATTTCGTACATTCCCGGTCCGTAAAAATTGTAGATTTTAACGGCAAGGCCTGATGAGATATCGTACTGCTGAAGGAAAACCATGGCCTCGCGCATTTCGCGTTTTTCATAGAACTGTTTGAAGATTTCCATGGCTTTACGCTCACTTATGCCCTTGACTTCAGCAAGGCGCTCCGGTTCTTCCTCCATTATGCGGAATGTATCGGCGCCAAAGCGCTTGATAATTCGCTCCGCAAGGGCTTCTCCAATGCCCTTTACGGCGCCCGACGCCAGATATTTTAAGATTGCCTGCTCATCTGTCGGGGCGCACTGTTCATATGACGATACTTTCAGCTGCTCACCGTAAACAGCATGAGAGATGTATTCGCCTTCAACTTTCAGGTATTCACCCTCATTTACAAATACAAAATTGCCGACACAGGTGATTTCTTCCTTGTCGGCATATAAAGAGAGAACGGTATAACCGTTCTCCGGGTTTCTATATACTATTCTTTCAACATATCCTGAAATAGTTTCCATGTGTTACCTGTTATTTCTTTTCACGGCTTTCTCCGTGTCAGTTTCTTTTCATGGCTTCAAACAACTGCTGTGCAAGCCCAAGCTGACCGGATTCGGTAATTTCTTTTGCATATGCCTGATACTGCATGTCTCCGAACTGCTGAAGATAAGGATCATCCTCTTCTTCCTCGCTTTTAACGGAGTCATGCATCATTTTTATTATTTTTTCAACAAAATATGCTTCGAACTCTTTGCAGGCAGAAAGTTTTTCTTCATCAGAGGCACCGTCAAGGTTGTTGAGCTTTGAGGTGATTTTGTCAGCGGCTGCAGTCTGCTTAAGACTTCCGTTCTGCGCATTAAGCACGTTCATATATTCTGTTCCTACTGAAATCGCCATGATATGTCCTCCTTCCGCCTGCTACGCAACTGCCCCCATTCGCAGAAAATGCTTCGCATTTTCTTGCTCATGTGGGGCGGCTTCGCGTAGTCGCGAAGCCTCTTGATTTGAAATAAATCCGTCTTCATGAATGCAAGCATTCAGAAGGACGTCTTTATTTCAAATCAGTTGCTTAACGCAACTGGTTTGCCTGTTGTAACATCTCATCCGAAGCCTGGATAACTTTTGAGTTCATTTCGTAGGCACGCTGGGCTACGATAAGGTTTACAACTTCATCAACGGTCTGTACGTTACTTGCCTCAAGCCAATGGGATCTGATTGAACTGGGTCTGAGGTTTGCATCCGATGATTCAAAGCGGGGTTCGCCTGAGTTCATGCTCTCCTTGTAGACAGAGCCTGAAATCTTCTCAAGACCTGCAGGGTTATTAAACTGAGCAAGGCCAATTTGAATGCCTATGGGCTGCGGATTGTTCATTTCGTCCGGATAGCAGAGATTGCCATACGCATCAACTGTGATTTTGGTGATATCATATTCCATGGGAACGGTTACGGGCTCACCGTCAACGCCAAGGATAGCATAACCGGAAGCATTTGAAAGTGTCATTCCGTCTGTTCCAAGGTTCATGTTAAATGCACCGTCTCTTGTATAGCCTATTTCACCGTTCGGAAGCTGAAGCTGGAAGAAACCGTTGCCGTCAATGGCAAAATCAAACTCATTGCCTGTTTCGGTGAAATTGCCCTGTGTAAAGCGGGAAACAATTCCTGAAACCTTTGCGCCTGAGCCAACCTGTCCAATAACAGGCTTCGGATCTCCGTTATTATCTGTTGTTTTTGTCTGAAGTTTTGAATAAAGAAGGGACTGGAACTGGGTGGTCTGCTTTTTGAAACCTGCAGTATTAACGTTTGCAAGGTTGTTTGCTATATTATCAACGTTAGTCTGCTGGGCAACCATTCCCGATGCAGCAGTCCAAAGTGAACGCATCATAAGCGGGTCCTCCTGTCAATCATACCTTACCTACACTGTTTACATCAGCCTCAAGCAGGCTGTCTACCGATTTGATAACTCTCTGATTTGCTTCATAGGAACGTGTAATCGCAATCAGGTTAACCATTTCATTGATTACATTTACGTTCGACTGTTCCGTGTAGCCCTGAAGAATTGAGCCTGTAGCTTCTTTTTCTTCAGCACCCTTGACGGGTTCATACATGGTTTCACCAAACTTTTTAAGATAATTATAATCTTCAAAGTCAGTCAGTCTTACATAGTCAATCAGTTCATGGTCAGCATAAACGCCACCGTCAGTATCAATCAGAACCTCCGATGCATCAGTGGGAATCTGCAGAACGCCTGATTCGCCAAGAAGATGCTGCCCGTCAACAGTAACGATGTACCCGTCCTTTGTGATGGTGAATTCTCCGGCTCTTGTGTACCTGTTAGTGACTGTGCCGTCTTTATCGGTATATTCAATGGTGAAGAAGCCATCTCCATCAATTGCAAGATCATATGTATTGTCGGTTTCCCTGACAGAGCCCTGTGTGTAATCGGTGTAAACCTCACCAATCTTAACGCCCAGATTCATGTTGCCAATAACCGCTCCGCCGTTAGGCTCAGCATTGTTTCTGGCGCGAATGGTAAGCATATCGTCAAATGACTGGCTTGTTGCACCTTCTTTTTTGTAACCGACGGTAGCCGAGTTAGCCAGGTTGTTAGAAATAACATCCAGGCGCTTCTGCTCATTATACATGCCCGTCCAGGCTGTGTACAAACTTCTGATCAAAGCTAATCCTCCTTTGCCGACCGCCGCTCAAAAATCAATCCTTTTTCTTGGAGCTCAGGAATTCTACATATTTACCGGTTCCGATGGCAACTGCGGTCATAGGGTCTTCAGCCGTCATGGTGGTGATACCGGTCTTCTCCTCAATGAGTTCCTCAAGTCCGTACAGTAAGCAGCCGCCGCCTGTAAGAACAATACCGCGGTCTGCAATATCTGCAGCAAGTTCCGGCGGTGTCTTCTCAAGTACGCTGTGTACTGCTTCTACGATGTGAGAAGTGGTCTCTCTAAGTGCTTCTTCTGTTTCTTCGGATGTTACGGAAATGGTCTTGGGAAGGCCTGTTACAAGGTTTCTGCCTCGAACGTCCATAGCAACCGTTTCAGGTCTGCGGTATGCAGAACCGATCTTAATCTTGATATCTTCTGCAGTACGTTCACCGATAAGAAGATTGTTTCTCTTTCTCATGTAACGGATGATGGCTTCATCAAAGTCATCTCCTGCGATTTTGATTGATGTGCTTGCAACGGTGCCGCCAAGTGAAATAACTGCGATATCCGTTGTGCCGCCGCCTATATCAACAATCATGTTACCGCAGGGACGTGAAATGTCGATTCCTGCGCCGATTGCTGCTGCAATAGGCTCTTCAATAATGGCAACGCTCTTAGCGCCTGCCTGATATGCTGCGTCTTCTACAGCCTTTTTCTCAACTTCTGTAACTCCGCTGGGAACACAGATGCTGACAATACCGTGGAAACGGCGCTTGCCGATTGCTTTCTGAATAAAGTATTTAAGCATTTTCTCAGTTACGGTGTAATCTGAAATAACGCCCTGACGCAAAGGTCTTACGGCAACAATGTTACCGGGTGTTCTACCGAGCATAAGTCTTGCTTCTTCGCCGATAGCCTTAATTCTGTTTGTGTCGCGGTCAAATGCAACAACAGACGGCTCTTTAAGAACAACACCCTTTCCTTTAATGTAAACGAGCACGCTCGCAGTTCCCAAATCAATTCCGATATCTCCGCCGAACATGTACTAAACTCCTTTCAAAACTCCTAAATATTTATACCCCAAACCTTACATTTTTGGTACTTTACAGTTTTTCATAAAATACATTATAACGTATCGACGGAATAATTCAAATAATTTTTTTGAAAAAAATCAGTAATATTTTTTGTGTTCTACACTACATATTTACGTTATTTTTTCACCATTTTAATTGTTTTTTATGAAGATGCCGCAACCCGCATAAAAACTGCTGCGGCATCCTCATTTTACCTGTATTGCGTTAAGCTATTTTCGCCAGATCGACATGCTGGATTGTTCCGGCAGTGCCGTCTTCCCTGAGGTATACGCCTGTTTTGCGTAAGGCTGCAAGCGGGTTTCCCGCTTCGGAATGCATGGACATCTCCGTATCTGCGCTTCCAAGATAAATTGCGCCGATGCCCGCAACGCCAAGCCCTACAAGCTCACTTGTGCCATCCTCACAGCGTTTCCAGATTTTCAGATGATTGAAGATTTCATCGTTTTCATCTATCCATCCGTTGCCGTCAAGGTCAAACACAGCAAGTTCTTTGAACCCGTCGCCTGTAGTTGCTCCGAAAAGTTCTGAGCCGTCGTTTATGATTCCATCGTTATTGCGGTCAAGTGCAAGGAATCCGCAGGCTTTGCCAAGAAGTGCTATATTGTCCTCTTCACCGTCACAGTCAAGGTCGAAATAGAAGGTCTGGTCCGAAACCTCGGCAACATCGCTTGAACAGTTGATAACAAGCGGATCCATGTAATAAATCTCGGTAAAATCAAACTCAACATTTGTTTTTTCGCAGAAGCTCCTGCTTTGCTCAAAGGAGAGGTTGAAATCAATTTCCCTGCCATCTTGCGTTTTTACGGTTCCGGAGCTTGCAAAGCTTGTCTGTTCAAAGGTTTCTGTTGTTTTTTCGACTGATACGTTTACCGACCTGATGGAGGTTTGTACGCCTTCGAGAAGGCTTTTGGGAGCGTAACCGCCCGAACTGTAGCCGGTTGCACCTCCGACCGCGTAAAACGCATCATCCGTAACCTGCGTTTTCTGAAAATCATACAGCCCGGAAAGCATTTTGTTTGCTCTCTCCTTCATCTTGTCAAACAGGCTGTGGAACATTTCAGTAATCGTCATCCGCCTGGGCTCGACCTTATTGCTTATCATTTCAAGAAGATTCTGAAGCGATTTAACTTCAATTTTTTCAGCATCGCTCAGAGCATTTTCTATAAATTCGCTTGCTGAGGTGCCTGATACCGGAATTGAAGCTGCTCTCTTTTGATTTCCCATTCTCTCTTCAGGGCTTATTTCATCAATTACTGCTTTGCCGTCATTTGCGGCATTCTGTACATCGGTCTGTGCGCCATCCGTTGCTGTGGAATCCGCGCTTAATTTTGTGGCCTTTAACACGCTTTCTTCCCAGCCACTATAGCTCACAGACTCATAAAACCTGCTTTGCGTCCTGTTATAAGAGGACAGCGCCACATTACTCGTCTGTATAACCATTTTGTCCCATCCTTAGTCAAATTTGTCCGATGCAGGCTCAGGCCCGCGCGCATGGGCTTTGGTTCGCCACTCCAAAACAAAACGTGAACGTCTTCAACGCTGTGCATTCATTCACCCAAGGTGCGTCCACCGGGGCTCCTTTAAACACAAAAATGCTGTAAACCCGATCCTTCGGTTTTACAGCATTCCCTTGCCTGATATAAATATCGGACGCAAGATAAAAAATCTTAAGTTATTTTAATTAGTTATTATCTATCTGATAATTATTAATTTTTTATAACGCCAATAAGCGTTTTTTTCTTGATTTCACAAATGGGAAGCCATGCCATAAGTAAAGCAAAGCAGATTATGAATAATAGCGCAACCGCAAAAGGCCATATTTCAAACCATAAAATAAAGAACTTACGGTATTCCAAATATTTATATTGAACCAAATTGAGCCAAAGCCAAACCGCTAATGAACAGAATATTCCCAATATAGTTGAAATGCAAATCATTTTCTTCGGGAAAATCAAAAATATTTTTCCGATATCCCGTTTAGAAACCCCTATTGCTCTTAAAATTCCTATCGAACGATAATTATCTTTTATTTCATACCGTATTTCTGAAACAATTGTCCCCACAAGCAAAATGAATGCGGCAATAAAGGCAACGATTGCAAATGGAATCAATGTTTTGCAATCATTAATATAATTAACCGAATATGCCGCATTCGGATCTTCCAGAATTAAACCATTTCTGCCCATTTTTTCAATGTATTGCCAGGCAACCTCTTTTGCAATTCCAATGCCATCATATCCAAATAAATCTGTTTCCATTTGCACCAAATCAAGATATGCATCATCCAAAACAGCTATATCTGCATACATATTATTTGATATTCCGACCACGCGTACATTACTTCCCAAAATCTGATACATATTAGGTATGTCCAGATAATTTTCAAGATATTGCTCAGAATAGATATCACGAAGGGAATATTCAATTTCTATAAATTCACCGTCATACGGATGAATTCCAAGACGTTGTGCTTTATTACCACTAATCACAATTTCGTTTCTGGTCTGAGGTGCACGTCCGTATTCTATCTCGGTGTTCATCATTGAAGCACCGCAAAGACTGTATTCTCCACTTAAATAATTATAAGGCGTTTTGGCAAAAAAATAATTGCTCTCAATCCAAACACAAATATCTGCTGATGCAAAAAGAGAGGAAATTACCGCTTTATTTGCAAATACAACATTATATATATTATCCAGAATATAATTGTCTCTGTCGTCATTTTCATCAAGTTTCGGTACAATATCTTTGTAATCCGAATTAACTATTCCCTGAAATACAGCCGTTGAAAATCCTATGCAGAACAACTCGCCAAAATCTTCATCCGTCACGCCAAGTTTATTAGCAACATAATCAGTGAATAATACTGTTGGAACCGAAGGGTCAATACTGTTTCCAGATCTTTCGTTTATTAGTTCATCTGAAAGAACAAAAACTGTAAACAGTTCACCTGACATTCCCAGTCCGTCGCCTTCTTCATATACTGTGAATGGGTTTACCTGTATTCCGGTTGTCTTATAAATAATATATTTAGCAGGCACAACGTTTTGCAACAAGGCAAGATTATCCTGCGTATTGGAAATGAGATTTTTACTGTCACCTTCTAACGTAAAATATGGTGTAACCTGCTTTGCAAGAACGTAATCATCTTTATAAATTGAAGAATAAATCTGTTCTGTTATTGGTTGGCTATAATTAAAAACCGCCATTGGAAGCAACAGTAAAACCATAGCAATAGCAGTCATCACTGTCGTCAATAACCGCCTCAGTCTTCTGCCGTATAAAATACAGCCGGCATATTTTTTAATATGTTTCCGATTGATACTAACAGCATTTTTATCCTTTTTATGTCTGATCACTACATCAGTGTGTTCATGTGAAGTAGTTTTAAGCAAACATGTTTCTATTACTGAACCACCTGTTTTTTCACGCCATTCCCGAATTGCTTTTTTTAACGATATCAAATCCGAAAAAAACCTTTGCTCTCCATTAAAGGAAAACGCCAGGGATTCATGATTGTTTTCTGCATCAGCAATATCAACAAACGAACCGTCTGCCATTGAAATTACAACATCGGAATATCTCTCTGCTCTTTCTTTATCATGAGTCACAACAATTACTAATGTTTCTTGAGAAATTTGTTTTAACAGCTCGAAAATCAAATCACTATTTTCGGAATCCAAGTTTCCGGTTGGCTCATCTGCAAGAAGCACTTCCGGTTCTTTAATAACTGCCCTTGCAAGCGCAACACGTTGTTTTTGTCCGCCGCTCAACGTCCCGGTTCTTTGATTCAGAAGATCCGTAATTCCCATTTTTTCAGCTATGGCCTTCAGTTCAACTGTCTCATCAAAATTCCGAATTGTACAAACCTGAAGCGGCAGCAAAATGTTTTCAGCAACGGACATAGTGTCAAAAACATTATAGTCCTGAAAAACAAACCCCATTGACTTATTCCGATATTCATCCCAGTCCCGTTCAGAAAAACTTTTGGTATCTATACCATTAATAAGCAAATCACCAAAGTCAGGTTTATCCATTCCTCCAATAACATTGAGCAGTGTTGTTTTACCGCAACCACTTTCTCCAATAATAGAAAAAAGGCCGACATCAGAGAACCTATATGTAATATCTCTAACCGCAATATTTTCGACAATTCCCTGTACATATTTTTTTGTTACAGACACTAATTCAATCATAGAAGTCCTCTTTTAAAAATATTAATTAATCACTTCCATTAATTCTTTGATATTAGAGTCCATAGAAATAATGAGTGCCTGAAGAATACGTGAATATTCTTTCTGAATGTCACCATCTTCTTGCATAAACAAGCCATGCATTGCATAAATGTATGATGGGTTTTCGTCTGGTATCGAATAGCCCATTTTTTCCCATACAATTCTTTGTGAACCCAAATACTCAAAACTCTGTTCTCCGGGGCTCAATTCAGTGGTTAATCCAAGTTCCATAAAAAGCTGTAATTTGTCAGTTCCCAAATAATAAAAATCCATTTTGCCTGTTTGACAATAATCCCGTATTACAATTATATCCTCACGGCTCAACTCTGCTTCTCCGAATCGGTCCATAACAACCAAAGCTTTATATGGTTTAGTTATCTTTTCAAATTCATCAAAAGAAACATCGACTATTTTACGTAAAGGCAAATATTCCGTATAATCAAAATCTTCCCCGTAAACCATAATATCGGGATCATATTTTCTGCATACATCAATAGCATAATCTTGAAATTGGCAAAAAGCAGAATCAAACTCAAGACTTCTGCTTTTTTTTAGAAAAAGACAAAGAACCACCAAAAATAAAGTGGTAATTAATGCGACTCCGATTATTATCAAAACAGATTTTTTACTATTTTTCACCATTTTTCAGTTAACAGTTATTACTACTGTCTCTCTCCCTACAGCTAAATCATCGCCATATGCATCCAAAGGTTTTTTCAAGGAATATTGATACAATTTAGACGCATTTACAAATCCGAAATCAACCGTCAATCCCACAGTATACCCTGTAAGCCAGCTTCTGTAAGCCCCTTTTTTCAAAGCCGGAGCATACGGATTATAGCCGGTAATCACTCCCGGATTAGCTTCCTTTGAAAAAGTTTCTGACGGCAGATGCCAACTCAATTCACCAGTAAACTTATTGTTCCCGCTCATCATATAAGTGAGATTATTCGAATCTCCATCATTTGACCTTACAGTAAAACGCCAATAAGCCTCACCCGAATCTCCACCGGCACTGGAAGAAATTGTTTCATTGTCGATAACATACGTCAATTTGCTACCTATCGATACCCCAAAACTACGTCCGGATTCTCCTTTAACGTTTGTCTCCGCTGCAACAGATGATGAAGTACCATAGTCAAAGGTTTGTGAAGTCTCGATATTATAATCCTGGGGTGTATCTGCGGTGGGCAGAATATCCTTGTCACGCATAAGGTATACTCGCTTCATCTGAACAACAGGTCCACTTTTTTGAAGTTCCGAACCGTATGCTTGCGCATTTGTTTCAACATAAACACGCCGCCATGTTCCATTATATAATCCATTCAAACAAGACTTCGGCTGTACGTCAGCTTCCCAAATCAATTTTTGTGCGTAAGCATACTTTCCATAATCGTCACCATAGTTTGTTACCAATAATCTCTGTTTACTGGTTAGAATACCGGCCTTTAACCGAATTTCGCCAACAATAACACTGGAAGAATTTTTGAATTCCAAAGCGCCGGATAATTCTCCATCAATATACACTTTCTGAAAACTACTCTCTTTCCAAACAAGATTCCATGTTGTGGAATTATACTGCCAGGTAGTAGCGGCAAAAACTCTTGTTGTTGATTTCAAAGAACTCAAAACAATTACAGTCAGTACACACAACATAATGCGTCTTTTAATTTTTTTGAACATAAAGCACCCCTTTATATAAATTAAAAATACAAATCGTATTTCAAGGGATAGCATAGCATAGCATAGCTATGCATAGCGTGTCAATAACACTTTTGATTATTGTGGTATTTGTAGTTGCCTTTTAAAATTATCAAATTTAATTAGCTATTTCGTCCTCACCCGGTAATGGCATATTGTCTCCCTATATTCCCCTACCGAAGCCACAAACCGTTTTTCAAACTGTCCGCCGCACGCTTCAATAGTACGCTTTGAGGCAATGTTTCCCGCCTCACAGTCGATTCTGAGATTGTCAAGTCCAAGGCTTCCCGCATATGACAGAACAGCCTCAAGTGCCTGCTTTGCATAGCCTTTTCTGCGTTCTGATGGGCGAATTGCATAACCGATGTTCCCGCCTATTGTCTCATTGCGTTTTGTAATGAAATGACGGAGCTGGATTGTTCCAAGAAGTCTGCCATCGGAAACACGGTAAATCAGGAATGTATCGGCAGGCGTTGTAGTTTCTGTGCGTGGCAGTGTTCTGTTCAACGATACGCGGTCAAGCCATGCGTCGAATTCAAAATGCTGAAGCCCGCAACCGCCCGGGATTCCGTTTTCTCCGGATTCAAGCATTTCCTTCCTAAAAGCACAAATATCCTCCCGCAGGTGTTCTGCAGGGAGGACAAGTGTGATATCTTTATGAGTTATTTTAATGTCTGTTTCGAGAGGCACCAAAATCATCTCCTGTTAATTAGATTTGCATTCTGCCCAAGGTGTCCCGCACCATGTGCAGGCAGTGCTTTTATAATGGTTTTACTATACATACATCCTAATCTGCTCGGGAAGGCATTCAAAGCGAATGTGATCTTTTTTAGGATGAACTTCACCGTCAGTATGCAGGTACATTCCGCTCTTTGCAATGATTTCCATGGATTTGCAGTTAATAATTTCAACGCCTTTAATCTTTGTATGCTTTGCAAAAAGAATTGTAGGCATTACAACCGCAAGCTTCAGTTTTGAAACCCCGTGAACCATGCAGACGCTGATTTTTCCGTCAGCATTGTCAGCGTTCGGAGCCATTTTCAGACCGCCGCCTTCTGACTTCTGAATCATGGCTGCTGCAAAAATCATTTTTTCAACACGGCGCTTCTGCGCACCGTCAACAAGTATTTCAACATCAACCGGCTTATTTGTGATAATCTGCTTAACTGCAATAAGAATATAAACAAGCTTGCCAAGTTTGATCTTGTTAAGGAAGGTCTTGAGTTTTGAGCGCTGAACCTCTTCGCAAATGTCAGCATCATAGCCTATGCCGGAGCTTACGGCAAAGCGGCGCGGTGCAGTGCCGTCATAATAGCTGAGAACGCCATGATCGACAGCCTGGAATCGCTTGGGATTGAGAACTCTGTCAAGGGCAACAAGCGGGTCTTTTGAGAGGTTCATACCGCGTGCAAGGTCATTTCCGGATCCAACCGGAATGTAGCCCAGAAGAATCTCAGAATAGGGATGAAGGCCGTTAATTACTTCATTTGCGGTGCCATCGCCACCCATCATGACAATTTTCTTTACACCATCATTTTCATTGCAGATTCGGTCCGCAATTTCTGTTGCATGTCCGGGATATTCTGTCAGATATTCCTTGTACTCAACACCCTTTTTGTCGAGTTCGGCTTTCACTGTTTCCCACACATTCTTTGATTTTCCGGTTCTTGCGCACGGATTAACGATAAAATGATACATAATTTTCCCCCAAATATTATTTTGCCGACTTCTCTCAAATACTATCCGATATTTTCACAAACGGTTCCGTCCGGGTCCCATTTTTCTTATCCCGGTAAAAATCATCCAAGTGTTTTGATTCCGTTTTCTTCTCCGATAACCAGGAATGCGTCATATCCCTGCTCTGTCAGACGGTCAAGGAATTTACCGAGCTTCTTGGGCTTTTCAAAGAGTGCGACATCGTACTCAGTCCTGAGTTCGTCTGCCTTTCCGGCTGCCTCAATAAAGTTTTCCTCAGTATAGAATACAGCAAGCTGTTTCTTGCTTTCCGGAATTTTATAGCCACTCTCAAGAAGGATGCCGAAGATGCGCTCAAAACCGATTGAAAAGCCGACTGCCGGAACCTGCTCGCCAATGAATTTTCCGACAAGCTTGTCATAACGTCCGCCGCCGCCGACTGCGCCACGGAATTTGGTGCTTTCGATTTCGAATACAGTTCCTGTGTAATAGCCCTGGCCGCGAACAAGCGAAAGGTCAAAAACAACTTCATACTTGCCCTTGGCAAGTGCTGCTACGGAATCCATGATAAATCTTAATCTGCCTACTGCTGCTTCTTCGGGAAGCATCTCAGCTACAGCGTCAAGCGATACGGGAGCTTTCTCAAGAAGGTCAGTTAAGCCCTTGATTGCATCTGCAGAAAAGCCCTTTTCCGTAAGTTCTGCTGCAACGCCTTCCGCACCGATTTTATCAAGCTTGTCAAAGGAGATACATACGCTGTCAAGCTGTGCCTCTTCAAAGCCCAGCTTCATAAGGAGTGCCCGAAGGAGTGCCCTGTCATTAATGCGAATGCGGAAATCAGGCATTCCGATTGCAAACAGTGCAGCGGCGGTTGTGTCGATAAGTTCGATTTCACAGCACGGAGACTGTGAACCAAGAATGTCAATATCGCACTGGATAAATTCTCTCATACGGCCCTTCTGGGGACGTTCTGCACGGTACACACGGTCAATCTGGATGCACTTTGCCGGAAGAATCAGCTTATCACGGTTATTTGCGTAATAACGTGTAAGCGGAAGTGTCAAATCATAGCGAAGGCCAAGATCTGCAAGTTCAGCGGTATTTGCACCGCCGTTTACAGCCTCAACAGCCTCTGTAAGCTTGTCTCCGCGCTTCATTATCTTAAAAATCAGGTTCAGGTTTTCGCCGCCATCACTTTTATCAAGGTTTTCAGAGTCCTCAATAGCGGGTGTGATGATGTGGCGGAAGCCGTGTGACTGATATGTTTTCAAAATTGTGTTCTGCAGGTAGTCACGAAGGGCTGCCTCTGCCGGCAACCAGTCATTGGTGCCTTTTACGGTGTTGATTTTCATAATGCTCCTCAATCCGGCAATTTCCGTTTGCCATAAGTACTAAAAAAACAAGTGGGGAGGACGGTAATCCTCCCCGCCGCATTTCAATTATTTAACGATTTTTAAGAATGCAAGGATTGATACAATTACACCAACTGTGCAATATGCTCCTACTACCCACTGTGCAATTCCAACTACTTTTCCAAGCAGTGAGCCCCACTTGAAAATGCCAAGGATTGCAGGAAGAATAGCTGCAAGGATTGCATAGATAATAATTGAAACAACAAGGCCTAAGAGACCTTTTTTAGCTCTGGCGCTAATGGGAAAAAGTGATAACATTTTTTGTCCTCCTGGTTATAAATCCGAACCGCCGGAATACCTGCGGCCCAAAATTATTATAGTATATGTATTTTTAAATTGCTAGTAAAAAGTTTAAACATCTCAAGTTTCAAATTATTTCTAATAATTTTGGCAATTCTATTTTAATATATTCAATTTTTAGTCACAAGCATTCTCTTCAGTTTTATAGTCTGTTTTAACGCAAAAAAGCTGCATTTGCAGCCTTTTTGCATTAAAACTAATTATCAGTTTCCATCCTTAAAAGATCTACAGGTTTTTTCCGTCCCAACTCATTTATCGGAATTAATACAACCAAGTAACCCACTACGAAAACAATCACATACATTATCAACATTTCCAACGGACTAATAACAAACAGATTAAACGTTTCACCCTTATGGTACGACTTGAAAAAATCATTGATTAGCGAAACGCTCGTTACAATCCAAATCGAAGCAAGAATCAAACCTACAGCCATCACATAACCCATTTCCGTGAAAAACACACTAAATGTTCCCTGCTTTCTTACTCCGACAGCACGCATAATGCCAATAGTTCGGGCTGAATCCCTAACGCTTAAACTAATACAGTTAATCACCATAATCAAAAAAATTAAAGAACAAATCATCAAAGCAGCCAATATGAAAATTCTTAAAAAAGCAACTGAATCGTGTATCCTCACCATTTCCAAAGCTGCCGGTATTTCCAATAAGACTTTATTATCCTTCATAAATGAGCCAACTGTTTTTTGTTGTTCATTAAGAAAAACACCGAATTCAGTACACGAAAAATATTCCATTTGCAATTGAACTATTTCTTCCCAGGCTTCCTTTTGAATTCCTATTACCGGCAGTAACTCCGCGTCTTCATATATTCCAACAATCGTTATCCCATCGGGAAAGACATCAAAAAGGTTTAAGGATTCCGAAAAGAAGTCATTATACTTAGCATCATACAAATCACGGAACAGAAATGTTTCCTGTTCCCATTCATCAACTTCTTTGCCGGTTTTTACCTGATAACATTTTTTTGATACAATTATTTCATTCCTGTTTTGCGGCATACGCCCGGCAATTAAGTTTTCACTGCAATTATCCGCCAAGCCATACTGCATTTCACCCCAGGCATAATCCGACAATTTAACTGTATAGAAAAAGTTTGATCCTGTAAGTGAAAGGACCTCTAACCCATCAAACTTCTTTGTGCTGTTTTCTTTACTCACAACTGTTACAAGACACTCTGTTTGATATTTATAAAAAAGTCCTTCTTCCATTCTATTGAACCGAATTTCTTTTTGCAAATCTTCATCTTTGTATATGGTGTCAAACACGCCACAAACGACATATGTCGCGTTATCAACAACTATTTCCGAATCGATATTTAACTGCAATACATCAGCCAGATAATCACTTATTGCAATTTCAACTCCTGTTTCGGGCCATTTTCCTTTTATTTCTGCACCCGGGATATAATCAGCATAAAAAACTTTAATTTCTTCATTAAAGTCCATAATATGGGCATTATCACTTGCAAAGATACTCTCGCTGTTAAAGCACAAGTTCAACGCATTAGTTAAAGCAATACCTCTACTTGCCAAAACACCATTTTCTGTTCCAAATGCGTCTGTATATTCTGCATTTAAGCGAAAAAATGCATATGGAGTATTATCTTTAATTAAATAACGCTCAATAGCATCATAACAATCCCAGTTAAAAAGCATAATAAGGACAAACGTTATAAGCAGAACAAAAGAAAACATAAGTGATGTCAGGAAATGTCTGACAAGGCGTTTCTTAATCGATTCTGCCGCAAAAGCAGTTGCAGAGCGAAAGGATAAATTCTTAATCAAATTCTGATAATTACAATCTTCAACATTATTATTCGAATCAGCCTCAGGGCTCAACTTTTCTTCTCTGAATTCAACTTCAACCATCGCCCTTGTCGCAGCAATTTTTCCACAAATATCCCGTAAATAAAGATATAATTCTTTTGACTCATCCGAAGAAAACACCTTTTCTTCGTCGCCATAATATATGCACAACCGTTCATTATGAGCCACCCCTTTTGAAACAACGCCCGAGATTTTTCCGTCTGACATTTCAATAATAACATCAGAAATTCTCCTTGCAGTTTCTTTGTCATGTGTTACAGCAAGAATCAATTTGGTTTTGGATATTTCTTTTAGTAATTTCCAGATTTCAAGACTATTGCTTTCATCGAGGTTTCCTGTCGGTTCATCAGCCAAAATCATTTTGCAATCTTTAACTAATGCCCTGGCAATAGCTACTCTCTGTTTTTGTCCGCCACTTAATTCAGAAACTTTTCTCTTTTCGTATCCCGAAAGGCCAACATACGAAAGCGTTTCACTGATTTTATTACTATGATTTTCAACCTTGCGAATATCAAGCGCCAGCTCAAGATTAGCATATACGCTTCTGTCTTCCAGCAGTTTATAATCCTGAAAAACAATACCCATATTTGCATTACGGTAATCGTCTAATTCTTTCTCAGATAATTTGCACAGATTAATTTCTCCGTCCCAAGCAGCGCCGTCATTAGCTTCGAGTAATCCGGCTGCAACATACAACAGCGTTGTTTTTCCGCAACCGCTCTTTCCGGTGATTGTAACAAGTCCATTTGTTGGAAAATCAAAACAAACATTATCCAATGCCGTAACTTTTTCGCTGCCCGTAACATAAACTTTTGTTAAATCTTCAAATCGCATTTCTTCTCCCTAAAAAAGGATGTAAAACTTATTACAAAGAAAAAGTTTTACATCCTTTCTGTTATTTGTAACGTTCGTCTAATATAATTTCCCAAATGCTTTCAAGGTGTGCAAAAATGCCTTCAGGTGTATCATCGAAATAAAAATCCTGATCTCTGTAACCATTGCCCATCCAGGTTTGTCCATAATTGTGATAAACATAACCTGTTGAATGATCCGGAGCCTGCATCTGACTAAAAATGCCTGCTTTTACAAGTTCCGCGTCTAATGCAGTACCAATACAGAAAAAATCACATTCAAGTGCATTTAGCTTCCCGGCAATCAGTTGCAATTCTTCCTGACTGATTTCTACACTACCGGTTCTGTTGGATAAAATTATAAATTGCTCTGTACAACCTTCCTTCGTTTTCAAAACTTCGTCGATTATTTTATCGGCATAACGGACATTCAACTTTTCGGGGAACCACATCTTTTCACCGATAACAAGAATATCTGTAGGATAATCTTTAATGTATGGTGAGACTTTTTCATCCATAATCAGTTTGTCCTGCCAGTTGCTATATAATAGTAAGCCACCAAAAAGCGCTATAACCCCTAAAACAACGCCAACAATAATGAAAACCTTCTTTTTCATGTACAACCTCTAACCTTTATTCACCTCGAAGACCAATCAATTGGTCTACGGTATAATTACCCAAAAGAATATTCGATCCATCTCCATACCAAGTCCTGGAAAAATTACGTGCAACCCGAAAAACGGCATTAATATTATAGTAAATCACAGGGCGTTTTCCCGAACCGGTATAATCATATTCAAATGCAAATGTTTGAATCAAGTCACCATTTAGTGGTTTATTAATTTCTCTCTTTGCTGATGACTGAATAAATGGATTCCAGCGCCAAGATTCTCTATCATAATAATATTTAATCGAACGTTGTGTAGTAAATCTTCCTGAACTTTTTGAATCAGCTGTAACCTTAAAACCTCCATAAGGCAGCGAATACTGGCACCCGATCGTAGCATTAATATTAAAACCATTTTTCTGATTTATGCCGGCCTGAATAGAAGAAGACGAACTCTTGTTACCTGAAACATTTGTTGTCGCAGGCGCGTACTGAGTTTCCTCCATATCGCTTCCATAATCATAATATACGGTAATTTTCATAGACTCACATACGCCATGATACCATTCAAGCAAAATGTTTGTATCTTCTGGCCGCATTTCTGTCTTAACTAATAAAACCTGTTTGCGCGGGTTTGTTTTGGAAGTTGCGACCATACTTACAACATAAACCTTTCCAATAACCTTACCATAGTATTTTACTTCAAAAATATCAGATGGATAATAGGTAATATTATACTCTTTTGTATCTACATCAAAATTGTTAATGGTATTAAACGTGCCCTCAGCATACGTTTTTACAGGAATTGATGATACAAAAAAGATAACAGAAAGTAATACAGAAAGCAATACATTTAATATTTTTTTCTTCATGTTTTCCCCTTTGAGATTATATTATTTACAGTAATTGTGGCCACAGAATACCTGCAAAGTTGATAATAATAATAATAATAATTGTCAAGGTAAAAAGAAGAAAAAACGTGTTTTTAACCAATGTAAATTGGAGATCTCATGGACCAATAAAAAAGAGTAGATCAAACTAATGTCTCTACTCTTTATGAATCAGCCGCATGAATTAGCAACATGTTCTTTGCTTTCCGAAAACCGGCAATCAGTCAATCCCAAGCTACGACTCTATTTGCAGCACCTTACTTCCAAAACTTCTTCAGTTCCTCCACCATCTTTTCTTTATCAACAACCATATTGGGGAACCACTCACGCGGGAACAGCTGCTGGTACTGCGATTGCAGGAAACGGTCATCAAGCAGAAGAATTGCACCACGGTCCTCCATGGTACGGATCACACGGCCCGCTGCCTGCTCAACCTTGTTCATGCCGGCATAAAGATAAGCATATTCAAAGCCGGTGTTGTTGCGCTCATCAAAGAATGCGCGGAAAAGTTCACGTTCGTTGCAGACCTGCGGAAGACCCGTGCCTACTACAACAGCGCCTATCAGGCAGTCATTCTTCAAATCAATGCCCTCTCCGAAAATGCCGCCCATAATACAGAAACCGGTGTGCGGCTCGGAATTGTCTTCAAAGGCCGCAAGGAATTCTTCCTTTTCATTTTCCCTCATGCCCGTCTTCTGAAGAATGAGCCCCGGAATCCTGTCCCCGCAGAGCTCCGCAATTTCAGAAAGCATCTTGTAGGATGGGAAGAAAACCATGTAATTTCCGGGCTTTGCAGAAACAAAAGCCTCTATGTATTCAGCAATTTTAAGGTATTCATCCTCTGAGCGCCTGCTGTACTTAGTGCTTACGCCACGGCCTATCATGAGAAGCCTGTTCTCAGGCAAAAACGGCGATGGTGCATAGATTGCGTAATCATCCTCACGGCCGCCAAGCTGCTCACGGTAATAGTTAATGGGCAGAAGTGTTGCAGAAAAGAAAACGGACGCCCTGATTTTATCAAGACACGTCTTCAGGTTCTCCGACGGGTCCATGCACATCAGACGGAGACGGAACTCGCCATCATCGTTGAAATCAGTCACGATGATATAATTCTCATCCATCAGGTCGTACATGGCCGCAAAGTGCCTTATTTCAAAGTAAAAGTCGAGAATTGCGTCCCTGTCCTCTGCCTCATGGAACTTGCGCAGATGCTCATCAAGAAGCGTCTGCAGGTGCAGAATCGGGTTGCAAAGCTCATCTATACTGTCAAGAACCTCGCATCCGTCGCACTCGCGTTTCAATTCCAGAAGCTTCTTATTCAGGGTTTCAAGCGCCTTCGCAAGTGCGTGGTCATTATTATTGATGATACGCTTAACCTCAAGCACATGCGACTTATTCAGCTCAGCACTGTACATTTCGCAGGCACGCGGCACAAGGTTATGAGCTTCATCAGCAAGCAGAATGTAAGCCGGCGGCTTTTCGTCAGCAAAGAAGCGCTTCAGGTAAACATTCGGGTCAAAAATATAGTTATAATCACAAACGATGCCATCTGCCCAGGTACTGATATCAAGGCACATTTCGAACGGGCATACATTGTGTTTCTCTGCATATTGAAGGATGAGTTCGCGCGAGATGCCGCTTTCGTGTGTGAGCATATCAAAAACCGCATCATTCACACGGTCATAATGGCCTTTTGCACGCGGGCAACTGACCGGGTTGCAGTCAGGCTTTTCAAGGATGCAGACCTTTTCCTTAGCTGTAATGGTTACAAGCTTGAACTTCAAATCAGCCTCGGACAGGAGCTTAAAAGTATCCTCAGCCACGGTTCTTGCTATGGTTTTTGCGGTTGCATAAAAAATCTTTTCGGCAAGTCCCTCACCCATTGCCTTGACAGCGGGAAAGACCGTCGAAATTGTTTTTCCGACACCTGTGGGGGCTTCTATAAACAGGCGCTTTTTGCGGAGAATTGTTCTGTAAACGCCCGTAACAAGGTCCTTCTGGCCCGGGCGGTATTCAAAGGGAAATTCGGTTTTCTTTATACTTTCATTTCGCTCAACAGTCCAGTCATACTGCCATGCAGCCCACTTGAAATATTCATCCGTCAGCTTTTTGAACCATTTTTCAAGCTCCGCAAACTCAAAATATTCCTCAAAATACTTCTTTTCCTCAGTTTCAACATTGCAGTACGTCAGGCGGATACCGATATCTGCAGGCAGAAAGCTTGTCTGCATGCCCTCTGTCTGCATGAATCCGTCAGTAAGCAGCCCGCCTGCGGTTTCAGCATCATCACTAAGCGCAGTAATCTCCTGCTGTTCTGCATCCTCACGTATTACGGGCACGCATTTCTTCGCATAATACATATATGCATAACACATAGCCTGCGCACGATGCTCGGTAACAGGCGCCTCAATAGCCGCAAGGTCACGTGCCACACATTTGATTTCGTCAATCATTATGCAGCGCTCGCCGGGGTAAATGCCATCCGCACGCCCTTCCACAGTCAGCTCAATGTCACCCTCCGCACGTTCCATCACAAGTGTTGTTGAAAGGGGAACCTCCGCCGAATAAATGCCGCCCATACTCTTTTGAATCTTGCGGTGGAGACGGCTGCCCTGCTGCATTGCATCCATAACGTCCATGCGGCCGATACGGTTATCAATGTCACCCGAGCGCATAATAAACTCCACCAGATTTCGCACCGATATTCTGATTTTTCCGATTTCTGATGTCACTACTTGCAATTTCCCCGATTTTCTGATATATTCTTGAAAAGCAATTTTGCTCCGCTCATGCAGCGGATACTTATTTTAGAAAGGACTTATAAACATGGCAAAAAACGAAGAAGTTTACGACCAGGTTACACTTACCCTTGAAGATAATTCAGAGCTTCTGTGTGATATTTTAGCTATTTTCCCCTGCGATGGCAAGGAATATATCGCATTAATTCCCGCTGACGGAGATGAGGACTCTGACATTTTCCTGTACCGTTTTGAAGGCAACGGCGGTGATGAAGAAGACATGAAGCTTATTGATATCGAGTCAGATGACGAATTCGAGGCAGCTTCAGACGCATTCTATGAGCTTCTTGATGAAGAAGAATTCGCAGACGTTCTTGAAGACGAAGATGACGAGCAGTAATCAACTGCCCGGCACACCAACCTTAGCCTGCATTTCATGAACAAAGCGCGACGGCAGTACATTTCGGCCGCCGCGTTTTTTTACGTAAAAAACGGTCAGCTCCGTTTTTGCTCGCGTCATTGCAACATACATCGCACGCCTTTCCTCTTCAAGCGCAGCCTCCGTTACAGCAGCCTTAAGCGGTGTAATCCCCTCATTTGCATCAATAATAATAACCTTTTCAAACTCAAGCCCCTTTGATGCGTGAAACGTCATAAGTTTCACGGAATTCCCGGTTTCATCGCTCTTTTCCTCATTATCCCTGTAGGTTTTCTTAAGTTTCTCCTCCCATTCGAAGCTTGTTTTCATGCCTCTTGCGCTTTCCTGCAAATCCTCCAGAATATCAAAAAGTTCATTTTTATCTGCTCCGTGCGAATATGCATATTCATCAAGATAACGTTCGTATCCCAGCGCCCGCCTGATGTAAAAGCAGGCTCCGTACGGGTCAAGCCCCTGCAGAAGCGAAAGCCCGTCAAACAGGTGTGTAAGCTGCTTTCTGGCGGAATCACCGGCTCTTTTAATACAATTTAACGGAGAAACGGTCTCATCCGGAAAGCATTCTCTTGTAATCCCCCTGTACGGCCTGTTACAGATTCGAAGATACAAAGGCCTCTCTTTTTCGCCCTCCGCAATCCTCATAAAAGCAAGAAGATCCTTTGTAATCCAGTGGTTTCCGTAGTCAGGAAGTCTTTCCTTAAGCGAAAACCTGATTCCTTCCGATGCGAGCGTTTCCGCCAGGCCGCGCGGCTGCATGTTAGTCCGGAAAAGAACAGCCGTTTCTCCGGGCGGGACCTGTGTGCCTTTAAGGATACGCGCCACCGTGGCATATTCCGTGCGACGGTCTTCGCATACAAGCAGTTCGACACTCCCTGTTTTTTCGGATGCATTGGTAATATTCTTGTTTCTGTGCGATGAATTCCTGGCTATAACACGCCCGGCAGCAGCCGTTATGCACGGTGCGGAACGGTAATTTCTGCCCAGGGTGACAATCCTGCATCTTGGAAAATCATCAAGAAAAACATCAACAAGTCCGGGCTCCGCACCACGAAACGCATAGATGCTCTGGTCATCATCTCCCACTACAAACAGATTGTTAAGCGGAGCCGCCAGAAGCCTTACCGTTTCATACTGCAGCCGGTTAATATCCTGAAATTCGTCAACCAGAATGTATTTGTACTTGTTCTGCCAGGTTTTACGGACAGCACCGTCATTTTTCAGAAGCTTAAGGCACTCGGAAAGAATATCGTCGAAATCAATCTTGGAAGCCTTTTTCATTTCCAGCCTGTATTTTTCAAGGATGGTCTCAAACTCCGCAGCCGTGCAAGGCAGTCCCAGGCGGCTGTCATTTTTTAATACACCGCTTTTTCTGCGGCTGATTTCGCTCAGAAGGCGCTTGAAATCCTCCTGAACATAGGAATGGTCCGGATGCATTGCGTACAGCTCACGGCTGAGAATCTTGTACTGATCCGAAACTGAAATAATGGATTTAGCGCTTATTCCCGCGCTTTCCCGTAAAATTTTAAAAAAAACGGCGTGGAAGGTTCCGAAAGCCACTCCGTAACCGGAGACCGATGCCTTTTTCAGGTATCTCTGCTTCATTTCTTCCGCTGCCGCTTTGGTAAAGGTGATAACAAGAATCTGCTCAGCAGGCACCTTCAGGTCATTTACAAGCCTGAGTACCCTGCCTGTTATCACCGCCGTTTTCCCGGAACCCGGGCCTGCCAGAACAAGGCAGGGCCCGCTTCCGTGGTTAATTGCTTCATTTTGTTCCTGATTAAAATTCATGCATTAATACGGATCAATGCTGATGTTAAACAGATGTTGCAAAGCCCGCATTTCTGCAGGGTCTGTATCACTTTGTATTACGCATTCTGTACTGCTTTCTCTAACTTTTCAATACCGATGCGGATACGACGCAGGCTTTCATCCTTGCCAAGGATGCTCATGATTTCATAAGCACCGCCGGGAGTCATCTGCTTGCCGGAAACTGCTGTACGTACAGGCCAAAGAGCCACACCGTTCTTAATTTCCTTCTCTGCAACATAGTTCATCAGCAGAGCTTCAATTGCGGATACGGAATATTCCTCAAGTGCCTCAAAACGGGGAAGTAAATCCTTAAGCACCTGAAGAGAATTCTCGCTGTTGGTTTTCATCTTCTTATGGGTGTACATCTCAACATCGTAATCAGGCAGTTCTTCAAAGAAATCAATCTTCTCAGCGATGTCACAGAAGGTCTCAATACGGCTCTTTACAAGATCGGCAATGAATCTTAAATCATAATCCTTTGTGATGGTCTTCTTAATGTAAGGAATGGCCTCTTCATAGTATTTTTCATTGTCCATTGCCTTAATGTATTCACCGTTCATCCAGCGCAGCTTGTTCATATCGAAAACTGCGGGTGATTTGCTGATGTGGCGGTAATCAAAGGCTTCAATAAGCTCCTGAAGTGAGAAAATTTCACGGTTATCCTCAGGGCTCCAGCCGCAGAGTGCGATGAAGTTTACAATGGCTTCCGTTACAAAGCCCTGCTCAAGCAAATCTTCAAAGGATGAGTGGCCGCTTCTCTTTGAAAGTTTCTTATGCTCTTCATTAGTAAGCAGCGGGCAGTGAACATAAATGGGCTCCTGCCAGCCGAATGCCTGATAAAGACGGGTGTACTTGGGTGTTGAGGAAAGATATTCATTTCCTCTTACAACGTGTGTGATGCCCATCAGATGGTCATCAATAACGTTTGCAAAATTGTAGGTAGGATAGCCGTCTGACTTGATAAGAATCATGTCATCAAGTTCATCATTATTAACGGTAATATCACCATAAATAGCGTCCGTGAAGGTTGTTGTGCCTTCTGCAGGGATATTCTGACGAATAACAAAAGGCTTGCCCTCTGCAAGATTCTTCTCAATTTCTTCTTTGGGAAGATACAGACAGTGCTTGTCGTACTTGGTGATAACCTTTGCTTCGTCGTCCTCATCCTCTGATACGGATGTTTTAAGGGTTTCAAGACGTTCCTTGTCACAGAAGCAGTAATAAGCCTCACCTTTTTCGATAAGCTGCTTTGCATACTTCATATAAATACCGGTTTTCATACGCTCAGACTGAACATACGGGCCAAAACCTTTATCCTTGTCAGGACCTTCATCATGCTTAAGGCCTGTCTTTTCCATGGTTCTGTAAATAATATCTACAGCGCCTTCAACAAAGCGCTCCTGGTCTGTATCTTCAATACGGAGAATAAAGTCTCCGCCTTCGTGCTTGGCGATAAGGAATTCATACAAAGCTGTCCTAAGGTTACCTACATGCATCCTTCCTGTGGGGCTGGGTGCAAAACGTGTTCTGATTTTCATTTTTCCTCCTGCAGATACTGCGAATATTTGTCGGGTCGTGGTCCGACATGTACGGGGTCTGCCTTCCCGTATGTAAATTATTTACTATCACATTTTGGCGCTATTGTCAAGTACTAATCCATTTGCAGATGATTGATACCGGGTATTCGAAAATATTCAAAAATTCATAAACTTAAAGAACAGTGTCTCAAAATCCGATTCACCCGCAACAGGTATTTCCTGCGTGAAATGTGCTATGTGGTTCAGCCGCTCCAAAACTACTTCTTTTCTGCCGTTAAGGAATCCCACGGCAGCTTTTTGAAGGCCAAGAATGCAACTGTTTCCAACGCATGATATTATATCATTTTCGGGGAAAAATCCAAGTTCTTTTATTCGTGAAATATCAATTCCGATGCCAAAGCCGCCCGCCAGATAAATGTCGGGCAATTCACGGGATACTTCCGATGTTTCTCCGGCTGTTCCGGTTTCTTCATCAGGTCCGTTTTTCAGCAGCAGCTCCGCAACAGCCCTTACAGCGCCTTTTGCAAGCTGAAGTTCACGTATATCCTTCTGTAAAAGAACAAGCGGCTCTCCGTTTTCCTTTTCCGCAAAAGCAAAACCGCGGTCAAAAAATTCTTCGCGAAACGTCCCGTATTCGTCAATTATTTCATTTCTTCGCAGTTCCGAAACAAGCTCCAAAAGCCCGCTGCCGCAGATTCCCAAGGGGTTTGCATTGTCAGCGGTTTCGGTTTCTATGGTGCCATTATTGATTCTGACACTTGTGACCGCTCCCGAAACGCAGCCCATTCCGCATGATATATTACCGCCTTCAAATGCCGGACCGGCAGCAGCACTTGCCGTAAAAAGCTTTCCGTTTTGGGCAAGAACCATTTCTCCGTTTGTACCAAGGTCCATAAGAAGCGTAGCCTTCTGCCTGTTATCAAGATCAAGTCCATAAATTCCGGAAACTATATCCGCACCAACAAATGCGCTGATTCCCGGCATAACAAACAGCTCTGTGCCGTCAAAATCCCCTTCGAATAATTCACCTGCATCAAGTGTTTCCGCTTCAAGGTTAAACGGCTTAAAAGGATATTTCGCAAGACCTGTGCAGTCATATCCGCGTAAAAGATGGAGCATGGCCGTATTTCCCGCAATAAGAATATAGCGTATATTTTTTGTGTTTTCCGAAAGCATGCCCAAAGCTTCACGCAATTTACGGACAACAGCTTTCCGCAGCATTTCACCTTCTCCATCGTTTGAGGCCTTAATGCGGCTTATAACATCTGCTCCGAAGGATGCCTGCGGATTGAGAAAGCATTGTGATTTCAGAACATCTCCGTTTGAATTAAGCAAAGCACAGACAACGGTGGTAGTTCCAACATCAGCAATAATACATTTTTCTTCAATGGTACTGTCTGCAGCTTTATTCGCGCAAGGCTCCCCGTCGGTTTCACTCTCCCACATTATATGGGGTGTCCGGTTCGAAATTCCCGCTATAACAGGTGTACCGATATCAGGAATTTCAACTGTCAGTTCACCGTCCGAGTAGGAAGTGCACGCAAGACGCCAGCCTTCATCGCATTTTTGCTTGCCAAATATATTTATGTCACGGTTCCCGGGTGTTACATGGCCTTCAATAATTCTTACACGGCATTTCCCACAGGTTCCGTTTCCGCCACAGGCTGCAGGCACCTGAATTCCAAGTGCCTGCAACTGCTCAAGAATACATTTATTCGGTTGGGGTGGTAATTTTACTGTCATTTATGCTCCGTATAAGCCAGGCCTTTGAGGCCTGTCCAAAAAATCATTCAAGTTCTACCGTAAAGCTTCCTTTTCCTGCAGGCAGAATGATTGTATCATTTCCAAGAATCTCGCAGTTTTTACCGTGAGCAGGACTGTTAACAAGGCAGAGTGAGAAGTTTTTCAAGGCCTCATTTACGGTAATTGTAACAGTTTTTCCGTTTCTTACAACTTCAACATCTATCTCAAGTTCAGCATCCGGGCTGTAAATCCGTGCGGTTGCGGGTACATTCTCCGAAAGCTCATAAACCCTGAGTTTTGCACCGTTTGCGTAATCATAAACAGCATCCGTGTTTTGTGAGCCGACAGCAACAATCGAATTAGGACGTACATACAGTGGAATCGAGCAATAGCCTGTCTTTTCCTCATACCAGCGGCCGCCCTGCTTTGTTTCGCCCGTGAAGAAGTCAGTCCAGGTACCTTCGGGAAGATAGAAACTGCCAAGGCTTTCATCGTTGAAAACAGGCGCTACAAGAAGGGAATCGCCCATCATGTACTGCTTGTCAAGATAGCCGCAGTTTTTGTCACCGGTAAACTCAAGAACCATTGAACGCATCATGGGAACACCGGTTTTGCTTGCATTTACAGCCATTGAATAAAGGTAAGGCATTAGTGAAGCCTTAAGTTTTGTAAAGAATCTTACAACATCAACGGCTTCTTCATCATATGCCCACGGAACCCTGTAGGAGCTGCTTCCGTGCAGTCGCGAATGCGATGAAAGCAGGCCAAATGCAGCCCAGCGCTTGTAAACGTCAGGTGTTGAAGTGTTTTCAAAACCGCCTATGTCATGGCTCCAGAAACCAAATCCGGACATGGTAAATGAAAGGCCGCCACGCAGGCTTTCTTCCATTGATTCATAATCAGACCAGCAGTCACCGCCCCAGTGAACGGGGAATTTCTGGCCGCCCACGGTTGCTGAGCGGGCAAAAAGAACGGCTTCCTTTGTACCGCGTTTACGCTCAATCAGTTCATAAACAGCCTTGTTGTACAGATAAGTATAGTAGTTATGCATCTTTTCGGGATCCGAGCCGTCAAAATATGCACAATCAACAGGTATTCTCTCACCAAAATCGGTTTTGAAGCAGTCAACGCCCATATCAAGCAGTGTTTCAAGTTTTCCGCAGAACCATTCGGTAGCGGCCGGATTTGTAAAATCAACAATAGCCATGCCGGGCTGCCACATATCCCACTGCCATACATCACCGTTCTTACGTTTTATAAAATAGCCCTTTTCAGCGCCTTCGGCGAAAAGTACGGACTCCTGGGCAATATAAGGATTAATCCAGACACATATTTTCTTGCCTTTTTCACGGATTCGTTTCAGCATACCCTGCGGGTCGGGGAAAATCTTCGAATCCCAGCACAAATCGGTCCAACAGAAATCCTTCATCCAGCAGCAGTCAAAATGAAATACCTTAAGCGGAATTCCGCGTCTGTCCATTTCATCTATGAAGTACATAACCGTATCTTCATCATAATTGGTTGTAAACGATGTTGACAGCCACAAGCCGAATGTCCAGGGTGCCGGAAGTGCGGGACGCCCCGTAAGCCCGGTGTAATTAGTCAGAACATCTTTCATTTCCGGTCCGTTTATGACAAAATAATCAAGTTTTTCACCGGCAACAGAAAAGCCGGCCTTTGTCACAAATTCCGTTCCAAGTTCGAATTCTACGGTTTCAGGGTGGTTTACAAACACGCCATAGCCCTTGTTTGAAATATAGAACGGTATGTTTTTATAACTCTGCGATGTGCTTGTTCCGCCGTCTTCATTGCGGATAATTACAGTCTGACCGTTTTTAACAAATGGCGTAAAGCGCTCACCCGTGCCGTAGAGCAGTTCACCCACACCGATTGAAAGCTGTTCACGGATATAGGTGTTGTCCGGTGTGTCGTAAGCATAACCCTTCCAGTCGGTTTTCATGCAGGCAAGGTCACCCGGTGCACTGGCAGTAAGCTTTTTTCCATCGCTGTAATAAGTCATTGACCAGGGTTTTTTATTGATAACCAGAGAAAGCTTTCCGCTGCGTACAGTAACCTCATGCTCAGTTTCATAAACATCAAGCTTCTGTTCTTCATACGGTTTTCCGTCAGAAAAAAGTTCAAACTCCGGTGTTTTTTTCTGCACACCTGCAAAATGACAGGTTTCCACGCGTAAAATTTCCGGTGCGGGAGACGTGATTCTTACTGTAAGATTGATTCCCTCAAGCATATCGCCTTTGCCTCTGATAACACTTGTAGGCGCGCAGAAAACAACTGAGGTATCATTGATATGTGTGTAATATGCCTCGCTCGGTGAAAAGCGCGCATAATGCTCCTTAAGGAGCCAGCAGCCGTTATGAAACTTCATGGGTAACCTCCGGATAAAATAGTAAAAGCGAAGTCCAAGGACTCCGCTTTTATTTTACTTCTAACTGCAATTAAGTGCAAGTTTGAGGTATATATTTTACTGCAATTACATGTTTTTTATTTTGCTTCTGCCATCTTTCTGTCCAAATACACTATAAAGAAATCGAAAGCGTATGTTGCCGGATGCCAGCAAAGAATGCTTCCATCCTCCTTATGTTCCGCTTCCCTGAATTCCTGATTGTCCTTTTCTGCAATAGCTTTAAATACTTTTTTGTTTTCATCAGCTTCATCAGACATAGCATTAGGATATTCTGCAGAGCTAAACGTTCCCGTTAAATATGCACGATATAAGTATTCAATATAATGGCCAATACCTTCCATCTTAGGGTAAGCCTCTGAATGAGCCTGTACATATTTATAAATTGTCAGATATCCGTCCGGATCGTTTTCCTTAATGAAGCTCATCATTTCCGCGGCTTTTGGAGTCTGAAAATACGGAAAGGCCTCATTTTCAAAAATCAGCAACGGAATTTGATATGCCTCTTCCATCCATTCCTCCAGTAATTTATCAAACTTTGCGCATACACCTTTCTGGTCCAGTTCAGCAATTTTTGCTGCAAGGAAATCATTTTGCTCGTCACTGAGCTCCTCAATGCGATGAACCGTCAGCCCCCTTGCAACGCTTTCCTCATATGTCATGTCCGGAACAGGAGTCGAAACCTTTTGGGAGGCTGATGCAGGGTTTTCAACATTAGTTTTATTTTCATCATTTTTTCCCGAAGCAGAAATACTGTTGTCTTTCAGCAGAAATACTGTAACTGCTCCAAGCATCAAAACTACAAGCAACGAAGAAACAAGAATTCTTTTTTTCATTAGTTCAACCTCCTCTTTCGATTCATATTATCTATTCTGATAGTATTTTATCGAATTAGTTTTGTCTTGTCAACCATTATTTTATTGAAATAAAAAAAATAATAAAAATAATAAAAAACAGGTATACAAACCATAAACTACGTGGTAATATTTCGATTTGCTTCTTCTGTTGTCCGTAACCAACTATATTGCCAAGCCTGTTGATAAAGTTCCTAATGCAAATAATGTCATCGGATTTGATATCATCAGCCCCGATGCCATTTTTGCCGTATTATTTTTTTCACGCATTATACATAATCACGGCCGCAGCCACAGCTGCATTAAGTGATTCCAGTTTTCCCGCCATGGGTATGCGGATACAGTGATCGGCCGCTTCAGCAGTTTCTTTCTTCAGACCGTTTGCCTCATTGCCTATAAGGAATGCTGCCCGGCTATCATACTTAACAAGCTTAAAGTTTTCAGATCCTGCAAGATATGCAGCATAAGTTGTAACATTGTATTTTCTAAGCATTTCAAGCAATTTCGCCGTATCATTTGCCATAACAAAAGGAACGCGGAAAATCGAACCCATTGTGGCACGTACAACCTTCGGGTTGAAAATATCAACACAGTCTCCGCCCGCAATCACAAGGTCCATACCGGCCCCCTCAGAGGTTCTGAGAATCGTGCCCATATTTCCCGGATCGCGCAAATCTTCAAGGAAAAGAATCCGAAGCGGTCCTTTTGCAGAAAGTATTTCTTCCGCATTGTACTCAGGCTGCTTTGCAACGCAAAGAATCCCCTGTGGAGTAACGGTTTCAGCAACACTGTCAAAAACACTGTCCTTAACAACTTCGAAGTTTTTCCCGGCAAAAAGCCTTGTTTTATCAGCCTCCGAGAGTCCGTTGAAATAGCTTTCCGATGCGTAAACGCTCACTATTTTTTCGGGGCAGTCGCGCAACAGCTCGCCGTAAAGCTTAATACCTTCACAAACAAAAACCTTATCGTTTTCCCTTTGTTTGCGCTTTGCAAGCAGCTGCTTCAGATATTTAATTTTGTCATTTGATGTTGATGTAATCATCTGCTGCCTTTCGCGAAACTCCTTATTCTTCCTCTCCCTTCAGCCTTTCAGCCTGGTCGTAGGCAATGATGTTATCAATAATCTCCTGAATATCGCCGTTCATTATGTCAAGCAGACGATATGAGGTAAAATGCACACGATGATCCGTGCAGCGTCCCTGCGGGAAGTTGTATGTACGGATTTTCTCGGACCGGTCGCCCGTTCCAACCTGGCTCTTGCGTTCTGCAGCCTCAGCGGCATGAGCCTTCTCAAGTTCAAGCTCATACAGCTTTGCACGCAGGACACGCATAGCCTGGGCACGGTTTTTAAGTTGCGATTTTTCATCCTGGCAGGAAATAACTATGCCTGTCGGAATGTGTGTCAGACGTACAGCCGAGTCAGTAGTATTTACGCACTGTCCGCCGTTTCCCGATGAACGGAAAACATCAATTTTACAATCATTCGGGTCAACATAAACATCAACCTCTTCCGCTTCCGGCATAATGGCAACGGTTGCGGTTGATGTGTGGATTCTGCCGCCGGATTCGGTTACGGGCACACGCTGAACACGGTGAACACCGCTTTCATACTTAAGCTGTGAGTACGCGCCCTGCCCATCAATCATGAAAACAACTTCCTTCACACCACCGATTCCACTCTCATTATATGTTGTAAGTTCGGTTTTCCAATGGCGTGTTTCAGCATATTTCATATACATGCGATAAAGCTCGCCCGCAAACAGTGCAGCCTCTTCACCGCCTGCGCCGGCACGGATTTCAACAACAACATTCTTGTTATCATTAGGATCCTTGGGCAGAAGAAGCACCTTGAGACGGCCCTCCAGCTCAGCAACTTTTTCCTTGCACTCATTAAGTTCTTCCTTGGCAAGTTCGCGCATTTCTTCATCTGATTCTTCCTCAAGCATTTTGAGGCTTTCATCGATGCCGGCTTTTGCAGCCTTATATTCTTTATAAGCTTCAATTATTTCACTTAAGTCATTTTGTTCCTTCATAAGCTTTTTGAAGCGTGCCTGGTCACTTGTAACGCCGGGTTCAGCCAGTTCATTCTGGATTTCTTCAAAATGCTTCAGAAGGTCTTCTAATTTATCAAACATATTATCTCCATTCAAAACATAACCATAAAGGTCGGACATTGTTTTGTCGGCGCATCAGTGTTTCCACACGGCAAACACCATACGGTCATTTCCCGAATAATCCTTCTTCACAACGATGTCGGAAAAGCCCGCATTTTTCAACAGTTTCGGAACACTTTCCCCCTGGTCGTTTCCAATCTCAAGACAGAGCCTTCCGTTTTCGGTCAGATGTTGTCCCGCTTCTTCCGCGATTCTTCTGTAAAAGCTCAGTCCGTCCGTATCACCGTCAAGTGCAAGATGTGGCTCAAAATCACGTACATCGGGCATCAGTTCATCAATTTCCTTTGTTGCAATATAAGGCGGATTTGAAACAATAACATCAAACCGCTCATTTCCCACGGCTTCAAACAGGTCACCCTGCAGGAAACGTATGTCCGCATGATTTTTAAGTGCATTTTCTTTTGCCACGGAAAGTGCACCGTCAGAAATATCACAGGCGGTAACAGCTGCAGGCTTTCCCAGTTTTGCGACGGTTACAGCTATACAGCCCGAACCGGTACAAAGATCAAGTACCGTTTTTCCCTCACATGATGTGAAAACCGCCTCAGCCAGAAGTTCCGTCTCCGGACGGGGAATCAGCACATTTCTGTTCACAATAAAATCAAGTCCGCAGAAGCAGCTTTCCCCCATAATATACTGAACCGGCAGATGCGTAAGCCGTTGTTCCAGTAACTCCAGATATCTCGCTTGCGTATCTGCCGGCATTTGATCGTTCCATATGAGCCTTATACGATGCCTGTCGATTGCGCCGGCATGCTCCAGTAAGAGTCTTGCGTCACAATCCTCCAGACCGTATTGTGTAACGGCCATTCTTAGGGCTTCGCCCCACGTCAATGCTTTCATTTCTTCATTCATTCGAATCCTTAAAAACAAAAAACTTATCAAGTGCTTTCAGAACATCATCATCCTCTTCTTCATCAGTGTCCTGAAGCTCAGCTTTTATTTTTCTTGTTGCAAGAGGATCCTTAAATTCCTTAACAGGCTGTTCCTTCTTAACAAAGAGAACCTTATCAAGAGATTCAAGGTCTTTTGATTTACGGGCGTTGCTTTCTGCTTTTTCAGCTTTTGCTTCTACTTTTGCTTCAGCATTCTTTGCAGCTTCGGATTCAGCATTCTTTGCAGCTTCGGATTCATCTTCCAGGTCAACAAATTCCAGTTCTTCACCTGTTTCTTCAGTCAATTCGACTTCAGCAGTTTCTTCTGCAGTTTCAATAGTTTCTTCGATTTCTTCTGCTATTTCAGCAGCTTTCTCTTCAATTTCTTCAGCTGCGTCTTCAATTTCTTCAGTTGCTTCGATTTCTTCAACTTCCTCTGCCTGTTCAGCTTCCTCTGCCTGCTCAGCATCTTCAGCCTGCTCGACATCTTCTGCTTCATCAGCTTCATCTGCAGAAGGAACTTTTTCACTAATCATCTGCTGTTCAGCTTCTGCACGAACCTGCTCTACAAATGATTTCCAGTCAAAAACAGCCTCAACAGAAGCTATGGCAACTTCAATCATGGAATCATCCGGCTCACGGGTGGTAAGCTTCTGAAGAAGAAGTCCGGGTTTGCTGATGGCATTGATAACTTTATTGTCACTGTTTCCCGCAAAACGGATGAATTCATAAGAAAGACCGGCAATAAACGGAATAAGAAGAACGCGTACAAGCGCCCTGAGCCATAAACTGTCAACTCTGATAAACATGAAAACAAAGACACTGAGTATAATAACAAAAAACAGGAAACTTGTTCCGCAACGTTTGTGCTCACGGCTCTGTTCGCGAACGTTCTCCACGGTAAGGTCAAGCCCATGCTCAACACAATTGATGGATTTGTGTTCTGCTCCGTGATACATAAACACACGCTTAATATCTTCCATACGTGAGATCAGAAGAATATAACCGATAAAAATGATAATACGAAGAAGACCTTCAAAAATTCCGGTAGCAAAGTCCCCGGCCTTTGTCCATTTTTGAATAAGGCCGGAAAGAAACGACGGAAGAAGAACAAAAATTGCAATTGCAAGAATAATTGAAAAAGCAACGGTACCGCCAATTAAAGCAGCTTCCTGTGCGTCCTTCTTCTCCGGATTTTTCTCTTCCTGCTTATCAGTCTTTTTATTGTTTTTCTTTACGGAATTCTTTTCTTCCTTCTTAGGCTCCTCTTCATCAAAGAAGCTTGCGGAGAAGGTAAGCGTTTTTATACCGATTACAAGTGAGTCCACAAATGCAAACACACCACGAATAACAGGAATCTTATTGATAGCTTTCCTGTCTTTTCCCCCATTCTGAACATCTACGATGATCTCTCCGTCCGGTTTTCTGACTGCAACAGCATAACGGTCAGCATTTTTCATCATAACACCTTCAATAACAGCCTGTCCGCCGATTTTTGATGATCTCATGTTTGTTACCTTCCTTCCCCAAATAAAAAGAACTTAACGCAAAAATAGGTTGAGAGTTTCCGCCCTCAACCTGTTTTTATCTGTATAAATCGGAACTATTTGTTCAAGCCATACTTACGGTTGAACTTATCAATAGCACCACGTGCAGCAACGCTCTTCTGCTGGCCTGTATAGAATGAATGGCACTTTGAGCAGATTTCAACGTGAATCTCGTTCTTGGTTGAACCGGTCATGAACTCGTTTCCGCAGTTGCATGTAACCTTGCACTGATAGTACTTAGGATGAATTCCTTCCTTCATGTATTTCACCTCTCATATCCGCTGCCCTATTTGGCTTGTTAATTTTGGCAAGACCGCGACAGCTTGTTCAGTATAGCACGTAGAGGGAAAATTTGCAATAATAATTTTCATGAGAGAAAAATTATTTTTTCTTCTTTCTTTACAAAAAAACATATGGAAGCATCAGAACAAAGAAGCCAAAATACTATTTTGACGGATAATCTTCGGGATAAACCCAAACACTGCACGGGCCCGAGGATGAACCTGTTAAGCCCCGGCTATACAAAGTAAATTGCGCATCCTTTCGGATATCAATAATCTTATATTGTCCGTTTTCGTCTCTGGTATATGTAAACTTAATTACACAATCCGTACACAAATGACATGAGAACACCTCTATTTTTGTACGGTCATCATCATCCATTCTCAGTGCAAGCGAACTGTCCGGATATTGATCATAAGCCTGTTTGTAAATACCGGCAACCGGATCAATTAACGCCACATCATCAATCGTATCGCCTATCTTAATGTTCATAAAATCATTAAGTTCATGTGATTCCTTAACAAGAATAGGGTATCCGTAATAGTCCGTTGTATTCAAACGATACGAGAAAAACTTATACAGCCTGTAGCCGCCTTCTATTTTGAAAGTGCAATAGCCATTCTGCCCATTGGTTTTGACAAGCTGTGGCTTGGGTCCCTGACTCATATCGCTCTCCAGTGAGTATGTAGCCCCGGATAGCATTATTTCTCCGCTAAAAAAGGTAAGGCCAAATGGACGTCTTGTCAACAAGTCACTGACAGAATATTCATCAAGAGAATCCTCAACATCCGAAAAGCACGGCAGATTCACCTGTTTGCCCGTGTTAATCATCCACTTCAATTCCGAAAAACTAATGTATGAACTGTCATCCATTTGATAATCCGATGTTTTGTTGCCATCTCCCTTGGGAAGCATTTCAGTAGGTGAAGGCTGTTCCGTGGCTGAAACACCGGGCTGCGGACTGATATCCGGCCCGTAAGACGGTACATTGGTTGCTTTTGGTTTCGTACAGGAAACAAAAAGTAGGCTGCAAATAGTAGCCAGAAATATAGCACGGAATTTCATTAGTTACTTACCTCGCTATTGAATAATATACAATTGAACTATTGTAGAATTGTGAGTAAGCAAGGTCACCTAATTCATATACGTTCCAACTTATTGCCTGCGGATTAGTATAGACATTCGAATTTGGTACTATTCTCGATGGATAGCTGCCGCGTTTATCTGCCCAAGAGCCATCTCCTAATTGAATAAACCAATGATAATCCCAAATATCAACACCGGCGTCAAACCGTCCGTTTTCATTTGAATCGACATAACCAACTCTAAGAGCAGCTCGATAATACGAAAAATTTTCAATTCCTGAATTATATGAATCCAATTCGGTAAAAACAAACCTTTGATCATCCATAAATGTTTCAAAAACCGTTTTTACTTTTTCTAAAATATCTTCGGTATCTACAGCATCACTTAATATAGAATCCCAATTTCTCCAGTTATAACCAAAATTAATATAATACTTTAATGCATAACCCGCACAGTTAAATGTATCATCAAAATCATCTACGTGATAATAATTCTGATTAGAAACAGTATGTACTATTGAGTAATTTGGCGAATTTGTTGCACAGTCACCCGCAACAGGAAAGCTTCGGGATAACGTAGTGTAGGATGGAAAATAATACCCTGCAGACGAATAGTAACCACATAGAATCGTAGTTGTAACTTGTTCTTTTGTATTTGAAATCGAATATGAATAACTTTGTGGATAAAGCCAGCCAGATGTTGAATTCAGAACCCCAAATGATAAGCCATCGACGCTCTCATATTTCCAAAAATTATCTGCACCAATTGTAGTCTCTAAATAAAACAACGTATTTCCTAAAGAATCCTTTTTTATTTGAACACCATCTATCGTTTTAACAGCAGTTCTATTCTGAGATTCTAAATCATCACAATCTTCACGTTCACTTGTCTCCAGACAAAAATGATTATTTGTGTCGAGTATCATTTGTTCAGGCATATTCTCTGCTGCACAGCATTCATCCATAGTATGGCTGAAAATTGAAATTTCAGCATTAATTTCAACTCTTTTGATGTCGGACGAATAATAAATAATATCAGTATCCGTCAGCTGCTGCTTGTATTCTTCGGTTTCCTTATTATTTTGAATTATAGTTTCAACATCTCTGCGAAGCTCAGCTTCATATTCCGCAAGAGTATAAGAAGCAAGCGGTCTGTGAGGATTTCCCGGCATAAACATTTCAGGCACAAAGCACGTGAAGATGCCATATTCTTCATTTATTTTATCATTAATCGCCTGATATTCAGCTATTGCTTCACTCGATATATAACAATTGTCAATGAATGCCACACGCTTATCAACATCTGCTTCGGTAAAAAGGCACTCATCTTCAGGGACTGCGGTCGTATCAAACAAATATACGGCATTGGGATTTTGTGCACGCTTAGCCAAAATTGCTTCGCGCATTTTAGATTCAAACTCCTCAGGAGAAAAAAGCAAAACATATGAATCGCTGTCACGTGACATGTCTTCCTGGGTAAAGCCCAGATGGAAACCGTATTCCGCATTCAAACGTTTAAGAATTCCGGAATATATTTCATAATCTTCTTCAGAAAGATAAAGCGGATCATATTCCTTTATATTTTCATTTGCAGAAATAGCAATTGTCCCTGTTTCGGCTTTTCCGGCCATACATGGAGCAAGCAATATGAAAATAAGAAGCGCTAAAAAAAACATGTTTGTTCTTTTCATAATTTTTTCCTCCTTCAATTTTAGAATCAAGATTTCAATTTACCAACAAGTCATCGGCCAAATGACTGCACTAATAGTAACACATTTTTTCTGCTTATGTCAAGACTGATTTAATAGTTTTTAAGTGGGCCTAAAATGAAATTGTAAATTTCGCTCCTTCAACAAGCATTTTTATTGAAACCTTCCCCACCTCAGAACGGAGTCCCGGGCTGCGGCTGATTGCGAAGAATTCCATTTTTTCTGATATAGTCCACCAACTCGGCATTCGTTTTTGTCTGAGCAAAAAGTTGAATAATCCGCTCAACAGCATCCTCGGAGCGGACACTGTTCAAGGCTTTTCTTGTCAGGAAATTAGCTTCCATTTCAGGCTGTGAAAGAAGAAGATCATCACGCCTCGTACTTGACTTCGGAAGATCGATTGCAGGGAAAATACGTCTTTCGGAAAGGCTTCTGTCAAGCACAAGCTCCATATTACCGGTACCCTTAAATTCCTCGAAAACAACATCATCCATACGGCTGCCGGTGTCGACTAGTGCCGTTGCAAGAACAGTCAGGCTGCCGCCTTCACGCATTTTACGGGCTGCGCCGAAAAACTTCTTAGGCATGTGAAGAGCAGCAGGGTCAAGACCGCCGGAAAGAGTACGGCCGCTACTGATACATGTCAGGTTGTATGCTCGGGCAAGACGTGTAATACTGTCAAGCAGAATAACAACATCCTTCTGGTGCTCAACAAGGCGTTTTGCACGCTCTATAACCATTTCTGAAACACGCTTGTGATTTTCCGGAAGTTCATCAAATGTTGAGTAAATAACCTCAACATTGTCACCCTGGATGGATTCCTTCATATCAGTAACTTCCTCGGGACGTTCGTCAATCAGAAGGATGATGATGTGCATCTCAGGATGGTTTGTCTTGATAGCATTTGCAATCTGCTTGAGAAGTGTTGTTTTACCTGCCTTCGGCTGGGAAACAATCATACCACGCTGGCCCTTGCCAATGGGCGAAATCAAGTCAACCATACGCATGGATACGCCGCAGCCCGGAGTTTCCAGATGAATCCTCTCATATGGGAACACCGGTGTCAGGTCTTCAAAACGCTTTCTGTGTATGGCCTCTCCAACGCTGAAGCCATTTACGGAATTGACATAAAGCAGGGCATTGAACTTCTCACCCTGGTTTTTATCTTTAACAAGGCCCTTAATAATATCACCGGTTTTCAGATTCATGCGACGGATCTGCATGGGTGAAACGTAAACGTCTTCAGGTCCGGGAAGGAAATTGTCACAACGAATGAATCCAAAGCCGTCCGGCATAATTTCAAGGATGCCTTCTTTAATGTTCTGTGTCTGATTCTGCACCGGCTTTGCTTCAGGAGCGGGCTGCTCCTGCTGTACATTCTGAACCGGTTTTACAGGTTCTTCCGCTTTTTCCGGCTCTGCAGGCTGCTTGATTTCGAGCTTCTTCTCTGCAACATTCTTTGGTTCAGGCTTTTCAGATTTCTTACCCTTCACCTTCTTGCCTTCGGTTTTTTCAACTTTTTCAGTCTTCTTTGCCTCAGGTTTTTCTACCTTCTTCACAGTCTTCTTTGCCTCAGGTTTTTCCGCTTTCTTCTCAGGCTTCTTTGCCTCAGGTTTTTCTGCTTTCTTCACAGGCTTTGCAGGGGCTTCCGCCTTTGAAAGCGCATCAATAATTTCCTGCTTCTTCGCGCCGGACCTGATTTCCACACCACGTTCCTTTGCAAGTTCAAGAAGCTTTGCTACTGTTAATTTATCTAATGAATCTGCCATAAATAATCCTTTCGGTATATGTTTTCAGTCAACAATTGTCTGACGCCCGTCAATTTTGCCCTCAAGATTCTGCATGCCGGCAAGCAGTTCTGTGTAAATGCCGCATATAGAACTACCGACAATTCGTGGTGCATGGTTCTTAACAACCTCATCAAACGGAACATCAAAAAACTCTTGGAAGTTGTTGTAATGGAAGCTCTGAAGAGCTACTTTAATCATCTGCTCATCGGTAATTTCCTTGCCGTAAAGCGTAAAGGAATCAAAGCGCTGGTTCTTTCTGGACCATTTGAAGCGGAATGTGCCGGAATACTGATAATACTCAGTGTGACCCGACTCAATAAAAGCATCCTCACGAAGCACAAAACCAATCATGTGACGTAACTGCTTTCCGGTAACATAGAGCATGTGAAGAGCATCATCGTAGGGGAAGAATTCCTTGAAATCCTGAACTCTGACAATAGGTCCAAGTTCAGTCTTACGGAGACTTCCCGAACCCAGAATCATAATGTCAAAGCTTGAGCCGTCCTGCATAACGTCCGCAAAAAGGTTGCCAAGCTCTGTTTCCTTATTTCGCACGGGATGTGTCAGTGTTCTTGAGAAGGTGGTGAGAATCTGAGCGTATTTCTCATCAGTCTTCTCCTTGTAGGAATTGAGGAGGGTTTCCATGGTGGAATCTTCCTCGCAGCGGTTTTCATCTATCTTTACAATGTTCCACTCAAAATTCTTAACCTTGTGCGTATCACTGTCAAAAGTAATCTCTGCGCGTCCTACCTGGTTTGTACCGCTTCCGGCCTGTACAATAGGGATGCCGTTAACAACCTCCGGTTTTTCCATAAGCGTATGCGTGTGTGCACCTATAATCAGGTCAACGCCTGCAGTCTCAGGAAGCATACCCGCAAGTTTGATGTCTTCCTCAAGGCCGATATGCGACAAAATTACAGTGTAATCGATATCTGTTGTCTTATATGTATCACAGATAATGCTGATTTCATTAGCAGCTTCCCTTACGTCAACAAAACTTCCTACAATGTTTTCCGATTTTGTGGAAGCCAGCACTTCATCGGTAATAATGCCGATGAACAGAACCTTGATGCCGTTTTTCTCAATAATCAGGTAAGGATTAAAGAGTCTTGCATGGTTTGTCTTAATGAAGAAGTTTGCATTGATAATGGGGAATCTTGCGCATTTTTCGATAAAAAGAAGGTGTGACAGACCGTAGTCAACCTCATGATTTCCGAGCGTTACAACATCCGGATACAGGAGATTCATAAGTTCAATTGTAGACAGTCCAAGGTATTCGCTGTCAATAATAGACCCCTTGAACATATCTCCCGCGATAGCATAAATTACATTGTCTTTGCAGGCTCTGACCCCCTTGATATAACCTGAAAGTCTTGCAAGACCGCCTGTTTTTACTCCATCAACGTCCTTTTCAAGGAAATCGCCGTGGATATCGTTCGAATGAATAAGCGTGATTTTAGTGTCGCCCATGGAAAACCTCCGATTTGGAAAAAGAAAATAAAGAATTTTCAGAAAAGCAGTAATAAAATGCAGGCTCATAAGAATGCAACCGCCCGATGCATTTATGATAACATTCGCGCAAACGAAAATCAACAAAAATATCCCAACTGCCTCATGGCAATCGGGATATTTACATTTTACAATATTATTCAAACAGTATTTCAGGCGAGGAAATAACCTTTTTATTCGTCAGGATAGTCTTCCGGAAAAATTTGAGCTCTAAAAGACCAGCTTGCACCGATATTTCCGGTGTAAAGGCGATAATTGCCATCTTTCCAAATATCAATAATCTTATATTGTCCGTCAGCATCTCGCGTATAAACGAACTCAATCGCGCAATCTCTGCACAGGTGACAGGAGAAAACCCTCAGCTTATATGAAGCCTCTTCACCTTTTTGAAGGACCAGTGACGAGTCCGGATATTGATCGTATATGCTTTTATAGATATCGGCAACGGGATCGATTGCAGCCACATCATCAATAGTGTCACCTATTTTAATGTTCATAAAGTCCATTAATTCCAGAGGCTTCTTCACAAGGATGGGATATCCCGTATATTGGAGGTTTCCAAAGGAGTCCTTATAGAAAAACTTAAACAGTCTAAACCCTCCTTCAATTTTGAAAGCAAAATATCCCTCGTTATTTTTTGTTTTGACAAACTGCGGTTTTATTCCTGTGCTCAAATCATTGATGATTGTTCCATCCGTCATTCCCGATCTCATCGAAAAACTTTTTGCGTCATTAATGAGTCCCAAAGAATTTCTCCCCTGTAATTCAGAGAGAGTCCTTTCCTGCAATAATGACTCTGCTTCGGAATATGCCGGAAAGCGGACCTCCTTTTGTGAATCAAGCATCCACCAAACTTCTGTTTCATTAAAATAGGAGTTGTCCTCAACTTTGTAGTCCAGCATCGAACTTCCGTCACCCTTTGGAAAAACGGTTTTCGCATCGATTCTCTTCACTTTAACTGCCGAATATGTTCCGTCGGATTTCTGCTGATAAATATAATTCGGCGGGAGCGTAGGAGTTACGGAAGGGATAATATCCGATTTATGATCTTCAGAGCCGGGTACAGGAGAGGCTTGCGGAGTTACGCCTTTCTTTTTACACGAAATCATAAAAACGCATATCGCCAAAATAAGAATGAAATAGAAATGCTTCATTGTCACCTCGCAATTGCATAAACAATAACGTCGCTGTCATAAAACTGCGGACATAAAAGAGTACCAAATTCATATAAATCCCAACTAATGTTTTCCGGGTTCAATATCATATTTGAGTTCGGAACTATTCGCGACGGCAAATCGCCTCGTTTATCTGCCCACGTACCATCTCCCAACTGCACCATCCAATGATAATCAAATAAATCATTTCCATAATCAAACTGTCCATTACCATTTAAGTCCAAATACCCGACACGCAGAGCAACTCTATAATAGGTTGACGGATTAATTGTCGAATTATACGCGCCCAATTCAAAATATATAATTCGTTGATCATCCATAAACTCCTCAAACTCAGTTTGAACTGCGTCCAAAAGTTCATCAGTTGTATGTGCATATTGCAAAACAGAGCTCCAGTTTCGGTTAATTAAATAATAGTATTTCAATGCATATCCGTCACAATGAAAAGAAGTATTCATTGAAGAGACATGATAATAATTCTGGTTAGAAACAGTATGTGATATAGAATAATCCGGCGAATTGGTATCACAATCTCCAGCTACAGGAAAACTTCTTTCAATAATTACTTCGTTGGGATACTCGCTTCCATACATAGAAATCTGGATGCACCTAAATGATGCGCTGGCAGTTTTTTTATCAATCGATATTGTTCGTTCCGTGCAATCTATCGGAACCGACCTATTGTAAGAGGGGTCAAGAATATAATAGCCAAAGCCATCAATACTTTCATATTTCCAATACGAATCACTATTTATTGTTGTGTTTAAGAGCAAAAGAGTATTGTTAAATGTATCTGTTTTAACCTGAGCACCGTCAATAGGCTTTTGGCAAGACCTATCCACAGTCACCTGATTTTCATAATCTTCCGTTGAGTTTGTTAATTCCCGGTTATTCAAGTTTTCAGAGGTAATAATTTCTGCATCTTCATAAATGCTGATAATCGAAGGTCTCTGAATTGACTTTTGTTCATTTTTCACTTCCGAGCCATAAGGTGTGATAAACACATCCTCGGGTTTGATATCTATAAAACTGTATACAACAGTTTCAGAAGCAGGACGATTTTTTCTGGCTTCTTCTGCTCTTTTGTTTTCCTGAATACCCAGTTCAAAGCCTCTGCGAATATCGTTCTCATACTCTTCAAGCGTAGCTGAAGCAAGTGGTCGGCTTACATTTCCCGGGATGAACATTTCCGGCAAAAAATATGAAAACGTGTCATATTCCTCATTCAATTTATCAAGTACCGCCTGATACATTTCAATAGCCCCACTTGATAAATAACAGTTATCTATAAATGCAACTCGCTTATTTACATCTTCTTCCGTAAAAAGACATTCGTCCTCAGGGACAGCCGTTGTTTCAAAAAGATATCTTGCCGAAGGATCCTGTTCACGTCTGAGTAAAATTGCCGAACGCATTTTTTCTTCATATTCTTCAAGCGTATAATTCAGAAGATACTCATCATAATTTCGTAAAAAGTTTTCAAATATAAAACCAAGATGAAAATCATACTCTTTATTGAGTTTTTTCAGAATATTCGAATATGCCTTAATATCATCATTGGTTAAATACATGGGATCATACTGCTTAATATCAGCATTTGCGGGAATTTCAATTTGCCATGTATCAGCCTTGCAAACCAGACACGGAGTCAAAACAACAAACAGAAATGATGCCAATAATAATGTAATGATTCTTTTCATAAGAATCCTCCTTTCTTTTGATACTATCATCATAACATATTTTTTTTTTTTTGCAAGTCCGATTTTTCTTGAAAAATAGTCTTTCTTTGCGGTTCGCATAAACCACTATTACTTCTTGTATATACAAGAAAAAAGTGGTAAAATATACAAGCCCGAAAGGACAAGGAGGGAATCTTATGACAGTATATGAAAAAGCATTACAGCTCCATGAAGAATGGAACGGAAAAATCTCAACAGAATCGAAATGCACATTGAAAACCCGCGATGATCTATCGGTAGCCTACACTCCCGGTGTAGCGGAACCCTGCCGTGTTATTGCAAAAGATAAAAACGAAGCTTACCGCTACACACTTAAAGCCAACACAATTGCCGTTGTATCGGACGGAAGTGCGGTTCTCGGACTCGGAAATATCGGGCCTTACGCAGCAATGCCCGTAATGGAAGGCAAATGCGTTCTTTTCAGAGAATTCGGCGGTATCAATGCATTCCCCATTTGCCTTGATACGCAGGATACAGAAGAAATAATCAAAGCTGTTGCAGCAATTGCTCCCACATTTGGCGGCATCAATCTTGAAGATATCGCTGCTCCACGTTGCTTTGAGGTTGAAGCAAGACTCAAGGAAATGCTTGATATTCCGGTATTTCATGATGACCAGCACGGCACGGCAATCGTTGTTCTTTCAGGTATCATCAACGCCTTAAAACTCACCGGCCGTGATAAAGAAACCACACGAGTTGTTGTTAACGGCGCAGGTTCGGCAGGAACGGCAATCACCAAGCTTTTACTGAACTACGGTTTCAAGGATGTTGTCATGTGTGACCGTTTCGGAATCCTTTCATCCAAAACTCTTGACCTGATGAATCCCGCTCAGCAGGAAATGACCAAAATCACCAACCCCCGCGACATTTCAGGCGTTCTTGCAGATGCCGTTAAGGGTGCTGACGTATTTGTAGGCGTTTCCGCTCCCGGCGTTATGACAAAAGAAATGGTTCAGAGCATGAACCATGATTCCATTGTATTTGCAATGGCTAACCCCGTTCCCGAAATCATGCCCGAAGAAGCAAAAGCTGCCGGTGCAAGAATAGTAGGTTCGGGCCGTTCGGATTATCCTAACCAGGTTAACAACGTTCTGGCATTCCCCGGAATATTCCGTGGTGCGCTCGAAGGCCGTGCTCCTCAGATTACCGAAAAGATGAAGCTTGCAGCCGCAATCGCGCTTGCAGACCTCATCGGTCCCGACGAACTCAACGATGAATGCATCATCCCAAGTGCATTCGACCCGCGAGTTTGCGAAGCCGTTGCCAAAGCCGTTAAAGAAAACATCTGAAAAAATTGGGAATCGCCTGCGGGCGGTTCCCTGTATTATTTATAACGAAAGAGTCATTCCCATGCAAAACGAAACCCTGATGCTTTATAAGCTCATAATCCTTTACATTCTGGATTGCGTAGATTATCCGCTTACCAATAACCGTCTTACGGAATTCATTCTGGAGCGCCAGTACACAAACTATTTCAACGTTCAGCAGGTGCTTGCCCAGCTTGATGAGGACGGCTACGTATCAAGCGAATTAACCCGCAATACCACCAAATATCAGATTACCCCGGCCGGAGGTCAGGCGCTTTCGCTTTTTATTGATGACCTGAATCCCGCAATCCGTAAGGATATTGATTCTTACCTTCGTGAGCACAGTTACGCTCTCCGTGAGGAAGTTGCATATCCGTCCGATTACGAAAAAACAAAGTCGGGTGACTACATGACCCGACTTCAGATTCTGGAACGTAACCAGCCTATATTTGAGGTTCATCTCACCGTTCCCGGTGAGGAAGATGCTATCCGCATCTGTAACGAGTGGGAAAAGAACAATTCGGATCTCTACCGTTACGCAGTTTCAAAGCTGCTCGGAGGGCACTGATTCGGGATTTTCGGTCTGCTCATTTTCAACACTTCCGTCATTTTCCGATTGTGCAACAAGTGTTTCGATTTCAGCACGTATTTCATCAACACCCTGCTTTGTAACCGCAGAAAAAGCATAAATCTTTATCTCCGCCCCGGCGCCAACGCCCCGGCGGAGTATTTCTTTTTGTCTTGCAGCCTGTCCTCTGCTGATTTTATCAGCCTTTGTTGCAATTATAACGGGAGTAAATCCGTTTGCAAGAATCCATTCAAACATCTGCTTATCGTCGGCAGTAGGCTCATGACGGATGTCAAGAAGCAGGAAGATGCTTCTGAGTTGCTTCGATGTTCTCAGGTATTTCTCTATCATCTTGCCCCATTTTTCACGGGTGACCTGCGAAACTCTGGCATAGCCGTAGCCCGGAAGGTCCGTGAAATAAAAGGCATTATTGATTTTATAAAAGTTGATTGTCTGTGTTTTTCCGGGCTGACCGGATGTTCTCGCAAACGATTTTCTTCCGACAAGACCGTTGATAAGCGAGGATTTACCTACGTTTGAACGTCCCGCAAAAGCAATCTCCGGAAGTGTGTTAACGGGGAGCTTGCTTGTAATACCGCAGACTGTCTCAAGTTCGAGTTGTTTAATAATCATAGTAATCTCCTGATTTTTAGTGCTCCGATGCCTTTTCAGGTCACAGCTTTATGTCACCTGATCTGCTTTTCAGCTTTTCAGCGTTCCAGTGCGCATTCAAGCACCTGCTCCATTTCGGAAACATAACGGATTTCAATATCCTTAAGGATTTCATCCGAAATTTCTTCGACATCTCTCCTGTTCTTTTCAGGCAGAAGAACCAGCTTCATTCCGGCAGTTTTTGCCGCAAGAATCTTTTCGGTAAGGCCTCCGACAGGAAGGGCTTTTCCGCGAAGCGTGATTTCACCGGTCATGGCAATATCGCCTCTGACCTTTTTGCCCGTAATTGCAGAAAGCATAGCTGTAGCCATGGTGATTCCGGCTGAAGGACCATCCTTCGGAACAGCACCCTCAGGGATGTGGATATGGATGTCCGTTGTTTCGAAATAATCAGGCTGAATGCCATATTTTCCTGCAACCGAGCGGATGTAGCTGATACCGGTTTTGGCAGATTCCTTCATTGCATCGCCAAGCTGTCCGGTAAGCTCGAAGTTTCCTTTACCCGGCATGGTGTTGACCTCTATCTGAAGCGTGTCACCGCCAACGCTTGTCCACGCAAGTCCGCATACAATGCCTACCTCAGGCTTATGTTTTTCTACTTCAACAAGGTATTTCTTTTTGCCGAGATAATGCTCAAGATTCTTTCCGGTAACAGAGATTTTCTTCTTATCCTTCAGAAGAGCCTTTGCCTCTTCCTCAGTGATTGCTCCGCCCGTTCTGACGCGCTCATCGCCCTCAAGAAGCTCTTTTGCAACTTTTCTGCATATCTCCCCGATTCGGCGTTCAAGGCTTCTTACGCCCGCCTCACGCGTGTAGCCAAGGGCAATTTCCTCAAGAACCTTATCGGTAAAGGAAAGATGCTTCGCATTCAGGCCGTTTTTCCGCAATTGCTTGGGAACAAGGTGCTCCCTTGCGATATGAACTTTATCGGTCAGCGTGTAGCTGTTAACTTCAATAATTTCCATACGGTCAAGAAGCGGACGCGGTATGGTCTGAACTGAGTTTGCGGTTGCTATGAAAAGCACCTCCGACAGGTCAATGGGGATTTCAACATAATGGTCGACAAACCTGCAGTTCTGCTCGGAATCGAGCACCTCAAGCAGTGCTGATGATGTATCGCCCTTGTAATCGCTGCTGACCTTGTCAATTTCATCAAGCAGAATAAGCGGATTTTTTACGCCTGCGCTCTTAAGTCCCATTGCAAGACGCCCGGGCAGCGCACCGATGTAAGTTCTTCTGTGGCCACGGATTTCAGCTTCATCCCTAACGCCGCCAAGGCAGATTCTTACGTATTTTTTATCAAGTGCCTTCGCAACGGATCTTGCGATAGAAGTTTTTCCCGTTCCGGGAGGCCCCACAAGGCACAGAATCGGGCTTTCGCCCTTTGTGGTAAGGCTTCGTACCGCTAAGAACTCAAGAACACGGTCCTTGACCTTCTCAAGGCCGTAGTGCTCCTCTTCAAGTATCTGCTTTGCCTTGGAAAGGTCAAGCAGATCCGGGTCTTTCCTGTTCCAGGGCAGTGAAAGCAGGGTTTCTATGTAGCCTCTTGAGACTGCAGCCTCTGAGGAATTGCCGCCGATTGCGGCAAAATGTTTAATTTCCTTACGGATTTTTTCTTTAGTTGATTCGTCGGCTTCGAGTGCATCGCACTGTTCAAAATATGCGTCAGCCTCTGATTTTGTGTCGCTTTCGCCAAGTTCCTCACGAATGACCTTCATCTGCTCGCGCATGATGTATTCCTTCTGGTTCCGGTCAACCTTCGACTGCGTTTTCTGCTGAAGCTCATGCTTAATGTGAAGGACTTCTATTTCATCCTTTAAGATTCCAATGATGGTTGCGTAACGTGTTGCAAAATCAACAGCATTCAGCAATGCCTGACGCTTCTGAACTGCCATGGGAATCTGTGCGGCAAGGTTGTCCGTAAGCTGCTCGGGGTCGGAAATGTTTGCAAACTGCTTGTAAAGCTCACTTCCAAGCTTCGGATTTTCCCTTGAGTAGAGCTCAACCATCTCATGCAGATAATCGGTCATGGCCTTCTCCTCAGCTGCGGAAAGGCTCAGAGCTTCTGCTTCACAGGGCTCAGCCTGGCAAAGATAAAACGGCTCTCTTGTTACAAAGCCGCAAAGTTTAGCACGGCGCACGCCAAATACCATAACTCTTACAACATCGCCCGGGAGCTTAATCATCTGCTTAACAAATGCCATGGTTCCAATCGGATATAAATCATCAAAATCAGGCGTTTCTGTCTCAGGTGAACGCTGGGTCACAAGCAGAATTTCCTGTTTTGCTTTCATCGCATATTCAACCGCACGGATTCCTTCAATGCGGGAAACATCGAAATGCAGAAGCATTCCGGGTAAAACAACTGTATTTCTAAGTGCCACAAGTGGCATCTGTATTTTCGCCATCATTTCCTCCCAAAGATAATAAAAGCATCTTTGAAAAACAAAATCTTTCTTTCCAAAAGGCACAGCCTCAGATTTCTTTTGTAAAAACAAGCGGGAACGAACACCGTCCCCGCTTTTATTTATGCGCTTTCGCTCGTATTACCGCGTCTGGTCTTTGTAAGATTCTTCTTGGGGAACTTACTTTTTCCGCGAATAAGCTCGGGCTTTGCCGTACCTTCTGCAGCTTCCTTTGTTACAACAACTGTTGCAACGCCTTCCTCGGAAGGAAGCTCATACATGGTATCCATCATAATATTTTCAACAATTGAGCGGAGGCCTCTTGCGCCGGTCTTTCTCTCAAATGACTGTTTTGCGATGCTTGCAACGGCATCATCGTTGAACATAAGCTCAACGCCTTCAAGTTCAAACAGTTTCTTGTACTGCTTAACAAGTGCATTCTTGGGCTCAGTAAGTACTCTTACAAGAGCTTCCTCATTAAGCATGTCAAGTGCAACCGTAACGGGAACACGTCCGACAAATTCGGGAATAATACCGAATTTCACAAGATCCTGAGGCATTACCCGACGGAACAGCTCACCGATGTTCTCATCAACCTGCTCGGAAATCTCAGCGTTGAAGCCGATAGATTTCTGTCCGATACGGTTTTCGATAATTTTCTCAAGTCCGTCAAATGCACCGCCTACAATGAACAGAATGTTTGTAGTATCAATCTGCATGAATTCCTGCTGAGGATGCTTACGTCCGCCCTGCGGAGGAACTGAAGCAACCGTACCTTCAAGGATTTTCAGAAGCGCCTGCTGAACGCCTTCGCCGGAAACATCACGTGTGATTGAAACATTCTCGCTCTTCTTGGTGATTTTATCAATTTCATCAATGTAGATAATACCGTATTCCGCACGCTCAATGTCATAATCTGCTGCCTGAATCAGGCGGAGCAGGATGTTTTCAACATCTTCACCAACATAGCCGGCCTCTGTAAGAGTGGTGGCGTCTGCAATTGAGAACGGAACGTTCAGAATCTTTGCAAGAGTCTGCGCAAGATAGGTTTTACCTGAACCGGTCGGTCCGATCATAAGGATGTTGCTCTTCTGAAGTTCAACATCCGAAAGATTGCCGGACAGAACACGCTTGTAATGATTATAAACTGCTACTGAAAGAACCTTCTTGGCTTCTTCCTGTCCGATAACGTACTTGTCAAGGAATTCCTTGATTTCACGCGGTTTTAACAGGTTTATGCCAAACTCCTGAGGCATATCGTCTTCTTCGCCAAACTCTTCTTCAATTATTTCGGAGCAAAGCTCGACACATTCATCGCAGATAAAAACATCTCCGGGGCCCGCAAGAAGCTTGCGAACGTTGGCCTGGTTTTTTCCGCAGAAGGAACAACAATAGTTTTCCGGAATATCGTTTGCCATAAATCAATCTCCCACCGTATTCACGGTTGTTTATTTACATCAATGCATGCATTTCCGGCACCCGGATTATGCATGCATGATGTGAAAATCTGATTTGTGCCTTTTAAATTAAGCACGTTTTGTAGTAACAACAACAATAAGGCCGTATTCCTTAGCTTCCTCAGCTGTCATGAAGTTGTCACGGTCTGTATCCTTTGTGATAACATCAAGCGGTTTGCCCGTGTTCTCAGCAAGGATTTTGTTCAATCTCTCTTTTGTGCGGAGGATGTGCTTAGCTGCGATTTCAATCTCGGTAGCCTGACCCTGTGCACCGCCAAGAGGCTGGTGAATCATGATTTCTGCGTTGGGAAGTGCATAACGCTTGCCCTTTGCGCCGCCTGAAAGAAGGAAAGCGCCCATGCTTGCTGCCATACCGATACAGGTTGTGGAAACATCGCATTTAACGTAGTTCATGGTATCGTAAATAGCAAGACCTGCGGTTACAGAGCCTCCGGGGCTGTCAATGTAAAGATTGATGTCCTTGCCCGGGTCCTCAGACTCAAGGAAAAGAAGCTGTGCAACAACAAGAGCTGCTGTTTCATCTGTAACTTCACCGCTTAAGAAAATTATTCTTTCTTTCAACAGACGTGAGAAAATATCATATGAACGCTCACCGCGGCTTGTCTGTTCAATTACGTAGGGAACAAGATAACTTTTTTCCTGCTGCATAATTTCCTCCAAATACTTATTTTTCTACAGCTGCTTCAGCAACAAGGTCTGCTGCCTTTCTTACTGCAAGATCCATCTTAATGGAATCTTTCTCAGCATCGCCAAGGATTTCTTTAACCTTCTCAACATCCATCTGATACTGAGCTGCCATGTTCTCAAGTTCTTTATCAAGTTCTTCAGCTGTAACTTCAATGTTCTCAGCCTTTGCAACTGCTTCAAGAACAAGACGTGACTTGATGTTCTTCTCTGCCTGAGGAGTCATGGTCTCAAGGAACTGCTGAGGTGTCATGCCTGTGAACTGCATATACTGCTCAAGGCTTAAGCCCTGCATCTGAAGGCGCTGACCGAAATCTTCAATCATCTGACGCTTCTGCTGCTCAACCATAGCTGCGGGGATATCCATCTTGGCATCCTCAATAATCTTCTCGATAACAGCATCGCTCTTAGCTGCCTGAGCTGCTTTTTCCTTACGCTCGGCAATTTTCTTCTTAACATCTTCCTTGTACTCTTCAAGAGTGTCAAATTCTGAAACTTCTGCAGCAAAATCATCATTCAGCTCAGGAAGTTCCTTGCGCTTGATGCCGTTAACCTTTACCTTGAATACAGCGGGCTTGCCGGCAAGCTCTTTTGCATGATACTCGGTAGGGAAGGTTACGTTTACGTCAAATTCATCGTTAATATTTTTGCCGATAATCTGATCTTCAAATGTGTCAATAAAGCTGTGTGAGCCGATTTCAAGGGGATGATTCTCACCCTTGCCGCCTTCGAATGCAACGCCGTCAACAAATCCTTCATAGTCAATTGTTGCGATGTCGCCGTTCTCTACTGCACGGTCATCAACGGTGATTGTACGTGAATTCTGGTTGCGTGCTGTCTCAAGGTCAGCATTGATTTCGTCTTCAGTAACGGTAAGGTCAGCCTTCTCAACTTCAATTCCCTTGTACTTGCCAAGTTCAACTTCAGGCTTAACTGCAAATTCAGCTGTAAAGATGAATTCCTTACCCTTTTCAATCTGCTCAACGTCGATTTCAGGGCGTGATACGATTTCAAGACCACAATCCTTAGCTGCTGCTTCATATGCATCAGGGATAATGATGTTTGCTGCATCTTCATAGAAAACGCCGGGGCCGTAAAGTTTTTCTACCATAGCCTTGGGAGCATGACCCTTACGGAAACCGGGAATATTAAGTTTGTTTTTGTTCTTCTGGAAAGCCTTATCAAGGGCTGCGTCAAATTCTTCTGCGCTGACTGTAATAACCAGCTTCTTCATGTTTTTAGCTTCGAGATCCTCGATTTTGAAACTCATGTGTATAAATCCTCCTTAAAATCACATTACGAATTATTATAGCATAAACAATTTCTTTTTGCTACTGTTTTTTCGATGCTTAACAAGTGTTTTCACAATATTTTGAGCATTGTATTTTATGTATATCTCACATCTTCTGCAGTTTTTCGGCAAGCTGATCTGCAGCATCCTTTGAAACAAGTATTTCAACAAGTTTCAGTGCAAACGGGAGCGATACGCCCATTCCTTTACCTGTTGTAAACTGCCCGTCTGTTACAACGCCTTCCCCTGTACAGTTTGCGCCAAGCATATAATGTTCAAACCCCGGGAAGCATGTCGCATTTTTGCCCATAAGCAGCCCCATTCTGCCGTAAACGCTTGGTGCTGCGCAGATTGCGGCAAGCTTCTTTCCTGCCTTTACAAACTCATTAATAATCTCTGCAAGGCGCTTATCTGCCGCAAGGTTTTCCGTTCCCTTACCGCCGCCCGGCAGGAATATCATATCAGCATCAAGGTAGTCCGCCGTATTCTGCTGCTCAAGCAGCATATCAGCCCCAACTGTAATTTCATGAGACCCAAGCACATTCTCACGTCCCATAACAGACACAGTAACCGCTTCAACTCCTGCGCGTCTCAGCACATCAACCGGTGTAAGTGCCTCAATCTCTTCAAATCCGTCAGCAAGGAAAATGTAAACCTTCATAGAAACCTCCGATTTTCGTATTGATTCTTCCGGAATGCATTTGTGGTATCATACCCAAGGAATTCACTCAAGCTTAATTCAAGTATATCCATTCTTTATCTCATACGCAACATTTTCAGGTGAAACTTTCGGCACTTATTCCGTTAGGTGTAACTGACGTATTCTTTTCGTAATCCCATTCTGCAAGTACTTCGTCCATTTTCTCGGTTTTGCAGTATTCTTCAAACGGAATGCTCATTCTGCTCCTTTTTATTGCAAGTTCTTCATGTATCTGCATTTGGGGAAATTACCACAGCCATAAAACTGTTTTCCTGCATGCTCTCCTCTTTCCGAAACTCTAAGAACCAATTTCCCGCCACATCTTGGGCAGATTAGTTGTGTATCTGACGTGGCAACGGGCGAAGCCCCATCCGAAACGGAAAAAGAAGCCCTGTTATCACTTATGTCACCGGTTGTTCCTAAGTGCTCTGCCTTTATATCCTCAATATGTTTCTTCTTGATTTCATCTGAAACCTGAGTATATGGATATAGGCATGCGTACATTTCCTCAATCTGGTTTGGCACAAGGACATCTCCCGTTCTTTTTGCAATCTTCCGTACCGTTCTTAAAACCGATTTGCGTCTGATCACAAAAATATCCGTGCTGCTAACATCGACATTCTTAAACGTACAGCGTTCAGAAAAAACTATAACGGAATGAGTGGGATAACTGTCCCCAAGCAGGTTATCCAGCCATTTAATATGCAATTTGTTTTGCATGATCGGATTCAGGAAATGCTCTTTATGTGCTTTTCTTCTGCTCGGAAGAGTCTGTGTCCATGTTTTTGCATTTTCAGATCCGAATATCCAGCCGCCATAATTTTTACTTTCTATCACATAAATGCCTGAGTGGTGAAGCATGATAAGATCGACTTCCGTTGTCTGTCCGTTATTTTTTGGCAGATAACAATTGAACAGGAACTTTGCTCCGTCCTTTTCATAAGACTTCAGACGCTTATACGTCAAATATTCTCCAAGGCGTCCCTTATCCAGCAAAACGGAAATCAGTAATTTTCCGGTCACCCTGAAGTAATCGGTTTTTCTGTAAAAAACAGCGCATACCGTATAAACCAAAACAAAAACAACAGCCGGAATAATCAAAAACATTCCCTAAACACATTCTTTTCATATATTTTTTAGTAACTTTACCCCTAAGCCGAAAAGGATTTATTTATCTTCAACCATGTCATAATAGAAGCACTCTTCCCACTTAACGCCCAACGCCTTACAGATTAATCCCGAAAGAAAAGCCGTAGGCGAATACTGACCTGTTTCAAGAGAGCTTATTGTGTTTTGTGTTGTACCTACCATTTCGGCAAGTTTTGTCTGCGACAGACCGCGTTCCTGACGGAATTCTTTTATATGGTTTTTTAACTGCAGATGCGAGTTCATACAAACAATTCTCCCAAATATAAAATCAAACATAACAAAGCAAGAACCGCTTCGACAATTCCGCAAATGAGTGTTTTCATTTTGGAGGTTACTTTCCCGCAAAACACATTAAGGGTTCCCGAAAATGCCAGCAGGATGGCAGGCTTGCCAAAATCGACATGTTTTTTTACCCACAAATCAAGGATAATCATCAGTGTACAAAGCACGATGCAAATACATGATGCCAAAATTATTGCATTACGTGTTACTGCCTTTTCCCGCTCACCTACTTTGTCGGGTTTGCTTTTTGCTGCAATTAATACTTCTTCATCGGTCATATTTTTGTTTCCCCCTACCAAGTTTACGGATATTTTACCAAGTTTACGGATGTTTGTCAATGTGCAAATATTTCAAAAGACGAATCATTCCGGTTATGCGTCTGCAAAACAAAAGGCCCGCTTTCGCAGACCTTTATATTAAATACCGGAACGGGGTCAAAAAGCGGCCCCGTTCGCGAATCGATGATAATTATTCATATCTTCTGTTTTCCAAAAGTAAGAATTGTGTACCTCTTCGTTTTATTTAAGAAGATCAATTATCTTTGTTTTATTTAGTTTCGCAATAGGTATCAAAACAACGCACAATGCTACAAGTGAAACAGCAATGGCAACAAAAAGGCCTGCCCACTCATTAGGAACAATTGTTCTGATTCTGACATTTTGATAAACCTTTCGAATAGTGTCTTCGTTGATGCTCTTAATTGCAACCTGTTTAGCAACAAATGATAGAATCAGGGATGTCAACGTAGCCACAAGGCCTTCAAGTGCAAATATCTGGGTTATGCAAACGGGAGTTGCTCCAAGAGCCCTAAGCGTGCCAATAGTTTTTTTACTGTCCTTTATGCTAAAACTGAGTAGTGAAATCATTTGCAAAACGGTAAGCAATGACATTACAACTGCTACGCTCCGAAGTGCAAGTAACTTCTCATCTGTTTTTTCCCATTCACTGTATAGGAGTTTCAGATTACTGTCTGCGATATAAATATTGTTTTCAAGTAATGATTTGATATTCTCCGACAATTTCTCATCTTCCAAAACAATGCCAATTGAACTCTGAAAAGCCGGATATATTTCTCTTAAAGCCTTGAAAACATCCGGAGTAATATACCAATCCATTTCACCGGAAACCACACCGACAATTGTAACGTTTTCTCCGCAGAAATCAAATAAGTTTATCGAATCTGAAAAAGCCTTATCATATTTTACATCATATAAATTAAAAAGGCGGAATTCTTTTCCCAATGCACTTTCATAACTGTCAAAATAAGCGTTACACAAGCTGTCAGAAATCAGAACTTCAGATTTTTTTTCCGGTTTTCTGCCGGCTAAAAGTGAATATTCATTATCGGCAGCATTGCCAAACGATTCATAATTAATTGACTGGTCAAGCGGCCCTTTATAATATGCAAATCCCAAACCATCCGCCTGTAACCGATAATGATTAACCAATTGCTTCCAGGTCGGTTCAGAAAAGAATGCTATAGGATTAGGCACTTCCCCAATAAAGCGAAACTGATTTACTATCCCTACAACCTCAAATTCCATATCTACCACTTTGACTTTTACGGGAAGGTCCTTCTCTGAAACGCCAAGTGCATTTGCAAGAACTGTCTCCAGCAACATTTCATTGTTTTTAAGCGGTTCGCTTCTTCCGGATAATTTTGATAAACGTTCGTTACCTGTTGTTATTATTTTTACGTCAATCTGTTTGTCACCAAATTCAATTCCAATAGTATTTTCCAAAAAATAGTCATTTTCATTTAATTGTAGGGCAACATCATTCCAAAAAATACTTCCTTTAGTAAGGTCTGAACCCTTTTGGCCGGCATTCCGCAAACCTTCAGCAGAAAGTTTCTCATAAATTAATGCAACTCCTGCACCGGAGCTTTGAACATACTCCGTAACAGCTATAGCATCCTTACGCTTTTCAATTGAGACTATAACGAGAAAAACCGCAATAGTCAAACTTAGAATCAGTATCGTCAATAAAGATCTGGATGCTCTTCTAATTAACATATTTCCTGCCAGCCTGATTCCGAGTTTGAACGGCACTTTGGCTGATTTATTATAAGGTGAATCATTTTCAGTTTTTTCCGAATGATTCAAATTCTGCTCCGAGTCATCAATAATTTTCCCATATGAAAGCGTAACAACTCTGTCAGCATATTCTCTTGCAAGTTCAACATCATGAGTTACAACAATAACAGCACGGTCTTTTGCAATTTCTTTTAACAATTCAAAAACCATACGGCTATTTTCACCATCTAAATTTCCGGTCGGTTCATCTGCTAAAATAATGTCCGGGTTTTTTACAATTGAACGTGCTATCGCAACACGCTGCTTTTGTCCGCCGCTCAAATGAGATACTTTCTTTTTTAGAAGTTCCCGGATATTCGTTTTTTCTGAAACTTCTTGAACCATTTTCATCATTTCATTTGATTCAATATTTCTCATCTCCAGAGGCAAGCGAATATTTTCTTCAACATCAAAGTCCTCTATCAAATTAAAATCCTGGAAAACAAAGCCCAGTTTGTTCAAGCGGAAATCATCCAACTGTTTTTCGGACAAAGTCTGCAAATCCTTGCCAAAAACAGATACGCAACCCTCTGTTGGTGAATCAAAACCACCCAGCAAATTAAGCATAGTGGTTTTTCCGCAACCGCTTGTTCCTGTGAAGACTATTAAGCCTTTTTGTTGAATCGTCAAATTAATATTGTCTAAGGCCAAAACCTTATCTTCGCCTTTTGAAGCATATACTTTGGTAACATTGGCTAATTTTATCATATTCAAAAACTCCCCGAACAATCATTTGGTTGAATTATACTTTTCAAACAAACTATAATAACGGAATACAACACAAGCCGTGAAACTTTACATTTCACGACTTGCTTATAAATCACTCTGCTAATTGCAGTGTTGCAAGAACTTCCCGTGCAACGCTCCTCCACAAATAAGTTGTATCCTGAAGAGCAGAAACAGTGTCTTCTTCAGACCAGTTGAAATCCATCCAATATGGATTTGCATAATAGGTATCTGTTTTGCTGTCATACCAGGTAGTGCCATTAAACACCGGAGCTTCTTCATTGCGATACAAACTTCCCTGATACATAAACGGAGTACCGGCATAATATGTGAATCCGCAGCGTTGTAACTGTTCTATCTTTGTATTTCCGTAAAACAGAAAGTCGTAATGTTTCTCTTCACAATATTTTTTTATCAGCAGAAGTTCATCATCAGTAATCTGCAACAAACCATCCAAATCATTTAATACAATTACACAAAATGATTTGTTACTCTTTGAAAGCGTTTCGTCAGTAATTTCTTCAATTTGTGTATACTCCACTGATATCTGTTTAGCCGGCTTGATGTTTCCGTAGGCCATTATCTCAACGTCATAACCTTTAAGTTTATCTATTTCAATTTGTAAGTTTGAATTTGACTTGTCAAACCAGCCCAGATATTTCCATCCTACTAATGTGATAATCCCTCCGAAAACTACAAGAATAACCAGGCATTTCAGAAACTCTTTCATAAAAACCTCTCAAAAATAATGATTTCGAAATACTTCCAATAGCATAAGAAATGTACATGCTCAATAACTGAACGAATCTGTGCCTGTCATTGTTACGCAATATGTGGAAGCAGATCCCTCTTTACCGACCTGTAGCATGGTATCTTTTTTGCTTCCCTTTGTATAGCCCTCGCTAAATTGGAATTCGTAATATATTTGCATTTTGGTTCCAGTTACAGTATTTCTTGCTGAATCTCGAAAAATAACTTGACCGGTTCTGTAAGATGTACCCGTGAAGGAAAGGAGATCCTTCATTTTCATTGCCGTGCTGTAATCATAGCCATACTCCCAGTCAGCGTACCTGGTACCATTAATATAGGTGCATGTACGAGGTGCATAAGATGAGCCGGTATACTCGAAAGTAATTGAATTTGATGATGTTTTACTCAAATTATAAGTATATCCGAAACTTCCACTGGCATCTAATTTTTTCTCTGCAGTAACGCTTACCTGGCCATTTGATTCTACGCTGGCACCGGCACTCCCGCCTGCTCCAACTCCGATTCCGAACTGGAACGTATGGCTGGAAGTTTCACTATCACTACTGTTGACAACTGCAGTAATAGGGGCCTTTGCCGGAAGGACAATCTGGGATTCCGGGTTCGGGGTTGCAAATCCAATTTCGATATTGACAGGCAGCCCTCGCATATTAGAGTCCGTAGAGGATTTTGTTCCATTAATTGCAACTTCAAAATGAACTTGGCTATAATAATAATTATTTATTTTTGTTTTCGGGTAGAGCCAATAAGAGCGAATAATTACATCGCCAACTGCTTCACCTTTCTTAATAAGAGTCGTAGTCTTTTTACCTATTCCTAAAAAACCCTTTGTCGTAAATGTAGCATCACTGCTTGCATTAATCGTGTAATGTTTTCTACATGCCACATATCTCGAAAATGCGCTCGAATCATAGTTAAAAGTACTATTAGGATCGCTAAACTCAGATTCCTGCGCAGTTGCCTTTTGCAGTGAAGTAAAAGGTATCCCAGCCAAAAAAAACTGCAATAATCAAGACAATAACCCACAACTTTTTTCTGTTCTTTTTCATACTAATCTCCTTATTTTTTGATAATTATTCCTGTTTCTTTTTCTAGACTTTATTCAATCCCTTCTTTGGAAATCTTTTCTTCTCAGGCTGATCCAAACGCACAAAGAACAAAGAACATTGTTACACATTTGGATTAGCCTGTCAATAGGTTTTTGCCTATTGGCAGGCTAATCCAAACGCACTTCGTGCGGGAAATCTAAGCAAGAATATCACTTTTTGATAAGGCATTTATTTCGAAAACGAATCCGGAATTACCTCATCGTACTACGCCTTAATTTATTCGATACAAGATAAAACAACGGAGCCGCAAATCGCAGCCCCGTTGCTGATTAGTGAACTTAATCGATACATGAATTCCCGAAAAATCACACTTGCTATTCTAAGCTTATCTCATCTTATATCCGTTCTTCTCAAGAAGTGCAAGTATGTCTGCCTTATAACCGTTTACAGTGTCAAGTGCAAGTGTGCCTTCGAAGGAGGTGAACTGCATTCTGACTGTCATGCTGGCGGTGCCTTCTGCCATGGTGTCATCTGAGAACAGGTCAACAAACGATACACCGCGAAGTACCTCGCAAGGATAGCTCATAATGATGTCACGAACAGCACCGAAGCTTGTGTTCCTGTCAACCATAAGGCTAAGGTCAATGCTGATACCCGGGAACTTGGAGATTTCAGCAAACTCGACTTTCTTAGCTTCAATATCCGCAAAGAGTTCATAATCAAGCTCAAGAACTGCCACGGAAAGCTTCTTGTCAATCTTTGTTGCAACACGCGGATTGAGAACAGCGATAACGCCGATTGCAATATCGCCGGCATAAACAACGGCTGAGTTCTTCGGGTGAACAAGCTGCATTTCAACAAGCTTATTTGCTTCTGCATCAGCCTTTGCCTTTGCATCGCTAAGGGAAACATATGTAAGAGATGTATTCTTCAGTGAGGCAGCAAGGGCATCTGTAATGTTCTTAACTTCTCCGAGAAGGGCATTCTCTGATTTTGCTCTTGAACCGAGTGCAAGCGAAAGAACCTTGCGCTCATTTGCAAGGCCGTCTGCCTTAAGGCCGCGAACAACACGGCAGACCTCGAAAATACGAACATCGTTGTTACCCTCAAGGTTCTTTGAAACAAAGCCAAGAAGTGTAGGGATGTTGGTACGGCGGATAGCATCGTTATCCGAAAGCTCTGAGTTAACGATTCTGATATCGCTGTCAAGGCTTACGCCGAGTTCTCTGTTCCACTTGTTGTCATACCAGATGTAGCTGTGAACCTCTGAGAAACCAAAGCGGTCAGCAAGTGTCTGCTTCATGCGGTATTCGTTTTCACGTGCCTTGTCGGGACGAACCGGAGCAAGAAGGCTCTTTGTTGAGCAGAGATCAAAGTTGTCATAACCGTAAATACGGGTAATTTCTTCAATGATATCTGCCTTGATGGTTACGTCCTTTGTTGCACGGAAGGACGGAACAACAACCTTGAAGCTGTCACCGTTTCTGGTAACGTCGAATTCAAGGGATTTAAGTGTCTTTTCGATACGGTCTGAGGAAATATCGATTCCGGTGTACTTATCAACATAAGCCTTGTCAAAATCGATTGTGACTGTATCGTAATGCTTCTTGTAAGAATCGGTAAGGGCTGTTGTAACCTGTGCGCCGGGATCGATATCAAACAAAAGCTTCAGGAAACGCTCAATAGCGGGAACCGTAATTTCCGGATCAAGTGTCTTCTCATAACGTGAGCTTGCCTCAGTACGCATGCCAAGCTTTGCTGCGCCCTTACGGACGCTGGTGCCGTCAAAGTTAGCGGATTCAAGCAGGAGCTGTGTTGTGTCATCCTCAATCTCAGACTGAAGACCGCCCATAACGCCCGCTACGGCAACGGGAGTGTCACCGTCGCAGATCATCATGATACCGGGCTCAATTGTACGCTCTGTGGAATCAAGTGTTACAAACTGCTTAGGCTCTGCAAATGTCTTAACGCGGATTTTTGAAACCTTAGTCTTGTCAAATGCATGCATGGGCTGGCCAAGTTCCATCATAAGATAGTTGGTAAGGTCAGCAAGAAGGTTGATGGGACGCTGTCCGCAGTAGTTCAGACGAAGCTTCATCCAAAGCGGAGAAACGTTCTGCTGTACGTTCTGAACGCCGATGCAGGAATAGCGGTAGCAAAGGTCTGTTTCAATAGCCATGTCAACCTTCGGAAGGTTAGCATATTCAGCAGTATCCTTAACCTCAAGCTTCTTAAGCGGGCGGTCAAGAAGTGCAGCGATTTCGCGTGCCATTCCGTAATGTCCCCAAAGGTCGGGACGGTTTGTAAGTGATTTGTTGTCAACCTCGAAGATTGTATCTTCAAAGGGCATGATTTCTTTAATGTCAGTGCCGATTTTGTCTGCGTAGGACTCGTCAAAAATCATGAGACCACTGTGATCTTCACTGATACCGAGTTCTTTTTCAGAGCAGCACATACCGTAGCTCATGAAACCGCCAACCTCTGCAGCATTGATGGGAGTGCCCTTTACAGCGCCGCCTGCCTTGCAGAGTGCAACGATTTTGCCTGCTTCGGCATTAGGTGCGCCGCAGACGATATCTACTATTTCCTTGCCGTTATCAACCTTTAAAAGGTGAAGCTTCTTGGATGAAGGATGGTTCTCAAGGCTTACGATTCTTGCAAGAACAACGTCGTGTGTGTCCTTACCGAATTCGTAAATATCCTCAACCTCTGCGGTTGAAAGTGTGAAACGGCCGATTAATTCTCTTAAGTTAACTCCGGACAGATCAACAAAGTCCGAAATCCAATTCATTGATATAAACATTGTCGATCCTCCTTATTTGAACTGTTTAAGGGCTTTAAGGTTACCGCCGTTAAGCACGCGGATATCCTTGATGCCGTATTTCATCATGGCAAGACGTGTAAGTCCGAGACCGAATGCAAAACCTGTGTACTTGTCAGGGTCGATTCCGCCCATGCGGAGTACGTTCGGATGAATCATACCGCAGGGAAGAAGCTCAAGCCAGCCTGACTGCTTACAGGTAGGGCAGCCGCAACCGCCGCAGATAAGGCAGTTGATATCAAGCTCAAAGCCGGGCTCTACGAACGGGAAGAAGCCCGGACGAAGACGAACCTTTACATCGCGCTCAAATACTTCCGAAAGAAGCACCTTCATGAAGTAGATAAGGTTTGAAATGGAAATATCGTCGCCAATCATCATACCTTCCATCTGGAAGAAGGTGTTTTCATGGCAGGCATCAATATTCTCATTACGGAAGCAACGGCCGGGGAAAAGCACACGCAGTGGCTTTCCGGGCTCAGGAGCACCGTATTTCTTCATGATGTAGTTCTGTGCGGCCGAAGTATGTGTCTTTAAGAGCTGGCCGTTTGACAGATAGTAGGTATCCTGCATATCACGTGCGGGATGGTTTTTGGGGATATTAACAGCCTCAAAGTTGTTGAACTCTGTCTGAATTTCAATACCGTCTTCAATGATAAAGCCCATGCTCTTGAAGATATCTTCAATCTGGCGCTGAACGATGGTGATTGGATGAAGGCTGCCGCCGTTGTCCTCTGAAGGAATTGAAAAATCAAATTTCGGAGCATGCTCCATAGCAAGGTTGTACAAAGCATCTTCAAGCTTTTTACCTGCCTCGCGGATTTCGGTTTCCATTTCATTCTTAAGAACGTTGACTTCCATTCCGACCTGTTTCTTAGTCTCAACGTCCATATCCTTTAAGCTCTTGAGAACATCTGTAACACTGCCCTTTTTGCCAAGGAACTTTACGCGGATGGCTTCAAGCTCTTCCTGGCTTTTTATGGTGTTAAGGTTCTGTTCAAACTCTTCTTTAAGCTTGGAAATAATCTCTAACATACATAAACCTTTCTATTATTGAATCTGCATAATCCAGCCTTCAGGAGCCTTCAGGCGGCCCATCTGGATGCCGGTAAGTGTTTCGTAAAGCTTTTTGGTAACAGGTCCCATTTCTTCCATACCGCTCGGGAAGCAGATTTCCTTACCGTGGTCAACAATCTTGCCAACGGGTGAAATAACAGCCGCCGTACCGCAAAGGCCGCATTCCGCAAAATCCTTAACCTCTTCAAGCGGAACAACGCGCTCTTCCGCTTCAAGTCCAAGATATTCCTTTGCAACATACAGAAGGCTTCTTCTGGTGATTGGAGGAAGGATGCTGTTTGACTTTGGAGTAACAACTTTATTGTCTTTTGTTACAAACAGGAAGTTTGCACCGCCTGTTTCCTCAACGTTTGTACGTGTCTTTGCATCAAGGTACATGTTTTCTGCAAAGCCTTCCTCATGTGCCGTAACAATTGCGTGAAGGCTCATTGCATAATTAAGACCTGCTTTGATATGGCCTGTACCTGCGGGTGCAGCACGGTCATAATCCGAAACCTTGATGGTAATGGGCTTTGCGCCGCCCTTAAAGTAAGGGCCGACAGGTGTGCAAAGGATTCTGAACTGATACTCTGTAGCAGGCTTAACACCGATTACAGGGTTTGTACCAAACATATAGGGACGAAGGTAAAGTGTTGCACCGCTGCCGTAAGGCGGAACAAATGCGGCATTTGCAGCAACTACTTTCTTAACCGCATCAATAAATCTGTCCTCAGGGAATACCGGCATTTCAAGGCGTGCAGCCGATTCAGCCATACGCTTTGCGTTTAAGTCAGGACGGAACGTAACGATGTGACCATCCTCTGTTGTATATGCTTTAAGGCCTTCAAAGACTGTCTGAGCATACTGCAGAACGCCTGCGCACTCATTAAGCACGACGTTTGCGTCAGTGGTGAGCTCGCCGTCATCCCACTTGCCGTCCTTAAAGTTGGAAACGTAACGGTAATCCGTCTGAACGTAACCAAAGCCTAATTTTGACCATTCAATGTTTTTCTTTTCCATAGTTACATGTCCTTTCGTTAGAATATTTTCCTTGTTATCCTTGCTATCCTATAAAACTTTATCTAGGAATAATAGCACAAACCACACTCAGATACAAGAGGAATGTCACTTTGTTTCAGAGTTATTTTGGCGTTTTTTGCCCCTTTTCTGCTTCATTGCATCAATAATAACCCCTGCATAAACAGCTGTTATTGCGAACAGGCATGTGCAGGCATAATGCGCCATATAAACGCCCCAGCCGTGATTCTTATTAAGGAAAGGAAGGCCGGACTGAGGCGGTCCGACAACGTACATAAAGTTAACGCTTGCAGCCTGCACGGTTGCCGTACTTTCACCGTTTGAAACCTCATAGAAAAAGTTATTGTCGGTTGCGGCATTAAACAGCATGCTGTTGATGTAGATTGCAGCAAACATCGTGCAGAACAAAAGCACAAGGCAGGTTTTGTAATCCCTGAATTCGAATTTGATTTCTTTGTTCAGAAGCAGGTAGATTGCAAAAACCATGATAGCCGTATGGTAACCGAAATACTGAAGCGTCAGTAATCCGAAATGGCTTGTCGATGACGACGTTGGAATCATGATAGCCGCAAACCCGCCTATAAGGCAGGTCGGCAGCATAAATGAACGCAGAATCCTGCACAGGTTCTCATTCTTTGACAGATAAAGAATAATGATAAAGATTATCTGAATAGAGCAAAGATGAAACGGCAAATCGGTCTTGGGCAAATATCCGTGAAGGTTTTCTTCATTCATCAGAATGTACATAAAAACCTTGATGGTTTCGGATACAATACCTATTCCGAGCATTATTTTTACCATGGTTTCATATTTGATTTTTCTTGTGAAAACGGCTCCCAGAACAATCAGAACAATGCAGATTGGCAGCACAACAAGATGAACTGTACCAAACATAACTTTTCCCCGTTTTATAGTCTCTTTTCATGCATAAAGCGCAATACCGGCATGCAGTATTGGCTTATTTTTTTATATTGACGTCAAGCTGGTTGAAGGGAATTTCAATCTTTTCAGCAGCAAAACGTTCTTTTACAAGTTCAAGTACTGCAAAGCGGACTGCCCAGTAATCCCCGCTGTTAACCCAGAAACGGTAAACCATATTGATTGAACTGTCGGCAAATTCCGATACAAAAATGTCACGGTCCTTATCTTTAAGTATTTTATTGCCCTGTGCATCAAGTACACCGTTAAGGACTTCGCGAACCTTCCTGATATCCGAATCATAACTAACCGGAATTGTAAGGTCCACACGGCGGATTTTTTCCTTGCTGGCGTTTGTAATTGCACTGTTTGAAAGTGTACCGTTCGGAATTACAACACCCCTGTTGTCCGGTGTAGTGAGTTTTGTATAGAAAATATCAATACCGCTCACTGTGCCTTCTCCGTTCGGAGTTACAATATAATCCCCAACCCTGAAGGGCTTAAGAACCATAATAAGTACTCCGCCCGCAAAGTTCGAAAGGCTTCCCTGTAATGCAAGACCTATAGCCAGTCCTGCAGATCCGATCAAGGCAATAAGCGATGCCGTAGGTATGCCAAGAACGCCGGCAATCATAATGATAAGCAGAACATAAAGAACACCCTTTGTGAGTGACATTGCAAAGCTTACAACGCCCTTCTCAACCTTGCCGTTGTCAAAGGCTTTTTTTATCAGTTTAAGCAGAAGCTTAATAAACAGTCTGCCCACCAGCAGCAAAATAAGGCCGAGAATAATCTTAATACTGTAATTAAAAGCATTCGGCCAGAATTGTTCCCACATTTTAGCCCATACGGAAATCTGTTCGTCAATTTTTCCGGCAACGGTTGTGGCCGTATGTGCAGCTTCTCCCGTAAGCTCCGGCGTTGCGGTAATATCGCTTAATACGTCTGTAATATCTGATGTTAATATCATAATTTCCTCCCAAAATCAAAAATGTCACAGATGCATTTTATCACATCCGTGGCAAAAATGGAATTGTATTTTGAAACCACTGTTGACAGAAAAAACAGCCGCACCAAGGTGCGGCTGAAGAAAATTGCGGATAAACATAAACCATCCTGTTTTCTCATCCGATTACATCTGACATATCATACATTCCGGGTTCCTGCCATGCAAGGAACTTAGCCGCCTGAACGGCTCCGTTTCCGAAGATTGCGCGTGAGTAAGCGGTATGTCTGATTTCAATCACTTCATCGGGACCGGCAAAGATCACCTCATGGTCACCCACAATAGAACCGCCACGTACCGCGGATATGCCGATTTCATTCTTCGGGCGTTTCTCCCTGCGTTCGGAACGGTCATAAACAAAATCAAACTTCTCGGGAAGTGCCTCGTTTATTGCATCTCCAAGAGCAATGGCTGTGCCGGAAGGCGCATCAAGCTTCTGGTTATGATGCTTTTCAACAATTTCGATATCAAAACCGGATGCCGAAAGCTTTGCGGAAACACTCTTCAGGATCTTAATCAGCGTGTTGATTCCGAGAGACATGTTTGCCGAGCGGAGCACGGGAATTTTCTTTGTCGCCTTACGCACAGCGGCAAGCTGTTCCTGTGAAAGTCCGGTTGTGCAAAGAACAAGCGGAAGCTTGCGCAAAACGCACTCATCAAGAAATTCGTCAAACCCGTTCGGAGAAGAAAAATCAATAATGGCATCCGCCTCATTTCCGCACTCCGAAAGTGTTTTGAAAACCGGATACGGATTACTTCCCGTATCGAACACATCAATACCCGCAACCACCTGAATTTCAGGGTCTGCGTTACAGATGTCGGTAATTACTTTGCCCATACGGCCGTTACAGCCGCGAATGATTATCTTTGTCATAATTGCTCCTTTCGCGTTTGGGGATGGAGGCAATAGAATCGTCCCCGTTGACTCAGAACTGTCCCTGTTGATTCACTATTTTTATTTCAGGATACCAAGCTTTCTCATCTCATCGGCAAGAACCGCTGCGTGAGCGTCTTCCATTTCGGTAAGAGGCAGACGGAGCGGACCTACTTCCTTACCAAGAAGGTTCAGGGCCTTCTTAACGGGGATAGGGTTAACCTCTGAGAAAAGTGCCTTTACAAGCGGTGAATACTTGTGCTGAAGTGCGATTGACTCCTGAACACGTCCGTTAAGGAAATACTCAACAATGTTATGTGTGTCGCGCGGTGCAACGTGTGAAAGCACGGAAATAACGCCGATTCCACCTGCTGCAAGGATAGGGGTAATCTGATCATCGTTACCCGAATAGCAGTCAAGCCTGCCTTCGCAGAGAGACATCATCTTCATGATCTGGTCAATGTTTCCGGTAGCCTCCTTGATTGCAACGATGTTATCATACTCGTCAATCAGCGTTTTCACTGTCTCAGGAAGGATGTTGCAGCCTGTACGGCCGGGAATATTGTAAAGGATGATGGGCATTCCGGTTGCCTTTGCAGCAGCGCCGAAATGTGCCATAAGGCCCTTCTGTGTAGCCTTATTATAGTAAGGAGAAACAAGAAGAAGCGCGTCAGCACCGGCCTTCTGAGCCTCCTTTGAAAGATATACCTCTGTTTCGGTACAATTTGAACCGGTTCCTGCAATAACAGGCACACGGTGCTTTGTGTAATCAACTGCGAACTTGATTGTTTCGATGTGCTCCTCATGTGACATGGTGGAAGCTTCGCCTGTTGTGCCACAGATTACAAGTGCATCTGTGCCGCCCGCTATCTGCTCATCGATGAGCTGTCCCATTTTGTCGTAATTAAGTGAACCGTCAGAGTTCATGGGTGTGATTAAAGCAACTGCTGCTCCTTTGAAAATAGACATAACTTTTTCTCCTTAAAAATTTTCTGAATTAGGATATCAAATAGGGCAAACCGGTTTTTAAATCAAAAAAACCGACTTGCGCCGGCCTAAAGACTTTTTTCATATTGTGCTGTGCACAAAAAGAAATCTTCAGGTAGCGCTCCACCGCAAAGCGGTGACAGTCACACGGCTGTTAACCGGGCAACCAGCAAAAACGGTATCAGGATGCATTTTTACTTCGGCATATCATCCTTTCATTTTGGGTCTCAGGCTCTGAAACCTCGCCAAAATTACTCATAATCAATGCGCCTCTACCAATATTCTGTTAGAGAGAATAGCACCTGACCCAAAACTTGTCAAGTGCTATTTATGTCAAAAAACATTATTTACCCAATCTGAAGCATATAATGCAAGTGAGACGGTTCTTTCTGACTCAGAACCGTCCCACAATAAATCATTTTCTATTCATGTTTGCTCTCTTTCTGAGAGTCGGATCAAGAATCTTCTTACGGATACGAAGGCTCTTGGGGGTAACCTCAAGGTATTCGTCCGTATCGATAAAATCAAGTGCCTGCTCAAGGCTTAAAATCTTGGGCGGAACAAGGCGCAGCGCCTCATCTGCGGCAGATGAACGTGTATTTGTAAGCTGCTTTTTCTTGCAGACATTAAGTTCAATGTCTTCAGGCTTTGCGCTCATTCCTACAACCATGCCGCTGTAAACCTTTTCGCCCGGTCCGATAAAGAGCGTGCCACGTTCCTGGGCGTTGAACAGACCGTATGTTACGGATTCACCGGGCTCAAATGCAATAAGGCTGCCTGTCTGACGATATTCTATATCACCCTTGTAGGGCTCATAATCTTCAAAAAGTGTGTTCAGAATACCGTTACCCTTTGTATCCGTCAGGAAATCACCACGATACCCGATAAGACCGCGAGACGGGATAAGCATCTCAAGACGAACCATGCCGCCGCTCGATGTTGACATTCCCACAAGCTCACCCTTTCTGCGTGAAAGCTTGTCAATTACAGTGCCGGAGCAATCTTCCGGAACATCAAGATAAGCGCGCTCGATAGGCTCAAGCTTTTCACCGTGCTCGCCTCTCTTGTAAATAACCTCAGCCTTGCTTACTGCGAACTCATAACCCTCACGGCGCATGTTCTCAATAAGTACGGAAAGATGAAGCTCGCCACGGCCCGAAACCTTGAAGGTATCGGTATTGTCGGTTTCTTCAACACGCAGGGAAACATCGGTATTAAGCTCCTTGAACAGACGGTTTCTGATGTGACGTGATGTGACGAACTTGCCTTCCTGACCTGCAAGAGGTGAATCGTTTACAACGAAATCCATTGAAATTGTGGGCTCGGAAATTTTCTGGAAAGGAATCGGATTCGGTGCGTCAACGGAACAGATGGTATCACCGATATGAATATCCTCAATACCGGAAATTGCAACGATTGCTCCAACGGTAGCTTCCTGAACTTCAACCTTCTTAAGTCCGTCGAATTCATATAGTTTATTAAGCTTAACCTTACGGGTAACACCGGGTTCATGAGCGTTAACAATAACAACTTCCTGATTTACCTTCAGTCTGCCGTTGTCAACCTTACCAACACCGATACGGCCAACGTATTCGTTGTAGTCAATGGTGCTGATAAGCATCTGTGTGCCGACTTCGGGGTCGCCCTCGGGTGCAGGAATATAATCAAGGATTGTCTCAAAAAGCGGCTCCATGTTCTGAGGCTTATCTGTTAATTCAATCATTGCAACGCCGGTTTTTGCGGATGCAAATACGAACGGGCAGTCAAGCTGCTCCTCTGATGCATCAAGGTCCATGAGAAGTTCAAGAACCTCATCAATTACTTCCTTCGGACGAGCCTCCGGACGGTCAATTTTATTGATGCATACTATTACCGGCAGCGAAAGTTCAAGTGCCTTTCTAAGCACGAAACGTGTCTGGGGCATAGGACCTTCAAAGGCATCAACCACAAGGATTACGCCGTTAACCATTTTAAGAACACGCTCAACCTCACCGCCGAAATCAGCATGGCCGGGAGTGTCAATGATGTTAATCTTTGTTCCCTTATAAAATACAGCCGTATTTTTGGAAAGGATTGTGATTCCGCGTTCACGCTCGATATCGTTCGAGTCCATTACACGGTCCTCAACAACCTGATTTGTTCTGAATACACCGCTCTGCTTAAGAAGTTCATCAACCAATGTTGTTTTACCATGGTCAACGTGAGCGATAATTGCTATGTTTCTAACATCTTCTCTTTTCATAATAATCACCATTTTTTAAGCTGATTCAAAATACAACGCATTATTTTACCATATTTTTATAATTTCGCAAGTGGGAAATCAACCAAATATTATATTGGGTAACAAATAGTTTTATACATTTTATATATTTTTCTTTCCGCCTTGAAATCACGCACATTTGATTCAGTCTCAAAAACAGTTAATGAATTCATATAGATATTTCCTTGCCTTTAACAACTTTATGAAGTATAATTGAACCAGTTTTTTTGGAGGATAAGCTTTATGAAAATTATTAAATACTTACTCGACATTCTTCGCGGTGCCGCAATCGGAATCGCAAATGTTATTCCCGGCGTAAGCGGTGGCACAATCGCAGTATCCATGGGCATCTATGATAAAATTCTTGATGCCGTGAACAATCTTTTCAAGAAATTCAAAAAAAGCATTCTTACACTTATTCCTTACGGAATCGGTATTGTAATAGGTATCATCGGACTTGCCAAGGTAATTGGAATCCTGTTTGAAAAGTTCCCGCTTCCGACCATTTTCCTTTTCATCGGCCTGATTTTCGGCGGCATCCCGCTTCTTCTTTCAAAAATCGCCGGACACAAGATCAATGTTTTTGCATGGCTGATTTTCATTGTTTTCCTTGCTCTTATGATTTATCTTCCCTTCCTTGGAGAGGGCGAAGCAAAGAGCTTTGAACCGTCCGTTCTTACCGCCGTCAAAATGCTTCTTGCAGGCATTCTCGCATCCGCAACCATGGTAATCCCCGGTGTAAGCGGTTCAGCCATGATGATGGCGATCGGCTATTACACAACCCTGATTAACAGCATAAATGAGATTATCGATGCACTCAAAGCGCTTGATTTTGCCGCAATGGCTAAGCCCGTTCTTATTCTTCTTCCGTTCGGAATCGGCGTAATTATTGGTATTCTGGGAATCGCAAGACTTATCGGCTTCCTTATGAAGAAAGCACTTGTTTACACATATGCAGCAATTATGGGCCTTGTAATCGCATCCCCGTATTCAATTTTCGTTTCTGTTCTTTCCGAAAACGGTGCAATCAATATGAAGGAAATTATCGCATCAGCTAACGGTTTCAAAGGATTTTTCGGTTCACTCGGCAAACTGTTCGGGGCAATAGGCAATAACCTTGCAAGCGCATCCGTCGGAACGCTCATTGCCTCCGTTGCTACGCTTCTGGTCGGCGGCGCCATCGCTTACTTCATGAGCCGCGGCGAAATAAAAGAATCAAAAGAGTCGGCCCATGAAAATTAAAATCACTGAAGACGTCTTCCATTCAGCCGAAGAAGAAGTTGTTATTCTCTGCCAAAAAAAGAATGAGCGCATTGACGAGCTCTGCCGTTTTATAGAAGGCTTCGATGCCGGTCTTCGCGCCACCTGCGATGGGAAAATCAGATTTTTAAGACCCTCGGAAATTCTGTATTTTGAAGTGGTTGACAATAAAACCTTTGCCTATCTGAACGATTCCGTCTGGCAAGTCCAGAGCACCCTCGAGCAGCTTGAAAATGATTTTGGAACACTTGGATTTTTCCGGATATCAAAATCCTGTATGGTAAACCTCAAGCAGATAAATCATTTTGAAAGTTCTATGGGCAGCCGCATAACAGCAACCGTAGAAAATGGTGAAAAGATTATTGTTTCAAGACATTATGCTAAAGTTCTCCGTGAAAGGATGAAAGCAGAAAGGGGCCGTGATTTTGAATAAGTTTATGCACTTCGCGCGCGAAGAAATCAAAACGGAAATGATGGCCTGCACACACATCGTCATCTATGTGATCTGCTATGCATTTCTGATTTACATTTTCAATAAAAGTTCAATCGGGTTCTGGACCATTGTGGAAATGAGCGTTCTCGGCTATGTTTCAGCCTGGTCTCAGACATTGCTGTTCTGGAAGGATAAAACATATTCCAAAGCCTCCGCCACCATCCGTTCAATATGCTGGATAATTGTTCCTTCAGTCCTGACCTGCATAACAGGCATCTGTTTCAAGTGGTTTGACGGAATTCCGGCAGGCTATGAATGGGGATTTTACGGATTTATTCTGTTTTATTTTATTATGTTTCTTGTTTTCATAAAGCTGTTCTTCAAAAAGGAAACAAAAGAATTAAACGAATGGCTTGAAAACTACAAAAAAAATAAAATGTAACTTACAATGTCAAAATGACGTCTTAGTTGTTTTGGCATTGTTTTTTTTTGCAAATACTGTACCATAGAGTTCAAAAAAGGACCCGGTTATGTGCCGTAACATTGCGAACGGTTTCAACTGCCGGTTCAGGAGGAAAAAATGGATTACACTTACGCAATACAGACAAATCATTTGCAGAAAAGTTATGGGAAAAGCCGTGGAATCACCGATTTGAATCTGGAAGTCAAGCGGGGCGATTTCTTCGGTTTTATCGGTCCGAACGGCGCCGGGAAATCAACAACCATCCGATGCCTTTTAGGACTGATTGTGCCTGACTCCGGCGATGCCGCCATCTGCGGTATGCCCTGCGGAATACATAAGGTTTCGCCCTCCGAACAGGCAGCCGTATTAAAAAAAATAGGCTATATGCCATCTGAGAGTAATTATTACGATAAAATGAGCGTGCGTGACATCATCAGATTTTCCGCCGATCTGCGAAAAATGAACTGCAGCAAAAAGAGCGACGAACTTATTGAGCGGTTGCAGCTCGATACAAAAAAGAAGGTCAGCGAGCTTTCTCTCGGAAACAAGAAAAAGCTCAACATCATCTGCGCAATACAGCACGACCCCGAGCTTTTAATTCTTGACGAGCCGACTTCCGGCCTTGACCCCCTTATGCAGCAGGAGTTTTTCAAAATACTGCGCGAACAAAACGAAAAAGGAACAACAGTTTTTCTCTCCTCCCACGTTCTTTCCGAGATTCAGAAGAATTGTAAAAATGCTGCAATCATCAGGGATGGCAAAATTATTAAATCGGGAAATGTTGATGAACTGGGCGCTTCCAATGTTAAGCGCATTCATCTTGTCACGCCGGAAAAAGGTGTTGAAGACTTTCTCTGTAAGGAGCCGGTCGGAAAGCTTATTAAGGAGCTTTCAGGCAGGGAAATCCTTGATTTAACTATCACCGAGCCCACGCTTGATGAGGTGGTTCTGCACTATTATTCAGATTAATCCCCATCTGCCGGATTAATCGGGATATGACAAAAATTACAGGAGCATAATATGACAATCATAAAACATGAATGGAAACAAAATCAAACAATGTTCTGGATTTGGTGTGCCGCAACATGCGGAATTACCTTATTGGTTATTCTGATGTTCCCGGAGTTCAGGGATCAGGCTGATTCTTTGAACAATATGTTCGCCAACATGGGCGATTTCACGGCAGCTTTCGGAATGGACCGGCTAAGCGTCGCATCGCCTCTTGGATTTTACGGCCTTGAGGGTGGGTCGATAATGGGAATCGGTGGCGGAATGCTCTTTGCCATGCTTGGCGGAAGCCTGCTCAGTCGTGAGGAAGGCTCTCATACCGCTGAATTTCTTTTTACGGCGCCCAAAAAACGAAGTACGGTAATGCTTCAAAAGCTCATCACCATCGGCCTTTTTGCAGTAATCTTTTACGCAGTAAGTACGGCAGTCGGTCTGATTGCTTTCTTAATAATCGGCGAAACAATTGATATGAAGGCGTTTTTGCTCTATCAGCTGGCTCAATTCTTTCTTGGTCTTGAAATAGCAGGTTTCACCTTCGGGCTTTCAGCTTTTTTGCATAAACCGAATCTTGGAATTTCGCTCGGAATATCGCTTGGGCTGTACTTCCTGCAAATCATCTCAAATATCGTTGACAGCCTTGACTGGCTCAAATATGTCACTCCCTATTGCTTTGCCGATGCGGCACAAATTCTGACAGACGTAAGACTCGAGTGGAGGCTTGTAGCAATTTTCGGGGCATATACAATTGTTTCAGTGGTTGCAGGCTTCCTTTTCTTCAAAAGGAAGGACTTAAGAGCATAATTATCCGTTTTATTTTTCCTTCTTTATTTACGTTATTGACATCCGTCTTAATGATGTTTATAATATTTTTTTGAACATGGTCATAAAACGGAGGAAATAACATGCCTAAAATCATTGAAAACGTCCGCCAGATGGTTATCGATTACAGCAAAAAGAAATTACTTGCTGACGGTTATCACTCACTGACAATCCGTAATGTAGCCGATGAATGCGGGATAGCATCCGGAACCGTATATAATTATTTTCCGTCCAAGGATGAGCTTGTAGCGGAAATAATGCTCGAAGACTGGATTGCCGAAATGAAGCAGGCCGCTGTTGCCTGCAGAAGAGCACGTTCCTGCACCACAGGCTTTGGTAATGTCTTCAACGCAATCCGTTCTTTTACTGACATTTACAGAGATATTTTCGCCGAATACGGTCCCGTTTCAACAGGAAACACCAAATATCATGAGTTTCTCATCCAGCAAATCGAACGCGTTATCCGTCCTCTGATTGAACGCTTCGGAACAGGAGCCCAGCCGGATCCTTCACGTTTTATAGCAGAAACGCTGTTGCATTACGGACTTGACCCCAGAGCTGATTACAATTTCATCAGTCCTTTTCTTGAAAGACTGGTTTAATTAATTACAATCAGAGACAAATACTACAAATACAGAAGAGACTGTAAAACACGCTATGTTCTACAGTCTCTTTTTTTATTTATCTGTTCTAACCCCGATTACCGGATAATTGTCACAAGGCCGTATTCATCAATACGAACCATATCGTCGAAATCATAATGCCCGCAAGTATACTTTTTCGGATTTTTACCGTTTTTGTCATACAACTCGAATGAGTAATCACAATTGCTGGCATCTCCAACTCTCATGCTACTATCCACACTCCAGATTGCCTGGAGTGTATTGTCAGCACGGTATACGCTACTTTCCGACCAGCTGTAACCCACTCCAAAGTTTGTTATTTCCATGTCTCTGTCATTATAGTCACCTGCTCCTGAAAAATAAGTTACAAAAACTTCATATCCTGCGGGTGTTTTTTCATCTGATGTTTTACCTACAGTTGCATCATAATAATCACAGCGTACTTTTTCAGTTTCTTTTTCCCAAAGTCCGAAAGCATTGCTCCAGCACTTCTTCTCAAGATATGTGTATTCTTCAATTACAACCCTGTTGTCAGCGTAATACTTGATTTTTCTGATAAGTTTACCATCTGAGTTGTATTCACAATCATAATATAAATAAGGGTCGCCTCCATTACCGTAAGCGTCTCCGTACTCTCTCAGCACATGGTGGTTTTCATCATGAACAGTTTGCTTTTCAGCCGGAATATTATTATAATCCGTTCCTAACGTAATAACCGGAAGTTTTGTTTTGTTCAGGTCTTCTTCATAGTATTCACCTATAAGCTTCTCTGTTGACGGAAGTACATCTGTTTCACGTTCTTTCCCGGCCACGCGAATGACAGTGGCGGCATATCCAACTACAATATCCATTTTGTATTCTTCTACAGACAAAATAGTTCCATCCGGTTTGTCGCTTTCCGGAACCCATTCAATGTCATAACCTTTGCCATCTTCAATTAGTTTTGCAAACTCATCGATAGTCATACCTTCTTTATAAAGGTTTTTAGCAAACTTATATCCATTTGAAATCTTGAAACCTATAACATTTTCAGAAACCTTTGAAAATCCGGTAATTGTCCCCCAAGGGAGTTCGCTCTCGCTGTCACATATTTCGTCAAGATAGATGCTTTTGTTCTCAGTTAACCGCATATACTTTCTAACCATATTTCCATGTTCAATTGTACCTACAAAGTCCTCAAGATCAGTAATAATTATATCAATAACCGGTACTTCTGTAGGAGTCGGTGTTTCTGTAGGCGCCGTTGTAGCTGCCGGTGTTTCTGTGGGGGCTGTTGTAGCTGCCGGTGAAACCTTAGCATCTCTATCTGCACAACCAGTTGCAAGTACTAAAACAATTGCAATTAATAATAATAACTTTTTCATGATTTTTCTTCTCCAATTTTTTTTCCGAACAAATCCGATGTCTGCAGCAACCTGTTTTGTTCATCTGATATCAGCATACAGTCTCGATTACGGAAAAGCAAGGAAAATCGGATTTTGTAACACTTTCTTAACAATTAACGCGCTTGACTTTAACCGTATAACTATTATAATACTTTTTATGAACACGCTCACAAAAATGGAGGTAAAATTATGAGTAGTTTTGAAACTTTACGTGTTGTAGATAATTTTTATCAGACATCGCTGTATTTTCCCATGCCGACAGTTGTTATTTCCACACTCTGTGAGGACGGGTCAACAACTCTCGGGCCTTATTCACTGGTTCAGCCGTATTACATTGCGGGTAAGGAATACTATGCAATGCTGCTCGAATGTAGGAATTCGTCAAACACGGCCCAGAATATCCTTCGTACAGGCAAGTGCGCTTTGAACTTTGTCGGTGACAGCCGCAAGTCCTTCAAAGAATGCGTAAAGCTTTCCTGGCCCGGTGACAAGCCCGAAGACAAAATGCCGAAGTGCAACTTCAAGCTTGAAACAAGCCTCATTCAGGAAGAAAATCCCGAAGACATACGTCCCATGGTTATTTCTGATGCCTTCCAGGCCATTGAATGTACATGGATGCGTGAGCTTGACGGAGCTCAGAACGATGCTCCCGGAAACCTTAACGGTTACGAGCCTCCTTACCATGATTTTAACGGCGTCACAAGCAAGTTTGGCTGCCATTTCATTCTCCGTATTGATAAAATAATTATGAAAAAGAAATATCGCGATGCCATCATCAATGGCGTTAAGAAACGCGATTTTCCGAATGTTCCTATTGATTTTGGTTACCGTGACAGCAAGAATTTCTGGTATTGCAGACGTTCCCGCATGATTCCCGAGCTTCTTCCGATCCGCAAACAGTCTCTTGATTCTGTCCGTTACGCTGCCGACCGAATTGACGACAAAATCAAGTTCAGCGACGATGCTCTTGAAACCATTCTGAACGTTCCGCGAATCTTCCTTCCCACAGTTCTTAAAGGTTGTGTTGAGTGGGCAAGAGAAAACAACGTAACGCAGATTACCGCAAATGAAATGAAGATAATAAATGACAAACGGTCAAAAGAAAAAAAGAAATAAAAAGACAATTAAAAAAAGTGTATAAACGAAAGGCGACTCTTCACTAAATGGAGAGTCGCCTTAAACATTTTATCTTTGTCGCGGAACTTTTATTTTTTTACTACAACATAACCAAGTTCATCTGCAATCTTCGCGCCTTTATCGCTTAACATATAATCAATTACTTTGAAAACCGCACTATCCTTTGGTGTTCCCTTACGCACCGCAACTATGGTTTCATTGGTATAAGGATATGTCCCGTTTCCAATAGTTTCATTGTTGGGGGCGATGCCGTCAATCTTGAGCAGTTTCAGGTAATCCTGATAATACATATTAGCTACGTAATAGTAATATGAATAGCCAATTGCACCCGGGCCGTTGTCATAGCTTGCTATTGCGTCAACAATGCCGCTCATTTCCGGATAATAGAAGAAACGGGGAGCAGCCATGATTTCTTCCTTCGGAGCAACAAAGCGGTACAAACCGGTCTGACTTCCTGAGCCTTCTTCGCGTTGGAACGCATTTATCTTTTCATCTTTTCCGCCAACATCCTTCCAGTTAGTAATCTTTCCTGTATAGATGTCCTTAATCTGCTGCTGCGTGAGACCGTCAACGGGGTTACCTGTATTTACGAAAAATACAAATCCTCCGCTTAAAACCTGATAATACTCAAACTCAACGCCTTTAGCGGCAGCTTCGGCTTCCTGCTCTTTAGAAGGCTTTGCGCCAACAACCATATCAACCGTACCATTCATAAGGTTTATATATGCCTGTGTTGTGGTTGAGCACAAGCAGTATGCCTTTCCTTCTTCTGCGGTAAGTCCAAGAAGGCTTCCTACAATTGCCTCATAAAAAGGTGCCGTAGCTGTTGCACCATCAATAATAGGAAGTTCCTGAGCTGTAAACAGCGCATCGGGATTTTTCGTAGGTTCAGGCGTGTTTGTAGGCGCTGTAGTAGGTGTATTCGTGGGCGCCTTTGTAGGTGCTGTAGTAGGTGTATTTGTAGGCGCATTTGTAGGCACTGTAGTAGGTGTATTCGTGGGTGCCTTTGTAATTGCAACCGTAGGTGTGCCTGTAGGGTCCACCGTAGGAATGTTCTCACCCGCAGGAGTAGATGTAGGTGCCGGCGTAACCTTGGTATCTCTATTTGCGCATCCTGTTGCAAGCACTAAAACAATTGCAATTATCAATAATAACTTTTTCATGATTCCCTCTCTGTTTTTAACCGAACTTTTGCGGCAATACCTTAATATTTCAGAATTCAGGTGTCGTCGTCTTCCCATCCTATATGTGCAGGTGTCACTGTCTTCCGGCCATATCTGTCGATTGTTAAATCCCACTCAGGAGAATCGGTATCAAAATAACCGTGATTTATTTCCTTGCCTTCTTCATCAAATGTTTTTACATCCCATCCGTGCATTGTAGCAGCCAACATCGGGATCTTTGCATAGGTTTCCATAGTTGACTGAAGAGTGCCGTCTGCACGGTAAAGACTGCCCGATTCACTTCCGTAATTCCAACCCGGACACAAAAGAGCAATGTCATAATTATCATATATTAAATCGGGAGTTGCTGATTCACAATACTGGCTAATAACTTCATAAGACATCAGCTGTTTTTCATCTGAAGATTTACCGTAGGTTGCAGAATAATAATCAACCCGGATTTTAGTTTCCTTTACACTACCCAATCCGTAATAGTCGACATATTCGATTTTTTCAAGATAAGTGATATCTTCGATTACACACTGATTGTCATCATAATACTTTATTACACGGATAATATCTCCGTATTCATTTACTTCACAATCCCAAGAATTATAATCTTCATAACTATACATATCAGTACTGGGATAATAACCAGGCTCAAAATAGCGGTTATCCTTTAATACTTTTTCTTTCCCGCCTAAATCCTGACCTACAATTACTGTCGCAGGCTTTGTTCTATTCAATTCTTCCTGAGTATATTCCTTGGCAACTTTATATCCTTCACGTTCACCATGCCCCGAAACGGTAACCAGAATTTTCTTTTCATCTGATGTATTTTCAATATTTAATATGCTTCCCCAAGGCTGTGTGCTGCTCGCGTCAAGTTCAAAATCACTTTCTGTAATAATATCCAGCTCAACCATTTTCTCAATGAGGCCACCAAGGTCTGTTGAACCTATAAAGTTCTGAAGAGCATCGACATACGATCCAGGTGTCACTGTCTTCCGGCCATATCTGTCGATTGTTATTATATCGCCTTCGAAATCAAATCGATCAAATTGATCTGTAAAAGCTTTATTGATTTCCTTGCCTTCTTCATCATATATAGTTACAGTCATAACTGAATATTGGGCTGTTCCGATTGTATGATCGAACCGGGCTTGCATTGTTGACTGAAGAGTACCGTCTGCACGGTAAAGACTGCCTGATTCAGTATTAAAACCTCCAAGTGAGCCGACCAAGCTCAAAAAATCAAATGAAGAAAAATAGTTGTATGAGTTGACCCGCTGAGTAATAATTTCATAAGACATCAGCTGTTTTTCATCTGAAGACTTGCCCAATGTTGCGGCATAATAATCGACCCGGATTTTAGTTTCAATTGAACTTTCCAGTCCATAAGCGTCAACATATTCTGTTTTTTCAAGATAAGTGATATCTTCGATTACGCACTGATTGTCACCATAATACTTAATTACACGGATAATATCTCCATTTTCATTTACTTCGCAATCCCAGGATTTATAGTATTCGCAATTATAATAACACCAATCCGAACTTGGATAATATAAGTAATCATAATCGGGCGTAAACCTGGGGTTATCCTTTAATACTTTTTCTTTCCCGCCTAATTCCTGACCAACAATTACCGTCGCAGGCTTTGTTTTATTCAATTCTTCCTGAGTATATTCCTTAACTACCTTATATGTTCTCTCAGGTTCATCCAGTCCTCCAACGGAAACGGTAACCAGAATCTCTGATTCCTCTGATTTAACATTTAGTACGGTTCCCACAGGCTGTGTGCTGCTCTCGACAAGAATCATATTACTTTTAATGCCCTGATCTTCCATTTCCTTAAAAAGGCCGCCAAGATTTGTTGAACCTATAAAGCTCTGCAGAGATTTAACTACTGACTTGGGAATGGGTGTGGGGGTAGGTGTAGATGTTGGTGCAACAGTAGGTGTGTTTGTTGGTGTGGCCGTTGCAATAGGTGCAGTTGTGGGTGTAGTTGCGGGTGTGCTTGAAGGTGTAGATGTTGGTGTGTTTGTAGGTGTATCCGTAGGTGCGGTTGTAGGTGCCGGCGTAACCTTGGTATCTCTATTTGCGCATCCTGTTGCAAGCACTAAAACAACTGTAATTATTAATAATAACTTTTTCATGATTCTTTATTTCTCCAAATGATTTTTCCGAACAAATCCGATGTCTGCAGCAACCTGTTTTGTTCATCTGATATCAGCATACAGGCTTGATTACGGAAAAGCAAGAAAAATCATTTTTTGTAACACTTTCTTAACAATTGAATGAGTCACCGGGGACTCAAAGAACCGTCCCCGGTGACTCATTTTCACAAGCTTACGAAAGCAGGTTATATGCGTTTTTCCATAAAATCATTTCACGTTCTTCATCCGTGAGAAGAATTCTGTTAAACCTTTCAAGTTCCTCAGTGGGTGTCCACATAGGAAAGTCGCTTCCAAACAGAACCTTGTCTGCACCGTATGCGTGAATCAGGCCGGCTGCTGTTTCCGGCGATATTGCGTAAAGCGAACTTGAACAGTCAACAAAGAAATTTTTGCGTCCGGCCATTATGCGCGTTGCCTCTTCCCAGACCGACCATCCGCCAAAATGAGCACCAATAACGGTCAGGTTCGGGAAGCGGTCCATCACACGGGCCATGCGTGTGGGTTGTGAATATTCATAACGGTAATCACCGGTATGAACAAGAAGTGGAATTCGCCCTTCAATACATTCATAAAGCGGATAGGCAGACTCGTCATCTATGCAGAAATGCTGAAAATCCGGATGAATCTTGACACCCTTAAGGCCGTCTGCCATGGCTTTTTCAAGTTCCGGCTGAATATGTTCATAATCGGGATGCATGGTTGCAAAGCCGATGAACTTTTCCGGATGGGCCGCTACAGCCTCCTTAATGAAGCCATTTATGCTTTCAACCTGTTTGGGTGTAGTTGCTACGGAATGAACAACAAAACGGTCTATTTGGGCTTTCTCGCCCTCCAAAAGCAGGTTATCCACCGTTCCGACAGAAGACATTGCCAAATCATAAAATTTTTCTATTCCGTCTGTTGCTTTTGCAGCTATTTTGTCGGGAAAAATATGTGCATGAATATCGATAATCATTTTGAGCCTCTTTTATTTATTCATGTTACCGGAACAGATTCCGGTGTTGATTCCTAAGGCTCAGGTGTAGGTGTAGCTTCAGGAGTTACATCAGGCAGTTCCGGTGTAGGTGTTGCCTCCGGAGTTACCTCAGGCGGTTCCGGCGTAGGTGTTGCCTCAGGAGTTACTTCAGGCAGTTCCGGCACAGGAGTTGCCGTAGGAGGTTCAGGTGTAGGTGTTGCGGGCACAGGCGTTGCGGTAGGCTCAGGGGTAGGAGTCGGTGTGGGTTCAGCATAAACAAGAACCTCCAGCACATCTCTTAACACGGGATTTATTCCCGCATCACGGTCAGCTTCCGTTGCATAGCCTATGGTTTCTATTCTGTATGTTCCTCTTTCGGGCGCCGTAAACTTTCCGCCCGTAATTGTAAGCGTATCGCTTGAATAAGCACAGAAAAGCTGGGATGACGAAAGGGTCAGCCCGTCATTTTTCCTGTCATAAGTACGTGAAATCAGCGTATATTCAACACCGGGCTCCAGTGCAATGCCCTCTTTTATACCGCTGATTGTAGTAATAAGTGTTTTTGTTCCGGGCTTTACATTTACGGTATAATCACGTTTAATTGTTTTTCCGTCTGTTTTGCTGACAGCTTTTACGGTAATTACGGCCTTTCCCTCAGGTCCCGGCATTGCACCGAATTTATCAGCCTGAGCTTCTCCGGTTGTGCTGTCAATCCAGACAACATTTTCGTCTGACGATGACCACGTTACGGTATAACTTTCATTACCTACAGCAATTTCAGTGTCAGCATGGAACAAATTGAAATCAACAGTTTCGTTCTGAGCAAGCGAAAAAGCGCCTCTTACCGGCGCAACTCCTCCTGCTGTTTTAACTTTCCATTCCGATGCAGATGACGCAAGAAGCACGCCGCCAAACAGAACAGCTCCGCAAATAGCCAGAATCATTGTAATTTTCAGGGGTTTTTTCATAGGCACCTCCGCGATGGGCCACTCCCACCAATCACTATCATTATACTAGTTATCGGCTTTTCTTGCAACAAAATCAAGAATGAAAAGCGCATTGTCCAACCCTTTTTTCGAACAAAAGCAAAAAATGACGGGGACTGTCAAACGCATTCCCCGTCAGAAACATTTTGTATTTATTTATCACAGACCAAGCTGTTTTTCAACCATAAGCTGCATATCTGCCGTATCACAAACATTGTTGTGACGAATTTCGGAATTACGGGCTTTAATGATTGTATCCGGCTGCTTTACGTTGATAAGCTTTTCTAACGTATCGGCAAGCATAAACGGATCGCTTTCGCTTCCCGATGCAGCAGCAACCGGTGTAATAGCCTTAAGCACGCTTGCAGTGAACTTGTAAGGGCTCGCAGTTGAAACAATAACGTTTTTGTGCGTATCGCCTGTTTCCTTTTTATATTTCTTCAAAACTGCTGCAGCAACTGCGGTATGAGTATCCATGCAGTAATTTTCGGTCTCAAAATAAGCCCTGATAGCCGCTGCCATCTCTTCGCCCGACGCATAATCGCCGTAGAAGGAATCAAGTCTGTCCTGCATGTCATCAGTAATCGTATATTTGCCGGTCTCACTCAGATTCTTCATGAGTTCGGCATTTTTCTTTGCATCATTGCCCGCAGCCATGTAGATCAGTCGCTCAAGGTTGCTGGAAATCAGGATGTCCATTGAAGGTGATTCCGTAAGGATGAACTCACGGTTTCTGTCATATGTTCCGTCTGCAAAGAAATCAGTCAGAACCTTGTTGTCATTTGATGCACAAATAAGCTTGTTAACAGGTAAACCAAGAAGTTTGGCATAATATCCGGCAAGAATATTTCCAAAGTTTCCTGTGGGAACAACAAAGTTTACCGTCTCATCTTTATGGATTTCTCCGTTCTTTAAGAGCTGGCAGTAGGTCCATACATAATATGCCACCTGAGGAACCAAACGTCCTATATTGATTGAGTTTGCCGATGAAAAGCGGAACCCTTTTTCTGCAAGTTTTGCCTTGAGTTCTGCATTGGTAAACATTTTCTTGACGCCGGTCTGAGCATCGTCAAAATTGCCGGAAATGCCGATAACACAGGTGTTTGCACCTTCCTGGGTAATCATCTGGCGTTCCTGGATTGCGGAAACACCGTTTTTCGGATAGAACACTATGATTCGGGTGCCGGGAACATCTGCAAAGCCTGCAAGAGCAGCCTTTCCGGTATCTCCGGAAGTTGCGGTAAGGATAACGATTTCATCCTTCACATTGTTCTTGCGTGCCGATACTACAAGAAGATGAGGAAGAAGTGACAAAGCCATATCCTTGAAAGCGGCTGTTGCCCCGTGATAAAGTTCAAGGAAATATTCATCTCCTGCTTTCACAACAGGTGCAACAAGCGGAGTGTCAAATTTCTCATCATATGCAGCATTAATGCATGCAAGAAGTTCTTCATCACGGAAATCGGTAAGGAATTCACGAAGCACGGTAAATGCGACATTTCTATAATCCAGTTCCTTCATGGCATCAAAGTTCCAGTCAGGTTTCGGAAGCTTTTCTGGCACAAAAAGACCGCCATCCTCAGCAATACCCTTTAAGATAGCTACAGATGCGGGAACAGGCTCGCTGCCGCCCCTGGTACTAACGTAAGAAATCTCACTCATATGCTTCAACCTCTTTCAGTCAATTTTTATTTGTAAAATGCATGTCCGTCATGAACAAACAGATACTGAAGTTTGCTTCTCCAGCCCTTGCCGCGCAAAAGGTTAAGATGATTTTCCCATGCGAAGAAATACAAAGCGCCTTTTGAATAATCCTCACCCTTCAGTGCACGGGTTACGGCCTCACGTGTGCTGTCTGTTACAACAATCGAATTCCAGTACCATTTTTTCTGTGTAGGTGTAAACTGGTTTTTCGCAAACATTACATCATGAACGGTTTTGCCCCAGCCTGCAAGATATCTGTTTAATACAACATTCGCAACAAGGATTTTACCGTAAATGTCTTCACTCGGAGCCTCAGCCTCAACTAATGTCATTAAATCACTAAGTTCCTGTTCTGTCAAATCAATATGATATTTCGGATTCATTTCACAGGTAAGGTATGAAGGAAGGCCGGGCTCTCTTGCGCGGTACAATGCAAGAATGTCTTCCGAATAGGAAAGTATTCCGATCAGTTCCTCAGTTTCGGTATCCACCGGAATGGCGGAACTGTCTGCATCAGATTCATCTGCTACTGAGATAGCATCGTCCTGTGCGGGCTTTGGAATTGTCAGATACAGTTCTTCGTAATCAGTAGGGGTAAGCATCTTGTAGAGCCTGCTTACCGGGTGTTTGGGAACTACGGTTCCGCTGCTTTTTTCTTCAGTTTTCTGAACGGGAGCAGGCGTAACGGGTGTCTCAACGGGTTTCTTTTTGTTTTCTGTTGCAAATACTGTTACTGTGCCTGCTGCAAGAACAATAAATGCCGCAATCACTCCGGCCAGACGGCCTGTGTGTTTTTTTATAGTCTTCGGTTTATTTTCCGCTAAAGACTCACCGCGGAATATATACTCTCCGGCTATAATCTCTTTTGTTTCCATAATAAATATCTCTCAACTTTTCCTTAGATTCCGGTCTGACCGGTCTAACCCTCTCTACAGCCCCCCCACTGCTTCTAGGCATTATATTCAAAGAACCCTTTTCTGTCAAGTTTATGTATTTTTCTGTAAAATTATTGGCAAAAAAATAACTTTTCTGTAAGAGTTAAATCGGTTATACTATATATTAAATAATGCATTTACGCATTGAATCCGCCTGACTTCAGGCATATATACCACTTTGGAGGGCATTATGGCACTTGCCGGCGCATTTCCTTCACAAATGAAAGATGGCACAACCTACTACAGGTCTTCCTTCACATACAGAGGAAGGCACATAAGTCTTGGAAGCTTTTCTACCGAAAAAGCCGCTAACAAGGCTTATAAGCTTGCGCAGAAGGTTGTTGTAAAAGAACATCGTTTTTATAAAAATGTTCCGCGTGAAATCATGGCTCATTCAACAGCAGGACAGGCAGTAAGCTTTGACAAGTGGGTGATGCTTCTGAATCTGCGTGACAACCACATGTACTGCCGGAATCCGATTTACCTGCAGCATCGTTTCTTCTATTACTGTCTTGACCCCGAAACAACGCTCCGGTTTGATATTGAAGAGCTTTTCTACTATATGAACCATAAAATCCAGAAGCGCGGCGGCCACCTGTTTGTTGCCGATTACGGAATGCAGGTCAACATCCTTTCACGCTACGGGATCAAGAATTATGCGGTTATAGACAAAGATTACCGCTTCATTAACGGGGATATATGGGATTTCAGAAGCGGAAACATTGAGGTAATCAATCCTTATCACGGTGTAACGCAGACATTTTTCCATGAAAAGCAGGTTTATGTTGCCCGGATACATATAAACGGTGACTTCATCGTGGGACGATATAAAACTGCCGATGATGCTGCCGTAGCCTATAACAAAGCCGCGGATTACCTGGAGCAGCACGGATTAGCGAAGGATTTCCCGCGCAATTACATTGAGGCTTACGATGATCTCGAATATGCCCGTGTTTATCAGAATCTTCGAATTAACAGAAGGCTGTTGGCCTACAAAGCCACTTGACGAACATTATTCTCCGTGATAAAATACGCACGTTTGAGAGGTGCAGATGATCGCGCCGCAAGGTGAGGAAAGTCCGGGCTTCATAGGGCAGGATGCCGGATAACGTCCGGTGGAGGCGACTCCCAGGCCAGTGCAACAGAAAATAAACCGCCGCTTTATGCGGTAAGGGTGGAATGGCGGTGTAAGAGACCACCGACTTTACGGTAACGTAAAGGGCTGTGTAAACCCCATCCGAAGCAAGACAAACAGGAAACAATACGGCTGCCCGCCGTGTTTCCGGGTACGTCGCGTCGCAGCCGTCAAACGCTGCGGGAGCTGTCGGGTAACCGGCAGTCAAGATAGATGATCATCCAAGACATAACCCGGCTTATAACATCTCTCATTTGAGTCAATGGGGACGGATCTTTCTGACTCACTGCTGCGCAGTGAGTCAGAAAGAACCGTCCCAATAACGTTAAGTTAAGCTTCAGACTAGGTAAACATTGAATTTAAATAGGATTAGGAAAAAACTAATCCTATTTTTTTTACAAAAAAGGTTGACAAATGAGCCCAAAAATGCGGCCGCCTTGCTGATT
>JAZQNE010000027.1:0-25071 GCA_045627185.1 Lachnospiraceae bacterium
CCGATGCCGGTTGTTATAGGGGCTGCGGAGTATCCGGAGAACATTCTTGAAAATCTTGAGAAGAAGTACAAGGTTCTGAAGATTGATGCAATGGCAGAAGCAAAGAAGCTTGGAAATACCAGAACATTCAATGTTATTGTGCTTGGTATGGCTGCAAAACACATGGATTTTGCAAAGGAAGACTGGCTTACCGTTATTGAAAAAACAGTTCCTGCAAAGACCATCGAAATCAACAGGAAGGCGTTTGAAATCGGCTGGGAGATCAGTATCTGAAAAAGACAAAGACAATTCTTACTTTTGCTTTAGCGATGTAAAGTGTTATTCGGGGCAAATCACGCCTTTTGGAAGCTCGGGTGTTTATTACATACTTCAGAGGGCGAAAATATGGATAATTTGTTCAGATTTAATCTGCAGTCAATGGATGGGAACGGGATGTTAAAAACGTGATAATAGTGAGCTTAAAAAGCATTTGTAAACAACGCTGATATTGTTTAATCAGGAGGCGGATGACGGCATAAAAAGGATAGGGAGGTTTTATTCTATATGAACAATGATGAAACATTGCCTGAAAATGAATCTCAAGCAAAAAAACAGCCTCAAAATCTTATTATCAGAATTCTTTTCATATGTATTTTTTTCTTTCTGGCCGGTGAACTGGGATTAATCCTTCATGAATGTGGGCATGCTATCGTGGGATTGCTTGTGGGAGATAAAATTGAGGAATTCCATTTCGGGGTAATGAACGCATATGTACGTTTGGCAGAAGGTAATAATGCGCTTACCAGACCTGCGGGAATATTATTCCCATTTTTGATTTACATGGGGCTTTTTTTGGCTTTGCCTGCTATTAAAAACAAGTGGTGTAAATTGTTCATTAAAGTAGGGTTGTTCTGGTCGCTCTTTCAGATTGCCCAGTGGATCGGATTTGCATTGTTTTATAAGGAATACCGTTTTATCGGATCGTCAGACTGTGAAAGTTTTATCCGAATGACAGGTGTAAACCAATATGTCCTTGCGACAGTTATTTTTGTTGTGCTTGTGCTTGTTTACGGGTTTGTTTCAAGCTATAAAGGCATTTTCGATAAAAAGCAGCGCAAAATCATGTGGATCGGTTTTGCAATTGTCGTTTTACTTTGTTTATTATCCGCTTCAAAGGTAAAGAAAATGGACAGGTATTGCAGGGAGTTTCATCTTGAAGCGTCGGAAAACACAGTGCTTTCAGATATGACGGTGTTCAGTCAGACAATAGAATGGCCGGATAAAGGTTCAAAATCTTTTTATGCTTATGCAAAAACGGATGCGTTAAACGTATTCTGGGCTTTCGTGTTAATGAAGGACGATAAGGTCATCAGCTATCTTTACGGAACCGGACCCGAAATAGACCGTTATAAGCCGGTTGAACTGCCGGAAGGAACATATACGGTAAAGGTGCTTCTTATCGACTCGCAGAAGGAATGGACCGATTTCCGCAAGCTGGTTAATTCGGACAGTAATCCGGTTGTTAAATTCGGGAAGAGCATAGAACACTATAAAATCGACGGAACAGTCGGAATTAAATGACGCCTTGACAAATCATGAAATAATGCTAGAATTGTGTAAATAATTTAGCACGTTAAAGCGAAAAATAGTCATCAAACTAAGCACTGATTCGTGATGTTTTTTTGAAGGAACATCGTTGAAACGAGGTTAACCTATGATTTGGAATGAGACAAAAGAATGTATGAGCAGAGACCAGATAGAAACGTTACAGAGCGCCCGTCTGGTAAAAATGGTAGACAGAGTTTATCATAATGTTGAGTTTTACAGGAAAAAGATGCAATCACTCGGTCTTGAACCCGGTGATATTCGCGGGCTTGAGGACCTTAAAAAGCTTCCGTTTACTACGAAAAACGATTTGCGGGATAACTATCCGTTTGGCCTTTTTGCCGTTCCCGAATCAGAAATCGTCAGAGTTCATGCAAGCTCCGGAACAACGGGAAAGGCAACCGTTGTAGGCTATACGCGCCGTGATATCGAAAACTGGGAGGAATGCGTGGCACGTGTTCTGACAATGGGCGGTATCGGAAAGAACGACAAGGTCCAGGTTTCCTATGGTTACGGCCTCTTCACAGGTGGTCTTGGCGTTCATTACGGTGTTGAAAATGTTGGCGCAACTGTTATTCCCATGTCCACAGGAAACACCAAAAAACAGATTACTATGATGGAGGATTTCGGTGTTACCGGCATTTGCTGCACACCGTCATACCTTATGTACCTTTCCGAAGCGATTGAGGAAATGGGCAAACTTGATAAAATCAAGCTTCGCACGGCTTTCTGCGGCGCAGAACCCTGGACAGAGGAAATGCGAAATGAGCTTGAAAAGCGTCTGAAAATAAAAGTCCATGATATATATGGTCTTAGTGAGGTTATGGGGCCCGGCGTTGCCGGTGACTGTGATTATCACACCGGCCTTCATGTCTGGGAAGACCATTTCATCCCTGAAATTGTTGACCCCGATACCTTTGAACCGGTTGCTCCGGGAACGGTTGGCGAGCTTGTTTTCACTCCGCTTACAAAGGAAGCACTGCCGTTGTTCCGTTACAGAACCAAGGATCTTACCAGCATCTCATATGATAAATGCCCTTGCGGGCGCACAACTGCACGTCTGTCACGCTTCAAAGGCCGTACGGACGATATGCTTGTCATCCGCGGCGTAAATGTATTCCCGTCCCAGATTGAAACAGTTCTTCTTGAGATGGGCGATGCAAGCCCCAACTATCTTATGGTTGTTGACCGTGTCAATAATCTTGATACGCTTGAGGTTCAGGTGGAGGTTGAGGAACGTTTCTTCTCTGATGAAATTCGTGAACTCGAAAACCTTACCCGCAAGATTTCCAAAGCAATTGAACAGGCACTCGGAATTGTTGCCAAGGTTAAGCTTGTCGAGCCCAAGACGCTTGAAAGAAGCGAAGGTAAGGCAAAGCGTGTCATCGATAAGCGTCAGCTTATCTGAAGGGAGGAAAAATGGCAGTAAACCAATTATCGGTCTTTATCGAAAACCGCGAGGGACGTCTTGAGGAGGTCACCTCAATCCTTGCAAAAGAGCAGATTAATATTGTAACTCTTTCACTTGCCGATACTGCAGAATATGGCATGCTTCGCATGATTGTTTCCGAACCGGACAAGGCAAAGGAGGCCCTTAAGGCAGCCGGTTTTGTGGCAAAGCTTACTCCTGTTATGGCCATTAAGGTTCCCAACTGTGCCGGAATGCTTCAGAAGATTCTTCATACGGTTGCTGAAGCAGGCTGCAATGTTGAGTACATGTATATTCTTTCAACAGGTGCGAATGCATCGGTTATTATTAAAGCTTCTGATGTTGACAAGGCCCAGGACGCAATGAAAGCAGCAGGAATTGAACTGTATGAAGCAGATGAAGTTTATAATTTTGTAAGTTGATACGGGTGAGTCAATGGGGATGCCCCCCAGAGAATTGCCCTATTGACCAATGTAGAAAATACGGGATATAAAATCGACAATATGCACATAAAAAAGACAGCATCTTCCGTCAAGGTGCTGTTTTTTTAATGCAATTTTAGTGTAAATTTCCGAAAAGGTTTTACAAAAGTTGACTTTTTATGGCGGGCAAATTACAATCGCAGACACAAAAAGAAAATAGTTTAGCAGAGGAAAAACGTGTTGGAAGAAAAGAAACTGGTTATTTTTCATAAAGATACTGTGTATTCGGAAAGGCTGATGAATTACTGCAACAGGAATAAAACAGGCGGCTTTTCTGCGGTGACATTTGCGGAGAGGACATTGCTGGAAGATTATCTGAAAAATAATCCTTCAGCCGTACTGCTGTGCGAAGAGAACACTGCGGATATAGCTGCTTTGCAGGCTCTTTGCAGGAAACTGTTTGTCCTGTGTGAGAACATTCCGGCGGAAAACATGGCGGGGGCTGTGTTCAGGTACAGTGGAGCATCGGAGGTGATTAAAGCTGTTGGAGAGGAACGTTCTTTTTCTGCAGATGAAAACGTGATTTCCGGAAAAATCATAGGAATAACAAGCGCTTCGGATGACGGATCGGGCTCGGAGTATGCCTGGGAACTGGCCAAAAAATGTGCAGAGAGTGAGAAAGTGTTGTTTGCCGCACTGTCAACGCTTTTCAGACCGGATGAGGTAGTACTTGGCAGAAATGCAGTTTCTGAGCTGTTTTACAGGCTGAACAAGGGAGAGAAAACGGATGTGACGGATCTCATTACAAGAATTGATGGAGTGGATTGTCTTTGGGGTTACGCATTCTGGGCTGATGCAGACGAACTTTCGCCTGTGGGAATTGAGAAGTTTATAGAGTTTATGGCTTCCTGCGGGTATGACAGGATAGTTCTGGATTTGTGCTCTCTTAAGAGCTTTACTGTGCCTCTTCTTCTTGCCTGTGACCGGATAATTATTAAAAAAACAGAAGGCCGGATAGGCGAAAACAGATTTTCCGAGATGAAGCGCCAATTGGCTTTTGCGAGTCAGGGGGAACTTCTTGTGAGAATGGAAGAGGCATGATATGGATGCACAAAAAAGAACTGAAATTAAGCAGAGGTTGAGACAGCATGTGCTGGAGACCATGGATTTTACCCGTGAAGTGGAAGATTCTGAAGTACAGAAGGTGTTGGATGAGTTCATTGCTGAGGAGGCCGGAAAAAGTTATATCGGTGTTACCGACAGACAGAAACTGAAAAAAGATGTTTTCAACAGCCTGCGACGTTTCGATATTCTTCAGGATTTGCTTGAAGATCCCTCAATCACGGAAATTATGGTGAATGGTCCCGGTGCGATTTTTGTGGAGAAAAACGGGCATCTGGAACGTTTTGAGGGATCATTTGAGTCTGTTCAGCGTCTTGAGGATGTTGCCCAGCAAATGACGGCGCTTGCGAACCGCAGGATTAATGAGGCGTCTCCTATTGTGGATTCGCGTCTTCCGGGCGGAGAGCGCGTAAATATCGTGCTTCGCCCGGTTTCGATAACAGGACCGACAATTACAATTCGTAAATTTTCCAAGGATGTAATGAGTATGGAAAAACTGCTGGAGCTTGGCTCTTTGTCGCGCGAGGCAGCGGATTTCCTGAGTTCACTTGTGAGAGCCGGGTATAACATGATTGTAAGCGGAGGAACCGGCTCCGGAAAGACAACTTTTCTTAACGTTCTGTCCGGCTTTATTCCGCCTGAAGAGCGCGTAATCACCATTGAAGATTCAGCGGAACTAAAACTTCAGAACATGCCGAATCTTGTTTCACTTGAGGCCAGAAGTGCGAATGTTGAAGGGAAAAATGCGGTCACAATCAGGGATTTGATCAAAACAAGCCTTCGTATGCGTCCGGACAGGATTATTGTCGGAGAGGTGCGCGGCGAAGAAGCAATCGATATGCTTCAGGCCATGAATACGGGTCATGATGGGTCTCTTTCCACTGTTCATGCAAACTCACCAAGGGATGTTATCAGCAGACTTGAAACAATGATTCTTCTTTCGGCAGAGATTCCGCTACAGGCGGTCCGAAGCCAGATTGCGTCTGCGGTTGATATTATTGTACAGCTTGGCAGAATGCGTGATAAAAGTCGAAGAGTGCTTGAAATAAGTGAGGTTGTTGACTGCGGACAGGGAGAAGTGCGGATTTCCCCGCTCTATTCGTTTGAAGAGGAAGGAGAAGATGAAAACGGCAGGATTTACGGAACGCTTAAAGCGACTGGTGAACTTCAAAACGACGGAAAACTCAGACGGGCCGGCCTCTGCAAATGAGCAGTGGTACGGGGATTATCGGTTCACATCGGTTCATTTGTGCCTTACCGTGTTTGCAGGTCTTGCCGTTTCATCTGTAATTGCCTGGCTTTTCTATAGGAGTGCGGTTGCAATGGTTTTGTTTTCACCTTTGTCGTTATTTGCAATCCGTCTTGAAAAGAATCGTCAGAAAAATAAGAGAAGACATGAACTAAGAAGCCGCTTTCTGGATTTTCTGGGGAGCATGGAAGGTGCGACCGAAGCGGGTGAGGCGCCTGAAGGTGCGCTTGTTTCGGCACTTCGTGACCTGAGTCTGATTTATACGCCAAAGGATTTTATGGTGCAGGAACTTAGCGGAATGGTGCGTCAGCTCTATATGAACAGAAGTGTGGAGGATGTTATTTCAAACTTTGCCGAAAGGAGCAAAGATGAGGATATTCAGCGCTTTGCAGAGGTTTTCTCGATTACGAAAAGAAGCGGGGGCGACCTTCTCAGGGTAATCCGTTCTTCGGAAAGGACACTTGCAGAGAAGGAAGACGTTGTACGTGAAATAAAAACGGTAATTGCGAGCAAACGCCTGGAAGCAGGCATTATGACGGTTATGCCTCCCGGAATGATTCTTTATTTTCAGCTTATGGACAAAAGCTTTCTTATGCCTCTGTATTCCGGCATTATAGGCAGGGCGCTGATGAGTGTTCTGCTGCTTGCATATGTTGGCTGTATTCTGCTGGTATTCCGAATTACGGATATCAGAGTGTGAAGAGAGTCGGAATGTTGGAAGGTGTGTGGAAAGGATGAAGAAGTCAAAAAACAGGAAAGGATTAATTGATATATTGGCCTTGCGGCTGTGTGACCTGGTGGACCGTGTAACGCCTGCATCGGTGAAAGCACGCAATTCAAAGGCCTATGCGGAGCTGTATGTTGGCAGGGATGCAGAAAAACTCGGACATGAGGAACGGGTTTCACACATAAAGGGCGTTTTAATGCTGATATTTGCAGCAATAGCGCTGATTTGTCTTGTTGCGGCAGCTCGAGGTCCGGTAAAAAGTCTTCTTTCAGATGGGAAAATAATCAGACCGAAGACGGGTGACGGCAGACAGAATGTGACCTTAAACTGGACAGGGGAAGGAAAAGACGGGAAATCGTCCGGAAAAATTGACCTGACCATAAGGGAACAAATGCCTGAGGATTCGGGAATAAGCGCACTTCTTGATTATGCGGAAAATTATCTGAATGAGCTGTATCCGAGTGGTCGGGCAGTGGCCGGGGATATGGACTTTATAAAGAACATTCCGGGAACGGTAATTGAACTGACCTGGGAGCCTGTTGATTATGCATGGATTTCTTATGATGGCACGCCAACAGGAAGAGAACGTCCAAAGGAAGGTGTGGTTCAGGAAATACGGGTTACCATGTTTGCTTATGAACAGGAACGGGTAGTGTCGCTTTTTCCTCTGCTTGTTAATGAAGAGCCTGAAGAAATCAGCTTTGAAAGAAAACTGAAGAACTATCTTCTTTCGGCGGAGGCTGACACAAAAAGCGCATGGATTGAGCTCCCGAGTGATTTTGAGGGTACCGGGCTTAAGTGGAAAACGCCGGTGGATAAAACCATTCCAATGCTGATAGTGCTGACACTGGCAGCTGTGCTGATTGTATCGTTTTCCGGTGCGCAAAAGCGAAGAAAACAGCTTAAAAACAGAGAAAAAGAGATGCTGAACGATTATCCGGATCTTATTTCAAAACTGCTGTTGCTTCTGGAGGCCGGAATGACTATGCGTGGGGCGTGGGAAAGGCTTGTGAACAATTACAGGAAAAGTGGACAGAACCGGTTTGTATATGAGGAAATGTGCATAACTCTGCGTGAAATTGAGAATGGTTATTCTGAAGTTACTGCGTTTGAACGGTTTGGAAAACGGTGCAGACTTTTGCCGTATCTGCGTTTTTCCGGGCTGCTTGAGCAGAATCTTGTGAAAGGTTCAAGGTCTGTTATTCCCATGCTTGAGCAGGAGGCACTCAACGCCTTTGAAGAAAGAAAAGAAACAGCAAAAAGACTTGGCGAAGAAGCAGGGACAAAGCTTTTGATTCCAATGGCCGGAATGCTGTTCATTGTGCTTGTAATGATTATGTTTCCGGCATTCCAAAACATATAAACAGACCGGGCGCTTATGGTATGCCCGGCAGAAACAGATGAAAAGAGGTTAGGGATCATGAAAAAAATAATAAATGCAATTAAGAAGCCCTTTGCGGGCTTAAATGGAGATAACAGAGGGATTGGAGTTGTAGAAATTCTTCTCATCCTTGTTGTCCTGATTGGTCTTGTTATCATTTTCAGAACTCAGATTACGAACATTGTCCGTTCTGCATTTGAGTCTGTAAACAGTAATGTGGATGTGATTGTTGGCTCATGAAGGCACAAAAGGGCGTAATCACAGTCACATTAACACTGACTTTGCTTGTTATGCTTGCTGTTCTGACATCGGCGTTGGAATCTGCGAGGGCGGCAGCGGGGCGTTTCCTGGTTGAAAACGCTGCCCGGCTCTCTACAGAGGCTGTTCTTGCAGATTTCGACGCACTCCTCTTTGGAAATTACCATGTTTTCGGAAAAAATACAGGCGAATCTTCCGGCGAAGCCGGACGTACGGTTATTAACAACCGTCTTGATACGATGATTGATAAAAACACATCGAATTCGGGATTGTTTTTGTGGAAATACGAGCCTGTGGAAGTGCAGGTAACCGACTGTGTCAGACTGACGGATTATGAGGGGGCTTTTTTCAGAAAGCAGGCTGTTGAATATATGGAATATCGCGGGACAGGCATGCTTGTCGAAAACCTTCTGGAGACGCTTGGACTGTTTCAGAAGGCAGATGAAGCTATAGAAATCCTGACCTATGAAAACGAAGCAAGACAGGCGCTTTCCGGGATTGACAGTGCAGTTCTAAGGCTTATTGAGGATGTTGACGGGATTCGATGCGATGAAGACGGAATCCGGCAGAATCTGTTTGGCAAAATAAAAATAGCTGATTCTTTTGTGAAAAAAATGTATTCGGGGACACCCACCATGACTTCCGTGAAGGTTAATCACAGTGAGCTTTTCGATGCGCTTGAGAAGAAATATGAGGACCCCATGGAGTATCTTGACAAGATGAGCGGGGACTACAGCAAATATGCCGAAACACAAGCACAAATTGTTGAAATAGAAGCAGAAATCAATGCTGTTTCGCAGGAAGCGGAAGATGGTTCTGTTGTGGAAAAGGCTGAAGCAGCAGTGAAAAAAGCAGCACTTGAGGCACGGAAACTGCTTCTTGAAGCGGAACAGCTGATTACAAAAACAAACTTTAACAGTCAGAAAAACAAATTGAAGAAACTCATCAAGGGCTGTAAGGAAGCATGCGAAGATGCCTTGGAAACCATGGAAGAAATAGAACTCCGAAGAAGTGAGGCAAAGCCCAAGATTATAAGTTACGGCGAAAAACTGGCAGGAATGGTCGGACAGCTGGACTCAGGGCTTTATCAGTCACTTTGCGAAGGCCTTGATGAGATGAAAAAATATTTTGGAAACGATGTTGACGGCCTGGACCGTGTTCCTGATTTTGACGGAATGAGAAACACTCTTGAAAAAGACAAAGTAATTCTGGACGAAATCACGTCGATTCTTGAGTCTTCCGGGGAAATTGAAAATTACGAAAGTCCTGAAATCCCTGTTTCGGAATACAGTTTTGAGAAACTGTGGTTTGATTATTCGGGAATTCAACTCAAATCAAACGGCCTGAATCCGCTGAAATCCTTGAAAACACTCATAGAATCAGGAGTTTCCGGGCTTGTTCTCCCTTCCTGTGCTGAGGTCTCGGAAAAGGAAATTAAGGGCGATGATCTTCCAAGCAACACCATTGGCATCACCGCCGATGATTCTGCGGGATTGTCAGCAAATATAGACAGTTCCTCTATTCTGTCGCTTTTTAAGGATTCACCGCTTGGTGCTGCAAAGGAACTTCTTTTGGAGGGTACGGATGCTATTGCCGAAAAGGCGGCATATCTTGCGTATCTGACGGATCACTTTGGAAGCTATGTGAAGGAAAGTGACAAAGCCCTGAAATATGAGCTTGAATACATATTGAGCGGAGAACCTACCGATAAGGAGAACCTTAACTCCTTTATAAACCGCCTGGTGCTTGTAAGAACTGCATTTTGTCTTATTCATGTCCTGAGTGACAGTGACAAGTGTACCAAGGCGAAAGCATTTGCCGCGGCCGCTCTTGGTTTTACCGGGCTTCCGGTACTTGTGGAGGTTGCGAAATTTATTGTTCTGTTTTTGTGGGCGTTTGATGAAGCCATGATTGAGACATCCGCCATAATGCAGGGAAAAAAGGTTGCGGTTATGCCGGACAAAACAACATTTCAGGTTGGCTTTGAGGAAATTCTTTTTATGACGCCCGCTGCAATTGAGGCAAAGGCTGAAAACCGCCCGGAGCCTGTAGCGCCGGGGCTTGATTACAACACATATCTTTTGCTGTTTCTGCTTCTTGAGAAGGAGGAAACGCAGAATATGCGCACAATGGATATGATTCAGGAAAACCTTCGCTTAAAGGATGACAACTTCAGGATGGCGGGACTTGTATACGGCTTCAATGCCGAAATGACTTTTACTCTGCCTGCATTGTTTTACGGAATGCCCTATTCCTCCATGAAGGGTACAAAGGGATTTGTTTATAAGGTGAAGAATGGCACAAAATACTGATTTCTGCATGTGGTAAATCTGTTCTTAAAAATAAAAATACTCTCCCGGGACTGAGATACTCTCTTTCCATCCACACAAAGAACAGATTTGCCATGTGCAGAAATCAGTAGGCGGGAAGGAATGTTGAAGACATAAATGGTATGTTGAAGACACTGTTTAACGGTATGATGAAGAGACCATTAATAAAAAAATATCTGAAGAAACCTGCAGCTGCAGAAAGGGCATCAATTACTGTAGAGGCGGCTCTTGTTACACCGTTATTTATTATGGTTGTTCTGGCATTCTGTTTCTTTTTCCGTCTTATGCAGGTCCAGAACATGCTTCAGAATGCAATTGACCGCACGGCGGAGGATATAGCATCCTACGGATATGCGTACAGTTGCGCTGATGCTGTGCTTGAGGATGAAAGGGAGAAAATCCTTTCAAAAATTCCGCTAGGCGGAACGGTATTTAAGCTGCTTGCCGGCTATGCTGACGATTATGCCATTAAACTTCTAACCGCGGGGTATGTTGATAAGGAACTGCTGGAATCAGGCAGGGTGGTTGACGGGTGGAACGGAATCCGCTTTTCAAAATCGGCGCTTAATGACAGTGAAAACTGCGTTTCCATTGTTATTTCATATAGCGTGGAAGTACCTCTCATTTCCCGGATTGCACCGGCCGTTACGGTTACGCAGAAGACTTCGGCCGGGCAGTTTTCGGGAAAGATTTCCCTGAAAAATGCAGAAGAAGAAGCACAGGATAAGACGGTTGTTTATGTCACGCCAAACGGAACGGTGTACCACACAAGCCCTGAATGTACACATCTGATGCTCACAACTGAGGCCGTAAGTTTTGCGGAGGTTGGCGAGCTTCGAAATTATAAACAGGGGAAGTATTATCCCTGCGAACACTGTGCAAACAGAAGAAAAAAGCCGGAAACAGTGTGGATAAACTTCTATGGAGACAGATATCATTTCAGGGAAGATTGTATTTCGCTCAGGCGAACAGTAATTGAGACAACACTTGACCAGATAGATCTTCCGTTATGTTCGCGTTGCGCGGAACGTGACGCGGGAGAAAGGTGATACAATGAGGTGGATTACATATGGCTGGGTGCTGATTTTCCTTGCAATCTGCGCTTTTCAGGATTTGAAAACAAAAGAGATAAAAGCGCGGACGCTGATTTTTGGCGGAGCAATCAGTTTGGGGCTTGCTATAACCGGAATAATTATGGGGACAACTACGCTTGTTTCATCAATCTGCGGACTGCTTCCGGGAGGCTTTATGCTACTGTTTGCGCGCGTGACAAAAGGAAAAATCGGAATGGGAGACGGACTGGTTTTGTGCATTTGCGGAGCGGTTTTGGGAGGCTTATGCAGCGTGACCTGCCTGTTTTACGGACTGCTTTTGACGGCGTTTTGCAGTATGGTCCTGATGGCTTTCAGGAAACTCAGGCTTTCCGGGTCACTTCCCTTTGTCCCGTTTCTGTTTTGCGGGACTGTGATTGGAGTTCTGATGGCACTGACGGAGGGGAGAAGCGGTTGAAATCTGAAATAAAAAGGGTGTCCGGTTCATTTACCGTTGAAGCGGCATTTATTGTTCCAATGCTGTTTGCAATTATTTTGGGGCTGTTGCAGCTTGGACTGACATTACATGACAGGGTTGCTGCAGAAGGCCTTCTGAATGATGCTCTTTTTCAAATCAGGGAGCAGCTTGACGGAAAAACAGACGGAATTATTAATTTTGCAGCTCTTTCCAAGGCACGCATTTTTTTCAAAGATGAAAAAACAGTTTTGAATGAAGGACTGAGAAACCTTGAAACAAATGCATCGAAAACACTTCTGATATCAGAATTTAGGGAACCGGACATAAAGAAGAGTACTACGGAGCTGAAGGTGACCGTCGACCTGAAAACAAGGTCGATCATGCCCGGCTGGGCGTTTTTTGACACCAAAGTCGGAACAGCTCATTATGAAATTTCTATGCCTCTTTTCGGCAAGGAAGAGAAAACCCGTCTGGTTTCCGTGGTGTTTGAGGAACTTGTAAGGTACGGGCTTGTGAAATAATACATAGAAGTAGGGATGAAAGATGTTAAACAGAGAATATGTAAATGATATCGGCAAAAGTGAGCTGATTCTTGGTGTTGCCGGGCAGGAGAAGTTTCCCGCGTATTATGAAAAAATGATTTTTTATAACAAGCTGCCAAACGTTTTGCCGTTTGTTACCGAAAGAAATAACGGTAATGTGCGGTTTCGGTTTGCAACCGACGGAAGACGTCCTTTCAGTGAGGTTTGTGAGGAGAAAAAGCCTGACGGAAGGAAGCTTAAGCAGGTTCTTTTGGGAATAATCAGGGCAGTCACGCAGGCATCGGAATACCTTCTTGATGAGCAGGACTTTGTTATTCGGGCAGACTGCATTTTTGAGGATGCAAACGGAGATCCGTTTGTTTGTTGCCTCCCGGGGTACGGGCAGCAGCTTCGCGAGCAGTTTTCGGAACTGTTTGAGTTTCTTATGAACCGTCTTGATTACAATGACAAACGTGCGGTAGTTACTCTTTATGAGCTTTACAGACGGACAAAGGAAACCATATGCAATTTTGATGATATGCGAGCCATAATTGAAAAAAATATGAGCCTGAACGGGATTCCCGGGCTTCCGGTAGTGAATACCGAACCTGACAGAGCAAAGCCGATATCTGCCGAACCTGAAAAGCCTAAGAATGAGCGTACTGAGGCGGACAGGGAAAAGCCCGAATTCGGGAAGATTAAAACCGTGAAAACGGGTGAAGTGTATGAACTTCATGGTGATGACAAAGACACCTTTTCTCCGAAAAAAAGCAAAAAAGGGATTATCGGGTCACTTCTTGGAAAGACGCCAAAGGCGCCTGCCGAAAAGACCACTCTTCTGTTTTCCCCACCTGAGAATTCCGAGTATTGCCTGGAATCTGAGGACGGAAGGCAGCTGATTAATATATCAAAGTTTCCGTTTTTCATAGGGAAAAAAGGCGCCAATAATGATGCGGAACTGCCATTGCCGCAGATTTCGCGCATTCATGCGAAACTTACAAAGGATGAGAATAATATCGTCTACCTTACGGATATGCAGTCTTTGAACGGCTGTTTTGTAAACGGAATCCGTCTCAGCCCCGGAGAACAGGTTGCACTTAAAGCAAATGATTCGGTTGGACTTGCGAATATTAATTATCATTTTTCCCGCCGGTTATCTTGAATTTCATAAAAAAGTAAATTACGGAGTGCCTGCTTTCGGCACTCCTTTTTCATATTCATTTCTTGTCTTTTCAAAGATTTTGTATTATAGTATATAAGTGATATACCATTTAAAATGACGCGTAGAAGGCGCATCGTTTCGGGGGGAAAATATGCAGAAATATGTAATGGCTCTTGACCAGGGAACAACAAGTTCCCGCTGTATCCTTTTCAACAAGCAGGGTGAAATCTGCAGCGTTGCACAAAAGGAATTTACTCAGATTTATCCGAAGGCCGGATGGGTTGAACATGACCCGAAGGAAATCTGGTCTTCACAGATCAGTGTTGCTGCCGAAGCTATGGCCCGACTGGGAATCGAGGCTGAACAGATTAGCGGAATCGGTATCACAAACCAGCGTGAAACAACTATCGTGTGGGACAAAAAAACGGGCGAACCCGTTTACAATGCAATTGTATGGCAGTGCCGCCGCACGGCTGATTATATTGAAAAAATCAGAGGCACAGAACTTTGGGATGAAATCAGAAATAAGACCGGTCTTGTTCCGGACGCTTATTTTTCTGCTACAAAGATTGCCTGGATTCTTGACAATGTGCCCGGCGCACGTAAGCGTGCAGAGGCAGGTGAACTGCTTTTTGGTACCGTTGATACATGGCTTATCTGGAAACTTACAGAAGGCGCTGTTCATGTAACTGATTATACAAACGCATCAAGAACGATGCTTTTCGATATTCACCGTCTGTGCTGGGATGAAAAAATACTTGAATATTTCAACATTCCGAAGTCTCTGCTGCCTGAAGTTAAGCCTTCAAGCTGTGTTTACGGACACACTGCGGACGGTCTTCTGGGTGAGATGATTCCCATTGCCGGGGCAGCCGGTGACCAGCAGGCTGCACTTTTCGGACAGTGTTGTTTTGAGCCGGGTGATGTTAAGAATACCTACGGCACAGGCTGTTTCCTTCTTATGAATACCGGCCATGAGGCTATGGTTTCAAAGAACGGCCTGCTTACAACAATTGCTGCAAGCCGCACAAATGATGTTGTTTATGCTCTTGAGGGCAGTGTTTTCATTGCCGGTGCTGCAATTCAGTGGCTTCGCGATGAACTCCGCATGCTGAAAAATGCACCTCAGTCAGAGGAATATGCCACAGCCGTTGATGATACGGACGGCGTATATATGGTTCCTGCATTTACCGGCCTTGGCGCACCTTACTGGGATGCTTACGCGCGCGGAACCATCGTTGGACTTACACGCGGAACAAAGAAGGAGCACTTTATCCGTGCGGCTGTTGAGTCACTTGCATATCAGACGGCAGATGTTCTTGCCGCCATGGAACAGGATGCAAACGTTGATCTTACCGCACTCAAGGTTGATGGCGGCGCTTCAGCGAATAATTTCCTGCTTCAGTTTGAGGCAGATATACTGAATGCACGTGTTGACCGTCCGGGATGTATTGAGACAACAGCCCTTGGAGCTGCTTATCTTGCAGGTCTTGCAACCGGTTACTGGCAGGATGAAGATGAAATCCGTGAGAACTGGAAGCTTTCCGCAAGCTTTAAGCCCGCAATGGAAGAAGAAAAACGCAAAAAGCTTTTGAAAGGCTGGCATAAAGCAGTTGCCTGCGCCCGTATGTTTGGCGAAGAAGACTGATACGCAGGCAAAAACCTGTGAAAATAAATTTTGGAGTTATAATTTGGATTACGAAAAACAGGGCACGGTTGGAAAATTCCTCAAATCGCCCAATCACATTTTTGTAATAATAAATATCCTGCTGTTTTTGATTACGGACCTTTTTACACCGAATGATGTCGGGTTGGGCATTATTGAGAAATACGGAAACTACTGGCCTTACGTGATTTACGGACATGAGTATTACAGGCTTTTGACCTGCACATTCCTGCATTTCAGCATACAGCACATCATTGGAAATATGCTGATGATTTTCCTTTTGGGAGATGTTTTGGAGGAGGCTTTTGGCAAGGTCAGATATACTATTCTGTATTTATCGACCGGCATTCTTTCAAGCGCCGTATCGTTGTTCTATAATTACAGAACCATGAGTAGTTCGCTTTGTGCGGGTGCCTCAGGGGCAGGCTTCGGTCTGCTTGGAGCAATGGTTGCCCTTCTCCTTCTTAAAAAGGACAGCGCGCGGGGATTTTCGTTACAGCGAATAGTTGTTTATCTGGCGCTTGCAATTTACATCGGCGTTTCCAAGGGCGGGGTAGACAATGCAGCCCATATCGGCGGCCTGATTGCAGGAATAATTGTTGGATTTATCCTTATCTTTACCATGAAACGAAAGGAGTTCCCTTATGAAGATTAATATTTATTACGGTGGACGCGGAATTATTGATGACCCCACACTTTTTGTCATGGACAAGCTGACGGAGGTACTTGAAGAGCTTCGCGTTTCGGTTACACGCTATAATCTTTACGAGCAGAAAAACGGGCTCACAATTTTGCCGGGAACTCTGAAAGATGCTGATGCCGTTATTCTTGCGGCAAGTGTTGAATGGTTCGGCATAGGCGGCTTTTTGCATCAGTTCCTTGATGCATGCTGGCTCTATGGCGATAAAGACCGTATCGGTCAGCTCTATATGCTGCCGGTTGCGGTTTCACAGACAATCGGCGAACGCGATGCGATGGAAACGCTTGTCCGCGCATGGGAGCTGCTTGGCGGAATGCCCTGCGACGGAATCTGCGCATATGCCGAAAACCGTGCAGAACTTGAGGCTGTTCCCGATTATTCACGATATGTTGAGAAGAAGGCAGAGGAGCTCTACCGCACCGTAAACCAGAAACTCCGCATGATGCCCAGCAGCACAAATGCAGTCGGCAAAGCTGCTATTCACTATACATCAATCGCTGCATCTCCTCAGGAAAGCGAGCAGCTTTCAGCCTATGTTTCTGATGACAAGTACGTTCAGAAGCAGAAGGAGGACATCGCTGAGCTTACAAGCCTGTTCAGCGGAATGCTTTCCGGTGCTGATGACAATGACCGTCAGGAATACCTGAAACGTCTGCGCGAGAACTACCGTGCACAGGGTCCCGATTTCGCTGTTTCCTACATGATTCAGATTAAGGATCTTGAAAAGTCGCTTGTTATTGAGGTTAAGGGTAACAACATGAGCTGCTATTACGGAGACAAGCCCGATGCTGACGTGGTTGCCGTTACAAACCGTGAAACGATGGACAAACTTGTTCACGGACGCACCACTTTCCAAGGCTCGTTTATGTCGGGAGACATCTCCACCAAGGGCAATTTCAAGATGCTCCGCACCTTTGACCAGGTTTTCCAGTTTAATATTATCTGAGGTTGATTTTTATGTTCAGAATGTGGGCAAAGCTTTTCAAGGAAAGCCATATTTTGCGCGATGTCGTTATAGAAAACGATTCGGCGGAAATGTCACGCACGGCCAAGGTCTTTGCGGCTGTTGATGATATCTGCCGCCGGTTTGATCTTGCAAAGCCTATCTGGCTTGACAAGAATATTAAAGAATTCAAGAAACTTGATAAAACCAGATTCAGTCAGGACAGTTTTATTGAAACCATCCCGTTTGACTATATGGAAATACAGGTGATTGAAGAGGATGAGGATTGACCCTGATTATGAAAAAATATAAGTTGTTGTTTGCTTTTGCAATTATAATCCTGCTTTGTGCGTGTGAAAAAACAAAGGATGTGACGCCTTCTCTGACGCAGACTCCTGCGAAGGAGCTGACGCCGACAGCGCTTCCGACGGTAATCACACCTGTTCCCACGCAGGCGGTTGTTGATACTTCGGACTTTTTCGAAATTATGAGACTGCTTCCTCCGGGAACTGTTGTTGAAACAAAGGATATGTCGGAAGCTGATATTAAGCGCTGCTTTTATATTGAGGAGATTTCGGCTGAACTGACTGCCGAACTTAAAAAGGCCGGCTTCCCCATAGAAGACGGCGGGGAAAAAGTATTTAAGCTACGTGCGCTTTATAAAACGGGTGAGCGGTGCATCATCGGAGAACTGTATACAAGCGTAAATCAGGCGGGAGTAATTCTTGATTACTTTTATGACCTCTATAACGATGCCTCCGCAACGCATGGCGGCTATCCCGTTCGTGATGAGTTTGTTTACGAAGCTCAGTTGAAATGGAGTCCGTGGCAGAAATATGCTTACATGAATAACCGTTATTACTACTACGTTGATATCTGGAGAAAGTAAGAGCGGGTTACGGGGCTTCTGAGATATGAAGCCGGAATTTCGAAATTAAAGAGATAAGGAGCAGAAAATGTCTTACACTGCACTTTACAGAAAGTTCAGACCTGACAATTTTGATGAGGTAAAGGGCCAGGATCACATCGTTACGGTGCTGAAAAATCAGATTGTTTCTGACCGCATCGGACATGCGTATCTGTTCTGCGGAACGCGTGGAACCGGTAAAACATCGGTCGCAAAGGTGCTTGCAAAAGCAGTAAACTGCGAGCATCCGGTGAACGGCAATCCGTGTAATGAGTGTCCTACCTGTCTTGCCATTAAGCAGCAGACGTCAATGAACGTTATAGAAATCGATGCCGCCTCCAACAACGGTGTCGACAATATCCGTGAAATTGTTGATGAAGTCAGATATTCACCTACTGAAGGGCGTTTCAAGGTTTATATCATCGATGAAGTTCATATGCTTTCACCGGGCGCCTTCAATGCACTCTTAAAGACGCTTGAAGAGCCGCCGGCTTACGTTGTTTTCATTCTTGCAACAACAGAGGCCCACAAAATTCCGATTACAATCATGTCGCGCTGCCAACGCTATGATTTCAAACGAATCCCGAATGAGCTGATTACGGAACATCTGCAGGGACTTTGCAAAACAGAGGGCATAGATGCTGAAGAAAAGGCACTTCGGTACATTGCCGGCAAGGCAGATGGCGCATTCCGTGACGCGCTGAGTCTTCTGGACCAGTGCATATCGTTCTGCTTCGGACAGAAGCTCACATATGAGCGTGTGCTTGAGATTCTTGGAGCGGTTGACATTGAGATATTCGCAAGGCTGCTTCGCTACATACGGAAAGGCTCGGTTGCTGAGTGCATTGAGGTTATTGACAGTGTTGTCAATTCCGGGCGTGACCTTTCACAGTTTGTTTCGGATTTCACATGGTATATGCGTAATCTTCTGCTTGTAAAAACAAGCGACGGTGCCGTTGAGATACTTGAGATTTCGCCCGAACAGATTGCTCTTCTCAATCATGAGGCACAGGCGGCGGAAATATCAATGCTGATGCGGAATATCCGTGATTTTGCCGACCTTTCGAATACCCTCAGAAATGCGACCCAGAAGAGAATTCTTGTGGAGCTTGCGCTGATAAGGGCCTGCAATCCGCAGACTGACAAGGATGATGACGCCATCCTCGAGCGTATCCGCAGACTTGAGGATTGTTTCGAAAACGGTGCTGTTTTCTCACGTGAGACGGCAGATGAAGGACCGGCTGAAGCGGTTCCGGAAATTATTCCGGAGGCACTTCCTGAGGAAATCCGTCAGGTTGCCGCAAACTGGAAGACTCTTCTTGCGGATGAGGACCTGCCTGATTCGCTCAGGCCTACATTTGCGGGAGCTACGCCTACGGTTGATTCGGGAAACAGGCTTCTGATTCTTCTCCAATCTGAGTTCGACCTTCTTCTTATGAACAATTCAGGCGGGGCAGAGGCTCTTGAAAAAGTAATCGAAAACAGGCTGAAACGCCATGTTACGGTTGCGTTTGAAGTAAGTAATCATAGCACAAAGGTTAAAAATGCTATGGATATTTCCAGACTTAAGGGTTTGGAAGGATTAAAAATTATATCAATTGATTAAACAGGGGAAACCCTTAAGGAGGATTAAATGGCAAAATACAATGGTTTTGGCGGTGGAATGCCCGGAAACATGAATAATCTGATGAAGCAGGCTCAGAAGATGCAGCGTCAGATGGAAGAACAGCAGAAGGAACTTGAAACAAAGGAATATGAGGCTACAGCCGGCGGTGGTGCAGTTACTGTTAAGGTTTCGGGAAAGAAAGAAGTTCTTTCCGTTAAACTTACACCTGAGGTTGTTGACCCTGATGATATCGAAATGCTTGAGGACCTTATTGTTGCAGCTACAAACGAAGCACTCCGCAAGCTTGAGGCTGACACATCGGCCATGATGGGTGCTCTTACAGGCGGTCTTTCAGGACTTCCTTTCTGATAACATATTCTGATTCGGAGTAATTATGGAATATTACAGCACAAAAATCGGGGCTCTGATTGATGAGCTTTCACGTCTTCCCGGAATAGGGAGCAAATCCGCACAACGAATGGCGTTTCACATCGTAAACCTTCCGAAAACACAGGTTCAGCATCTTGCAGAGGTTCTTGTCGATGCGCGTGAAAATGTCCGCTACTGCGCGGAATGCTGCACCCTGACCGATGAAGAAAAGTGTCCGATTTGTTCTAACCTGAAAAGGGACCACAAAACAATAATGGTTGTTGAGACCACAAGGGACCTTGCGGCATATGAGAAAACCGGCAAGTATAACGGTGTTTATCATGTGCTTCACGGAGCAATATCGCCTATGCTCGGAATCGGGCCGGCGGACATTCGTCTGAAGGAGCTTATGCAGCGTCTGCAGGGCGATGTTGATGAAGTTATTATCGCTACAAATTCAAGCCTTGAAGGTGAGGCTACCGCAATGTATATCAGCAAGCTTGTTAAACCTACCGGGATAAAGGTTACAAGAATTGCAAGCGGCGTGCCGGTTGGCGGAGATCTGGAATGTATTGATGAAGTCACACTTCTTCGAGCACTTGAAGGAAGAATAGAATTATAAGGAGGCATTGGGTTATGGCAGAAAACATTTTGAACAATGGTTTGGAAACATGTAAGGAAATTAAGGCAACACTTGAAGAACTTGCAGCAGTTAAGGCTCGCGCTGAGGAAGCAAGAAATGCTGTTGCACAAGGCGAGAAATCCGTTAAGACAAAAGAAAAAGCTATCAAAGATGAAATTGATTCTACTCTTAAAAAGCGTAAAGAGGAAATTGAGAAGTCTTTTGACTCCGAAATTACAACTCTGAAACTGCGCATTAAGGCTGTTCAGGAAGAAAAAACAAAGGACAAGAATCAGCAGCAGGCTCAGCGAATCGGCGATGAAACCGCAGAACTCTGTGAGAAAATCCGTGAGCAGAAGCTTGAAATCCGTTCTATTTTCAAGCGTGACGGTGTTTCAAATATCTTCAATACCGAGTTCTTCTATTCGCTGTTTTTGCCAAGAACCTTAGGTGAAGTGCTTATTCTCATTCTGGCTATTCTTGTTTCGCTTATTGCAATTCCAAGCCTGATTTATTTCCTTCTTATTCCGGAAGCTTCCCGCAGGGAAATCTGGCTTGTCCTGATTGAGTTTGCATGCATTATCGTATTTATTGGCGGCTATATGCTGATTTCCAAGCTCACCAAGGTAAATCACCGTGAGACCTTTGTTGATGTTGCAAAGATTCGTCGTGATATCCGCGCAAACAAGAAAGAAATCAAGTCCATCACACGTCACGTCCGTAAGGATAAAGATGAGAGCAAGTACGACCTTGGCCAGTATGATGCTGAAAATGACAAGCTGACAAAGGAAATTGATGATATTACCGAGCAGAAGAAGGCAGCTCTTAAGGAGTTCGAGAATGAGACAAAGCAGATGATCAATGACCAGATTACTGAGAAGAATCAGCCCGAACTCAATGAACTCAAGGAATTTGTTGTTACAAGACAGGCTGAGGAAAAGACTGCTTCCGATCGCGCAAAGGAACTTGGTCTTCTTATTACAAAGCAGTATGAGCCTCTTATTGGCAAGGCTGACCTTAATGTAGAAACTCTTGATAAACTTATTGTTGCAATTGAGTCCGGTAAGGCTAATAATATTGCAGAAGCACTTACATATATTAAAGAAGTTGTTACGGCTCCCGAAGCACCTGCCGCACAGCCCGCTCCGGTACAGGAAACACCCGCAGAGGCAGCTCCTGCCGAGACAGTTCCCGCACCTGAGGCGGCTCCGGCTTTTGACAATGCCGCTTATGCACAGGCAGCTCCTGTTGAGACACCCGTAACAGATTACAATATGCAGGAATTCACGGCGCCTGCCGCAGAACAGGCAAATAACAACGAACAGCAGTAAAATGGCAGCTAAAAAGAAAAAGAAAAGAAATAAAATATTGATTGTAATCATCATCCTGCTTGTTGTGGGTGCGCTCGCAGCAGGCGGATGGCTGGTTTACCGGAAACTGACCGACCCGTACATTTCCTATGAAGTAAGCTATACAGAGCAGCTTACGGCGAATGCGGCAACAAAATATGTCCCGTATCCGGAAGGCTATGTGCGTATTAGCCGCGATGGTGCCGAAGCTGTTGACAGCATGGGCGCACTCCTTTGGAATGTATCGTTCAGCATGAACAGCCCGCTTTACGATATCAGCGGGCAATATGCGGCTTTTGGCGATTTCGAAGGGCGTGTCCTTTACATCACGGATGGGACGGGAACGGTGAATACAGTTGAGGTTCCGTACAACCTTTCTGAGATTGAATGCGCATCAAACGGTGTTGTTGCAGCCAGAATGCAGGATGGTTCGGATGATTTCATCCGCATCGTTTCATTTTCGGGCGAACTGCTGGTTGACATTAAAACAACTGAGGCAGAGAACGGATTTCCGCTTGATATGGATTTGTCATCGGATGGTGCGAGACTTGTTACTTCCTATCTTGCGGTTGACGGAGACAACGCTTCGGGACGGATTACGTTCTACAATTTTGGCGGTGTCGGACAGAATTATTCCAACAAGATGACGGGTGTTTTCAAGTACGATAAGGTGGCTCCGCGCGTGGATTTTATTGATGCGAACAATGTCTGTGCTTTTTTTGATGACGGCATCAAACTTTATTCATGCCCTGAAATTCCTGCTCTTTCAAAGGAAATTATCTGTACCGATCCGATTCTCTGTGCGGATTCGGGTGACGGAGTTGTTGTAATTATGGAAAGCGGCAAATCCACGCAAACCGTGTCGCATACACAGGCCTATGATGCAAAGGGCAATCGCATTTTTGAAAGTACAAGCAATGACAATCTTAAGGCGGTAATGATTTTTGGAAAGAGTTTTCTGTTTTACAATGATTATGCCTGCCAGATTGTCGGAAGAGACAATGTAGTACATTATAACGGAAACTTTGATTCACGTCAGATTAAACAGCTGATTTCGGTTAACGGCAGGGACAAGCTTATGGTCTTTGAGGAAAATGCCGTATCAACGATGCAGCTGGTCAAGTCGGTAAAATCAAAATGACACCGGTGATATAAATTGTCCGTAAATCAAAGTAACGGGGGAGAAAATAATGAAATATCTGGTTTTTATCGTAATTGCAATTCTTTTGATTGGTATAATTGTTGGCGTTGTAAAGGGCTTTACCAATATGCTCTTTGAAACGGCAACAACATTCGTTTCGCTTATTTTTGCGGCTATTCTCTGCTCGCCTGTGGCAAATGCCATCTGCAAGAATGAAAAACTTATGACCGGTCTTACAGATAAAATCGCATCTGTTATGAAGCTGAAGGAGCTTGCAAACAAAATTCCGTCAACAGATGATTACTTAAAGAATATCAACCTTCCTGATGTAATTAAGGACAAAATTGCTTCCGGAATCCTTTCGGGCGCCAGCAAAACATCACTGAATCTGGCAAATGCGACAGCTGAGTTTATAGCAAAACTCATTATCCATATCGCATGCTTTATTGTGCTGTTTATCCTTGCAGTTGTAGTATTGAAGCTTCTTGATAAGTTCTTTGATCTTGTTAACAAACTGCCCGGTCTCAAGCAGGCAAACAAGCTTCTTGGTGCTGCTCTTGGTCTTGTTCTTGCACTTTTCATCGTTTGGATTGCATTTGCGCTTGTTACTCTTCTTGGTGCAACAAGTTTCGGTTCGAGCATGCTCCAGGCAATTTCGGATAACAAGTTTTTAAGTTTCCTATATAATAATAATCTTCCAATGGCATTCATTACCAAGAAGGTTGAAGGTTTGTTCTGATAATAAACGGTTCGGCGGACGGGCCCGGGCCCGGATGCACAGGTATCGTTTGATAATTTGAATAAAGTGAGGAAAGTTCTATGAATGAAGTATTGACAAAATTCCAGAAGCTTGGAATTATCCCTGTTGTCAAGATTGATGACGCAAAGGATGCAGTGCCGCTTGCGAAGGCCCTTTGTGAGGGTGGTCTTCCCGTTGCGGAGGTTACATTCAGAACGGCTGCTGCAGAAGAAGCAATTCGCAAAATGTGCGAAGCATATCCCGATATGTTCGTGGGCGCAGGTACCGTGCTTACTACAGAGCAGGTCGACAGAGCTGTTGCAGCGGGCGCACAGTTCATTGTTTCTCCGGGATTTAATCCGACAGTTGTAAAGTATTGTATAGGAAAAAATATTCCTATCACTCCCGGTATCTCTACTCCTTCAGAAATTGAGCAGGCACTTGAACTTGGTCTTGAAGCAGTTAAGTTTTTCCCTGCAGAAGCATCGGGCGGAATTGCAAAGATTAAGGCTATGGCAGGCCCTTACACAACCATGAAATTCATGCCCACAGGCGGAATTAATGCAGACAATCTTACTTCTTATCTTGATTTTCCGAAAATCCTTGCATGCGGCGGAAGCTGGATGGTTAGCGATAAGCTCATTAATGCGGGCGAGTTTGACAAGATCCGTGAACTGACTGCTGAGGCTGTAAACAAGATGCTTGGTTTTGAACTTGCACACATTGGTATTAACTGTGATGACGATGCAGCTGCAGATTCTACAGCAGATTTCTTCTCAAATGTATTCGGTTTTGAGAAGAAGGTTGGAAATTCATCCATATTTGCAGGAACCGGCCTTGAAATAATGAAGACAAGATATCTTGGAACTAACGGACACATTGCAATCAGAACGAATTATATTGAAAGAGCAATGTATCACCTTGAGAGAAGAGGCGTTAAGTTTGACCCTGAAACAGCTAAAAAAGATGCCAAGGGTAACCTTAAGGCAATTTATGCAGAGGGTGAGTACGGTGGATTTGCCGTTCATCTTGTGCAAAAATAATGGCTGACAACAAGATGTAGATGTGCTGAAGGGAGTTGTTTGAGCAACTCCCTTCTTTGTTCACACAATTCACACAATTCGGACGCGATGCCCTGAAAAACGCCCAAAATAAGCGCTTTTGAAGTTTTTAAAAAATATAAAAAATTTATTAAAAAAGTTGTTGACAAAACAAACTGATGATGCTATACTCTCTTTTGCTGGCCGCGAGAACGGAACAAACAAGCGGACAGTTAATTTTTTTCTCTCTTCGGAGAGAGCACCTTGATAATCGAATAATGAAACAACCTTGAAA
>JAZQNE010000028.1:0-13669 GCA_045627185.1 Lachnospiraceae bacterium
GCAGATTTATCACATAATCAGGAGTAAAAATGTATCTCCACCAGTTCTTTAAATAACCATCCTCGTCACGACCGTCTTCATAGGGCATGTTATAAAACCACCATCTGTGATGGGAAATGCAGGGATCGTTGTTGTAGTTAAACCGTGAATCCTTAAGATATGCGTTGTCAGCGGTAAATTTTTCGATTCCTTCTGCGTTTTGCCAGTCCGTGTAGTAATTCACGGCCTTATTGTTGCTCCAGTCATAATCCGAATCGGAGTTGGGTGAAAAGTGCACCATTCCGTATCCGTACACTTCTGTGTCAGGTGTTGCGATAAACTTGCACAAACAGTATTTCTGCCAGTCGTTCAATGAAGAATAATCGCTTCCGTCAAGAGAGTTCTTCATGTACTCCACGCTTCCGTAAGCATATCCCAACATACTTTCCGCCATATGACCGATGTTTTCAATTGACCCATCCTGTCTTGAAAAGGTTGGTGTAATAATTACAAAGTTATCACAGTCAGCCTTTATTCCTTCGCCGTTTATCCAGAAAGTGTGATTTCCCGCCATACAGGTTTCATAAGGCGACAAAGGATCTATTCCTATCAAAAAGAGCATGTCAAACTCGCCCGCGTTCTTTTTATTTACCAAATCCAGCTTATCAATGTAGTACTTGTAATTTAGTTCTCCCCAGTTATCGTACTGTGCATAATCCGGGTCAAAAATGCCTGAATACCAGTCCCCTCTTCCCGAATCGTCCTTTTTAAATATTCTCTGAAAAGATTCATTATCCAAAGAATTTGTCCTATTATACTTTGGAAATTCGTCAATAATGACTGTATCCACAACATTAATCTTTACCCTGTTATGGGATATTTCTTCAAAGTTTTTAATCCACATGGAAAGGGAATTGTCCAAAGAAAATCCCAGATACTCCGATGCCTTTATGGTAGTCTGCCCGTTTTGGTATGTTCCTCCGTCAATAGAAGTAAGAGTTGGATCGATAGCTGCCACAAAAAGATTAATTGTAATGTCTCCGTACGGTTCCGGTGTGGGTTCAAGGGCATCGGCCTCCAGTTTCTTTGCCAATATGCCAAATGCCATCATACAAACCGCAAAAAATTTCCCCGTAATTTTTAAATACCCTGTTTTTCCCATTTCCACTATCTCCTGTCTGAACAATTAAGTAAAAAGTATATATATTTAATATATCACAGGAAAATGTATTTCTGTTATTATGAATAGAGAAATCTATCCTGAATATAAAGAGGAATTCACCCATGCTTTCAAATCTTCTTTTCAGTTTAAATGCCACCATGCCCATATTTTTAATTATGGTGGTGGGATATATTTTAAAAAAATTAAACTGGCTTACCGAAAAGCCCACGGAAGTCCTAAATAAACTGGTTTTCAGAATCTTTCTGCCGGCGTTGCTTTTTATGGATCTTGCGAAGCAGGACTTTGTGGCAATGTGGGATAACACGTTTGTTCTGTTCTGTGCGGTAACAACGGTAGTAAGTATTGTTATCGCCGGTCTTCTCTCTTTGACCGACAGGGCAAAGGAAGACCGGGGCGAAATCATCCAGGCCTCCTACCGGAGCGCCGCTGCCACCCTTGGAATAGCCTTCATGACCAACATTTACGACAGTGTGGCAATGGTGGCTCTTATGATAGTGGCTTCTGTACCCATCTATAACATAGTGGCTGTTCTTGTGCTTTCTTTGACCTCTCCTGAAAACCAGGGTGTATCCGGAAAGGCCTTATTTAAAAAGACCCTTAAATCCCTTGTTACAAACCCTATTATCCTTTCGATAATTGCGGGACTTTTATGGTCAGTACTGAAGCTTCCCCAGCCTGTTATATTCGTCAAATCCGTTACTTACCTTGCCAATGTGGCTTCTCCTCTCGCACTTATCGCGTTGGGAGCAAGCTTTGAATTCAAAAACATAAAGGAGAAGCTAAAGCCTCTCCTTCTTGTAGTCTTCAATAAACTGTTTTTGTTCTGCATTCTATTTCTGCCCCTTGCGGTTTTCCTGGGCTTCAGAGACGAAAAGCTTGTGGCTGCCCTTATTATGCTCGGAAGCGCCACCACCAGCTCCAGCTTCATTATGGCCAAGAACATGGGGCACAAAGGAAGCATCTCCTCTTCTGCCGTCATGACCACGACTCTTTTTATGTCCTTTACCATGACACTCTGGCTGTTTATTCTGAAAACATTTGGGTATATCTGACTAACCTTTCTACTTCGTCAATTATATAAACGCAAAAATAAAAAGCCCGGAAATCATCCGGGCTTTACTTATGCATATTTTAAATTCCGAAGTTGAACATACTGGAGAGAGTACTCTGTGCCTGGCCGTAGCTGTTGTAAAGGCCGGTACTCATTACGGAAGCCTTTGAAAGGCTCTCAGCCTTCTCTCCTATCTGACTGCCATAAGAGAATTTGCCTTCAAACAAAGACTTAACCGTTGTCATGCTGGCATTCTTCAAAGCATCTTCGTTCAAAGAAAGCTTATTATCAACGCCTACGGTAATACCTGCCTTGGCAAGAGTCTTGGACATGGTACCTGTAAGGCTGGTCATCCAGTTAACTGTCTGTGAAACAGGTTTCGAGTTAACCTTTGCGGCCTGTTCAAGTGCAGTATTGTAATTGTTTACAAAGTCCTTTACAGCGCTTGAAACCTTCTCTGTATCAATCTTCCCCTGTACAGGCTGCCACATTTCCTCAGAAGCGAGTTTATCTGCGGTATCCTTAAGAGTCTTGGCATCTGTCTTTAACTGGGTAAGGCCGGTATCATCTGTAACAGGAGCCTTTTTAGCTGTGCTCTGGGCTTTACCTGTAACGACGTCTCTTACCGAAGGCTTGGGTGTATATACCTTGGATGAACCGCTTGTAGCGTTTACGTCCTCGGAATAGTACGCCTTCATGAGTTGCTGATAAGAGCCCTTTTTAATGAGGGCATAATCGCTGTAATTTATTGAATTTTGGTTATTCAAAGAGCTGAATAAAGATGAAAGATTGCTGTCATACATCTTCATCGCAACTACCTCCTGATAAGCCTATATTCACATATTATTATAGTACTCTAGTCCCTCTTAGGCAACCGATTATTAAAATTGCTTTTTTCTTCAATATTTTATTGACAAACCAAGGGCATTCATGTAATATATGTTTTGTTGCGACACGCAACAGAATAAATGCGCGAGTGGCACAGCGGTGGAGCACCACCTTGCCAAGGTGGGGGCCGCGGGTTCGATCCCCGTCTCGCGCTCGCAAAACAAAAGGACATCCAATCGGATGTCCTTTTTGTTTTGCGAGTGCGAGACGGGGAAAGCGAACCCGCGAGGAGGCATTCATTCGCTACTCTCCGCTTTTCGGCAGTCTTCGCCTGCCTCCTCGCGGGTGCGACTTGCGAAAGCAGCGAGCCATGCAATCCGCGAGAAATATCGCCATCGCCTGCGATGGTGAATAAAAAAGCGTCTGTATCGGCGTCAAGCTCGCTTGAAAGACGGGACAGGCGCTTTTTTATTAACCTGCGTTTAGCAGGCGTATATTTCGAAGTGGCCTTTATAAGGCGAGCGCAACGTGACAATAGATCTGCATGGCAAATCTATTGTACCCGTCTCATACTTCTTCTTTCGAAAATTCATTGCAACTTAACTCAAAGAATGGGAAAATAAACAAGTGACAGAGAGACAAACTTAAATCTGTGGAGATAAATAAAGTAATGGAAATAAGACAGATATGCGATGATTCAGAAAAACAAAAAATAACGAGAAACATTCTTGAGGCATTGCCGGAATGGTTCGGTATTCCTGAGGCTAGAGAAGAGTATATTCAAGATAGTCAGGGTAAGAGTTTCTTTGCTGCTTTCGATGATAATACTCCTTCTGGATTTATTTATTTGAAACAGACGGGGAAGGATACTGTTGAACTGGCAGCAATGGGTGTTCTAAAAGATTATCATAGAAAAGGTCTTGGTAAAAAACTATTTGAAATAGCTAAATCAGAAGCAAAGAAAAATGGATTTTCTTTTATGCAGGTTAAAACAGTTCAAATGGGCAAATATGATGAATATGATAGAACCAATATGTTTTATATTTCTCTAGGATTTAAGGAGTTTGAAATTTTTCCTACTCTATGGGATGAGTGGAATCCATGCCAGATATACGTTATGAGTTTGGATACCCAAACATAGTTGGAAAATGTAAAAATCATTTTTGGGGGCCATCTTCATCCGAAGATGGCCTTTTCTGCTGCACTCTCTCCGGGCGAGAGAGATTCTCCATCAGCATTATTGCCAAAACTCTCTCCTGGTGGTAGAGTTTAAGTATCAGCTGATGGTATTATATGAAAACATCAAAAATTGTTTAGGCGTTTCGTGCTAAACAGACACGAAACTAATGAGGATAAGAAAATGGAAAAAAAGACAATGGGCTCATTTATCGCTGCCCTTCGTAAAGCAAATGGAATGACACAAAAAGATGTTGCCGAAAAGTTGGCCGTAACTGATAAAGCCGTAAGCCGCTGGGAGCGTGATGAAGCGCTTCCGGATATTACATTTCTTCCCGTTCTTGCGGAAATGTTCGGGGTTACCTGCGATGAACTTCTCAAAGGGGAAAAGGCGACGGATACTGTAGACGGAAAGGAGCACAAGGATAACAGGAAGGTTGAAAAACAAAGAAATCTGTTGATAGTAAACAGACTGACAAAATTCAAAGGAAAGATGGTAACCGGAGTAATGCTGATGCAACTTTCAATACCATTGTTTTTGGTGCTTTATGCTGTTTGCGACGAATGGTTGTGGAGATTTGATGCGGATGCAGCTCTTATAGCGGGAGTTTTGTTCTTTTTTGTCATTACGCTAATAGTAATCTGGGTTATCGTAAATGCAATCTCAAAGTTAAAGGTTTTGATTGATAACGCGGATTTATCTGATATCACGGATGATGCTGTTATTTGCAAATTAAAGAAAGCAAAAAAACGGGGAAAAAGGACTTTGATAAGCATCCTGATGCTTCCGGCTTCACTGCTTTATTTTGATGTTCTTTGGCCGTTGCTTTTTGAGACTTCATCAGGTGCAAACACGGAAGTTGCTGTACCGTTTTTTTCAAGTGCTATTATATCATATGTAATCGAAATAATAGTTTTTGTAGTATTGGAACTGATTTCTTTCTTAATAAATGTCAAAACAAAGAAACAAAAAACAAAGGGGCTGTAAAAAACGCCCTTTGTTTTTTAAATGCGCATTCTCGGCTGAATGAGCGACTTGGGATTCAGCCGGAAACTCGGAAACTTTATTTCTGTCCATAATAAGCGTTTGCCCCATGTTTTCTCAGGTAGTGCTTATCCAGAAGCTCCTGCTGCATGGGAGGAAGTTCGCCGTTTGAAAGTTCAAGATTGTGCCATGCCATAAAAGCAACTTCTTCAAGAACTACAGCGTTGTGAACGGCATTGTGCGGGTCGGTGCCCCAGGTGAACGGGCCGTGGCTGTGAACAAGAACAGCGGGAACATCGTCGGGATTAATGGAAGCTTTTTCGAAGCGCTCAATAATAACCGTTCCGGTTTCCTTTTCATATGCACCCTTGATTTCTTCCGGAGTCATTTTGCGGGTGCAGGGGATTTCACCATAGAAATAATCTGCATGAGTTGTGCCAAAAGCGGGGATGCCAAGACCGGACTGTGCAAAAGTAGTTGCCCAGCGTGAGTGGGTGTGAACAACGCCGCCAATGTTTTTGAAAGCCTTGTAAAGTTCAATGTGAGTGGGAGTATCGCTTGAGGGCTTATAATGACCTTCAACAACATTGCCGTTCAGATCGACAACAACCATATCGTCGGGCTTCATGGTATCATAATCAACACCTGATGGTTTAATTACGATAAGTCCCTTTTCACGGTCAATACCTGAAACATTGCCCCATGTAAAAGTGATGAGCCCGTACTTTGGAAGAAGCATGTTTGCTTCGAATACCTGCTGTTTTAATTCTTCTAACATAATGGCCTCCGATAAAATGATTTTTGAAAAGCGTTCCGATGTAGGACTATCTTATGGATTAAGGCCTGCGATCTCGGATTATTGAAATCAGTATAGCACACATGATTAATCGAATAAAGGGAAATAAAAATTGATTAAGGTTTAAAAACATAATATTACAGGGACTGTTGATAATAAAGATAAATAAAGAAATGAAGAAAAATATGAAAAAAACCATTTTTCCTTGTTGACAAACCTGATATAAGGTGATACAATGCATCTATGCTTTAACGCGTCAAAGCGTTCAAGCATTAAAGAAACCGGAAATACAGACCGGAAATAAAGAAAACCCGGAAAAATGTCCGGAAAAAACCCGAAAATACGGGAAAAATAAAAATGCCGCAGAACGGCAAGAAGGAGAAAGGCCATGGTCTTGAAAATTATTGCACTTATTGTATTCTTTGGAATTATGATTGGTGTAGGCGTCTATTCAAAGAAAAAGATTACCAACACCAATGATTTTGTACTTGGCGGCCGCGCAGTCGGTCCCTGGGTTACAGCATTCTCTTATGGTACATCTTATTTCTCTGCAGTAGTTTTCATCGGTTATGCGGGTCAGTTCGGATGGAAGTTCGGTATCGCATCAACATGGATCGGTTTGGCAAATGCATTAATCGGAAGTCTTCTTGCATGGCGTCTTTTAGGCAGAAGAACACGTGTTATGACAAACTTCATCGGAGCATCAACCATGCCCGAGTTCTTCGGAAAACGTTTTGACAGCCAGGCGCTTCGAATTGCAGCAGCTTTCATCACATTCATTTTCCTGATTCCTTACACTGCATCAGTTTACAACGGTCTTTCAAGACTTTTTGAAATGGCCTTCAATATTCCGTATGAAGCATGCGTAATCGGAATGGCAGTACTTACCGGTGTTTATGTTGTTCTTGGCGGATACATGGCAACGTCCATAACCGACTTCATTCAGGGTATCATCATGCTGATAGGCATTGTAGCAGTAATAGCAGCAGTTCTGACCGGACACGGCGGATTTATGGCAGCTGTTGAAAAACTCGCAAACGTACAGGATCCCGCAATTTCAACACCCGGCGTATTTGCATCGTTCTTCGGACCGGATCCTTTGAACCTTCTTGGTGTTGTAATCCTTACATCACTCGGAACAATGGGCCTTCCTCAGATGGTTCAGAAATTCTACGCCATCAAGGATGAGCGCTCAATCAAGACAGGAACCATCGTTTCCACATTCTTTGCAATCGTAATCGCAGGTGGCAGCTACTTCCTTGGCGGATTTGGACGTCTCCTTTCCGGTAACAGTGCAATACTTGATGCAAAGGGCGCTGTTGCCTACGATACAATCATTCCTACCATGCTTGAGCCGCTTGGCGACATGCTCATAGGAATTGTAGTTGTACTTGTTCTTTCGGCATCCATGTCAACCCTGTCATCACTTGTACTTACATCAAGTTCAACCCTTACACTTGACTTCATTAAGCCCATTTTCGCGAAGAAAATGACAAATAAAAAGCAGCTCCTCTCTATGCGAATCCTGATTGTGTTCTTTATTGCACTTTCAATCATTATTTCGATGAACAAGAACACTTTCATCGCACAGCTTATGGGTTACTCATGGGGCGCACTTGCAGGCTCCTTCCTTGGACCGTTCATTTACAGCCTGTACTCTAAGAAAATCACCAAGGCTGCTGTTTGGACAAGCTTTGCAACCGGCGTTGGTATCACCGTAACCAACATGATTTTCGGCTACATCAAATCCCCCATCAACGCAGGTGCAATTGCAATGGTTCTGAGTTTAATCATTGTTCCGATTGTAAGTGCATTTACACCTAAGATGAATAAGGAATCGGTAGATTCCATCTTTGATTGCTTCCTTCAGGTTGTTACCGTTTCGAAGAAGCAGTCACTGGAAGAGGAATAAGAAACACACTGACGTAAATAATCTTCTTATTTTCATAAATACTTCTCATTAAGAAGAGCTTCAGCTTCGGCATAAACCGAAACTGAAGCTCTTTTTGCTGCTGGTGAGTCAGATAGAACCGTCCCCTTTGACTCGTTATTTGCTTTATGCCCAAACAAGCCAGATGAATAAATAACCGATAATAACTGCTGTCATGGTGAACGGAATACCAATCTTGAAGAAATCGGAATTCTTAACTTCGTATTTCTCTTTACGGAGAATACCGATTGCGGTAACGTTTGCCGATGCACCAAAAGGTGTGATATTTCCGCCGAGTGTTGCACCGGAAAGAAGTCCAAAGTAGAGGACAATCGGGTCAATACCAAGCTTAACGGCGATTCCCTGAACAACGGGAAGCATAACAGCTACGTAAGGGATGTTATCAATGAATGCCGAAAGAATAACGGAGCCGAAAACAAGGATTGTATAAAGCAGGAATACGTTTCCGTTTCCGATGCCTGCAAACCAGTCTGCAACTGCCTGAATGATTCCGGCAATTTCAATGGATTTAACTACAATAAACAGGCAGCAGAGCATTGCAAGCGTCTGGTAATCCATTTCTTTTCCAACAAGCTTGACGGGTGAAAAGCCCTTGTTTCTGATACAGCTGTAAGCAAGCGTGATTACAAGATAAATCATGCAGATAAGGCCGTTCTTGATGCTGTCTACGTAAGGAATCTCAAAGAATGAAGCAACAATCAGGCTTAAGATTACGGCAACAAGCATGATGCCGGGCACGTAATCGGTAACAGGTGTAAGGCGTTCGCAGGAAACGGGTTCCTTCTGCTTGCGGAAAATGAAGCGGAGGATGAATACGGTTCCCAGGGCTCCGAGCTCAACAGCCCAGAAAACGGAGGGCTTTCCGTGCCACCAGATGAAATCGGTGAAGTTCATGCCTGCGTAATCGCCAAGCAGGATACTTGTTGTATCACCAACGAGTGTAGCTGCACCCTGAAGGTTTGATGAAACAGCAATGGCTATGATTGCAGGAATCGGGTTGATTTTCAGTTTCTTGCAGATTGCAAGTCCGACGGGAGCGACCATAAGAACGGTTGCAACGTTATCAACAAAAGCTGAAACAATGCCGGAGAAAACTGAAAGGGCGATTATAGCCCAGCAGGCATTTGGCATTTTTTGCAGCATCAGATCCGCCAGTCTTGCAGGCATTCCGGTTTCAATAAAGAGCGTTACAATACCCATTGTGCCCGCAATCATCATGATTACATTCCAGTTGATGGCAGTGGGAATTGTTTTAACGGAGATGATTCCGAACACTGTCATGCAAACGGCTGCAGCAAGTGTGAACCAAACGCGCCATTTTGAGAAGGCCAGCATGCCGACATACATCAAAACAAAGATGATTAGGGCGGTTAACATAGTACTATTCATTTTTTTCTCCTTTCGCGTGTCGAAATTCGCTAATTTGTGCCGGTTGTACGGGTTTGCGATTCGACCGATGTCTGTACGAAGGCTTTTTTGTATAAAAAAAGACCCGAGTACAGCAATTAAGCTATACATGAGTCTCATTGATTAAGGTAAGCCAGACCGAATTTAATCGGACAGTGTTGTTGACTTTTCCGTGCCGAGGCACCAATTACTCCCTCAATATGCTGGTAACATTTTAACCGAAAAAAATAAGGTTGTCAATGGAGAAAAAGTCGAGACGCGGGCAGCCATAGTTATTGAAGCGAAGAAAAAAGAGCGGACGACAAGAAACGTAAATTTACAAAAAAGAAAAGAACATTATTTAAATAGTATTGACAATGGACAGACATTATGTTACTATTAAACTAAAATGAAAGGAGGAATATTAATGGCAAGAAAAAGAAACTGTATCGCTGGTTTTGTACTCATTGTTTTTCTTTTTTCTAAATTTTTTTCTATAACTGCAAATGCTTATGAGTTACAGACACCAATTAATCGTTCCGAAATCGCCGTTGACAGATTGGCAATAACTTATTCCCAAACTGCTAATTATCGAGAGTACTTAAAGTATCGTATGAATTGCTATGGCTACTCTTTGCAGGTTTATTCGTTAAGCGGAAGCGAGAGCACACCATACAAGCAGCTGCCTGGGGAGTTTGTAAGAGATAACGAAACATTTTTTCAATTGTATCAAGAATATATTAACTTGTTTAGCGGCAATTATTCTGGCGATGAAATTTTGGACTTTATTGAAGAAAAAATAGTTTCGGATTTTGCCACATTACAAACATATTCCGGTTCGGAGTGGGTTATAGTTGGGACTAGTGCGAATGCCTCAGTTCCGAGCGGTTATAGAAAAATTGCCCTTTCGGTGGGTGTGTATTACGACTTTCACTTTTATATGCGGCATAGTGACGGTACATGGTCACATAAACCCGGAGCAGGTAGTGTTACAGACAAATCTATAGATACGCATATCACGATTACAGACAGTAATATCGCTACCGTGGCTTCAGAAGGTGGGTATGACGATGGAACCCGGTATTATCTGATTAAGAAAGCCGGAATAATTGATTATCCGCATAATAATGGTCATAATACAAGTTCTCTCTATACATCGACTTCATTTTCTGACAAAGCCGGAGATGTTATTAGTAAGTCCGGAACATTGAACAGCTTTACACAAAGTGGGCGGTTTGATTATCCGTTAGATGTGGATTATTACGTATTTAGTCCGGCTTATAGTGGAATGTATTCGTTTACTACATCATTGAGTTCTTCTACTTATGATTTAGACATGGTTATTTTTGATTCTGAGGGAAATATTCTTGATTCGGATTATTCTATTGGAAATCCGGAAATAGAGTTACCGTTAACATCGGGATATCGTTATTTTATAAAAGTGGTTGACGCAAGGAGCAACGTTACATCTTATACTTTGTTTATTACAGATTAAAACATTAGAAAAAATATATTTTTGTGCTTCCCATTATTGGGAGAAAGGAGTTTGTAATGAAGAAAGTATTTATTACTATCGCTGCAGTTGTTATTTGTCTTGGTTTATCAATTACTACAGTATTAGCGGCTACAACAAATGTATTTAAGCCGAAAGTAAATAAAGAAGACGCAGAACAGTGGACATTGGATCAGGACCGGATAAAGAGAGAAATGTATTCAGGCACAAACACAGATTTTGCACCTGAGAAAAATATATTTGAAAGTGCATATGAAATTGCTGATTCTTCTCAGCGAAAGGCACTTGATAATATAAAAAAAGAAGAAGTAACCGGAAGCTCCGGTACATATAATAAGCAGATTCTGATTATAATGAACAAATTGCCGGAGGATGTTCAGAATATTACACTTGATGAAGTTAAAAAGATTTGTGATGATGCACAAAAAAAGAGCTTCGAATCAGGAGATGAACTGGACAGCTATTTCATGAACGAATTTGACAAAATAGCAGGCGCTGCAGATTTTGTTGGTGGCAGCGGATTCACAAGGATTATTTATTTCCTTGATGATGAGCATGTTTCGTATGTTCAGATTAGTTTGGGCAACGTTGTTTATTTTCCCGAGTTCGGAAAGAACGGAGAAATTATTTACTCTATAGCTGAATAAACATGTGAATAAAATAAAGTAAACAATTAGGGACCGGGTTGTTACCCCCGGTCCTTGTTTTGTTCATCGATGTAATTCCTGTTCTTGACAACTTGAATAAAGATGATATAATAGAAATAATTTAGCACGTTAAAGTATCAACGTAAGGAGAATTGATATGGAAAATAAAGTTCTTATGCTTGGAAATGAAGCAATCGCGCGAGGCGCATATGAAGCAGGTGTTAAGGTTTCTGCAGCATATCCGGGTACTCCGAGTACAGAAATCAGTGAAAACATCATAAAATATAAGGAGATTTACTCCGAGTGGTCACCAAATGAAAAGGTTGCCATGGAAGTTGCTGCAGGTGCGTCAATTACAGGCGTGCGTGCGCTTGTATCCATGAAACACGTTGGTGTAAATGTTGCATCGGATCCGCTCTATACAATGTCTTACATTGGAGCATACGGCGGACTTGTTCTTGTTGCGGCAGACGATCCCGGTCTTTACAGCTCCCAAAATGAGCAGGACAGCCGCGCAGTAGCAAGAGCCTCCAAGATTCCGGTAATTGAGCCGTCTGATTCATCGGAAGCAAAGAACTTTGTAAAAACCGCTTTTGATATTTCCGAAGAGTTTGATACACCCGTCATTCTCCGCACAACAACACGTGTTGCTCATTCTCAGGGACTTGTTGAACTGCAGGAAAGAGTAGAACGTGAGGACAAGCCTTATGTAAAGAACATTCAGAAGAATGTTATGATGCCCGGTAATGCCGTAAAACGTCATCTTTACGTTGAAAAACGCGAAAAAGAAATGGCTTTGGCTGCGCCTGAATGGACTGAAATATATGAGAACGGTGTTCTGGTTGAAGGTGCAAAGAAATATGCACTTAACAAAATGGAGCTTACCGGCTCAAAAGTAGGCGTAATCAGCTCCGGCATACCTTACCAGTACGTTAAGGAGGCTATGCCTGATGCAAACGTGCTGAAACTTGGTATTGTAAATCCCCTTCCGAGAAAGCTTATTGAGGAATTTGCCGCAAAGGTAGATACACTCTATATTGTAGAAGAACTTGACCCCATTATTGAGGAGCAGGTTAAAAGCTGGGGAATCAAGTGCATCGGCAAGGAAATTTTGACCGTTCAGGGCGAATACAGCGCAAACATGTTGAAAAAGGCAATTCTTAAGCAGGAACTTGACCTGGATTCAGCAGCTGCTGCACCTGTCCGTCCGCCTATCCTTTGCCCGGGCTGCCCTCACAGAGCGACCTTCTACACACTTTCCAAGATGAAAATCCATGCTGCGGGCGATATCGGCTGCTACACACTTGGCGCCGTTGCACCGCTTAGTGTGGTTGATACCACCATCTGCATGGGTGCAAGCATCAGCTCACTCCACGGCATGGAGAAGGCAAGAGGCAAGGAGTTCATTAAGGACTGGGTTGCTGTTATCGGCGATTCAACCTTCATGCATACAGGCATCAATTCACTTGTTAACATGGTTTATAACCAGGCATCCGGCACGGTTCTTATCCTTGATAACTCAACAACCGGCATGACCGGTCACCAGGACCATGCTGCAACGGGTAAAACGCTTATGGGCGAAATTGTTCCGGCAGTGAATATCCCTGAACTTTGCAAGGCAATTGGCGTAAAGAATGTTGTAACAGTAAATGCTTTTGATACGGCACTTCTTGAGAAGACCATCCGCGAAGAAAACGAAAAGGATGAAGTTTCCGTTATTATTGTTAAGGCACCCTGTGCACTGCTTGATAAGCGCCCGATTACGGTTCAGTACAAGGTTGACCCCGATAAATGCCGTAAATGCGGTATGTGCATGAAGCCCGGCTGCCCTGCAATCACAAAGGGTGCAGACGGCATCACAAAGATAAATGACACCATGTGCAACGGCTGTGGTCTTTGCGCAGGAATCTGCAAGTTTGGCGCAATCGAAAAGGTTGAGCTTACTAAATAAGGGGGAAACGGACTATGACTACAAAAAATATTATGATTGTCGGCGTAGGCGGTCAGGGAACCCTGCTCACCAGCCGAATTTTAGGCGGAATTACTATTCATGCGGGCTACGATGTTAAGCTTTCCGAGGTTCACGGAATGGCTCAGCGCGGCGGCTCGGTTGTTACTTTTGTCCGTTATGGCGAAAAGGTTGCAGAACCTATTGTTGAGGAAGGTCAGGCCGA
>JAZQNE010000029.1:0-13737 GCA_045627185.1 Lachnospiraceae bacterium
TGAAAAAAGGTCCGGTCCTTTACAAGACCGGACCCATATTTTTGAGTCTTAAACTCTTACTTACGTATTATCTACGCGGCTTTCGAATTATTCGCTAAGAAGTTTTCCGAAGTGTTTGATAGTACGAACCATCTGGCTAACGTAAGAATTCTCGTTGTCGTACCAGGATACTACCTGAACGAGGTTGTCAGCGCCAACCATTGTCTGTGTAGCATCGAACAAAGAACCGAATCTCATACCAACGATATCGGAAGAAACGATTTCATCCTCGTTGTAACCGAAAGACTCTGTAGCAGCAGCCTTCATAGCAGCGTTGATCTCTTCCTTTGTTACGGACTTCTCAACTGTAGCTACGAGGATTGTTGTAGAACCTGTAGGTGTTGGAACACGCTGTGCAGAACCGATGAGCTTACCGTTCAACTCAGGGATAACAAGACCGATAGCCTTAGCAGCACCTGTGGAGTTTGGCACGATGTTAACAGCACCTGCACGGGATCTTCTGAGGTCACCCTTACGCTGCGTGCCATCGAGGATCATCTGATCGCCTGTGTAAGCGTGGATTGTGCTCATGATACCGGACTTGATACCAGCGAGGTCATTAAGAGCCTTAGCCATGGGTGCTAAGCAGTTTGTTGTGCAAGATGCAGCAGAAATGATTGTGTCTTCTGCCTTAAGTGTTTTATGGTTAACATTGTAAACGATGGTAGGAAGGTCATTTCCGGCGGGAGCTGAAATAACAACCTTACGAGCGCCTGCATCGATATGTGCCTGAGCCTTAGCCTTGCTTGTGTAGAAGCCGGTGCACTCAAGAACAACGTCAACTTTTAATTCGCCCCAAGGAAGATCCTTTGCGTTAGGCATAGCATAGATAGTAATTTCCTTGCCATCAACTGTGATGGAACCGGGGGTAACAACTGTCTTGCCGTCTTCTGCAAGAACGGAATCCTTGTAAGAAACCTTATCTGCTAATGCGTATGTACCCTGTGAAGAGTCATACTTAAGAAGATGAGCGAGCATCTTGGGGGAAGTTAAATCGTTAATAGCTACTACTTCGTAGCCTTCTGCACCAAACATCTGTCTGAATGCAAGACGACCGATACGGCCGAAACCATTGATTGCAACTCTTACGTTTGCCATAGTTATATATCCTCCTAAAGATATTTTGATGGCTTGATTGTGATTTTTTTATCAAACCATTAACTTCAAAAGCCAAGAATCATTTTAACCGCTATTTACAACAATTTCAAGCACATTTTCGCGGTTTTGGTGATTTTAACAGTTTTGACATATTTTTGTCTTATTTTTGACCATATGTAGTCAAAATGACGAAAAATATGAAATCGGAATCAGTTTTCTGTTTCCTCTTCATCACTGATGATTCTAACCTTAGATTCATAAAGCTCCTCAATTGCGATTGAAAGGGGCTTTCCTGTGTTCTCTTCTACAAGAGCTTCAGAACCGTCAATAATCTGGCGTGCGCGCTTGGCGGTAGCCATAACGATTGAATAACGGCTGTTTACGATAGGATGCTCATTTTCTGAGTTGTTGTTTACAACCTGCATAAGGTCGGTGTAAGACGGATGTAACATATTAAGTCCTCCTGTTTATTGCAATATCAGCACATTATTCAATGTTCTGAATCTGCTCTCTTATTTTTTCAATTTCTGTTTTTAAGTTAATGGCGCAATCAGATGCGTTTAAGTCACTGCATTTTGATAAGGTTGTGTTAGCTTCACGGTTCATTTCCTGCGCTATGAAATCAAGCTTTCTTCCGCAGTTTTCCTCATTCATAAGGCAGTCACGCATGTGAGCAATATGAGCTCTTAAGCGAACCATTTCTTCATCTACGCAGATTCTGTCCGCAAAAATGACAAGCTCGGTTGCAAGTACGTTCTGGTCAAGTTTGTTGTCACCAAGAAGCTCTTTTACCTTTTCGGTCAGGCGGTTACGATATTCATTAACTACCTCCGGCATGCGTTTTTCAATCTGGGAAACCAGATCAAGCATTCCGTCAAGCTTGGCAATAAGGTCATTCAGAAGATGTTCGCCTTCGGTAACACGGCTCTGAACGAACTGGTTTGCAGCTCCGTCAATTGCCTCAAAAAGAAGTGCCTCGATTTCGGATTCATCAACGTCCTGCTCCTCAAGTACGAAAACTTCAGGCATACGGGCAATTGTTGATGTTCTGATATCGTTCTCAATTCCGAAGTCTTCGCTTATAGCCCTGCACTTGTCAACATATTCTGCCGCAAGTTCCTTATTATAAGTTACGCAGGCCTGTCCTTCGGTGTTGTCGGTATAGGTGATGAAAATGTCCACCTTACCGCGGCTGATGTAGTTCTTCAGGCGGGTACGTACCGCAGCCTCAAAGAAGTTCAGCTTTTTCGGCATTTTCAACGTAATCTCGCAATATCTGTGATTGACTGATTTCATTTCAACAGTCATCTTGCGCAGATCGTTTCCTGCCTCATAGCGGCCAAAGCCGGTCATACTTTTAAGCATAGGTTCTCCATGCTGTTTTCACAGCGCTTATCTTATTTTCGGCGCAAAGTCTGTCGCACATGGCGGTCTGCTTTGCATCCAAATCAACTTATTATTATAGATGATGATTGTTTTTTCGTCAAGTTTTTAACTGAAATATACAACATCGTTTACAGGCGGTTCTGCAGGTTTAATGCTCTTTGACGTAAGAACCGGACCTTCTGCACCATATTCCGGGCGGTAGCCGTATGCAACGTTTGCAACAACATCAACCCACTTACGCTGCTTGGGAACAAACTGGACAAGAGCCTCATCGGCAGGTGAATAATTGCAGATGAATCCAACAAAAGCCATATCGTTTACGCAGCAGGACATAGCCATACGTCCGGGAATGAAGGTTCCCTTCCTGCAGCTCTTATCCTTGTAAACAAGACCTTTGAAATGGATATCACGGCCCTTGTAGCGCTCCGGATGGTCCATTGCGTCCATGTACCACATACCGAAATCATCATCGGGAATCTCAATGGGATTCTCGGAAAGGTCGAAAATAGGCGGTTCTTCCTGGTCCTGAAGTTCAACACCCGGAAGTGCCTCATACATAAGCTGAGCCTTGCGGTTCAGGGGCTTAACCGAGCGGCGGATCTTGATTCTGTCAGTGTTTTCATCACATCTGTTGAAGATGATGGTGTCCGAATATCTGAGCTGCTCTCCCATTACGCCGCGCATGTTGTTCCAGTAATTCTCAAATGTAGATGCATCAACCAGCGTAAGTATCTGCGCAAAGAGCCAGCCCTTCGGGAGATCCATCTGCAGTACGGGGCCAAGATTCCAGGTTCCGTTGAACTCGATCATGACACGGTCGGGATTGTACTGCTTTCTGCAGCTTTCGAGCATATACGGGTTGAGCTCGTCCTGAGCCTCAAGCACAAGTGTATCGGTGTTGAGCTTCTTCATATCGATGGGATCAAGCTCGACCTCACCCTCCTCGCAGAGAAGGACAAGTGTCTTGCCACCATCGTTAAACTCAGGGTCTCTCAGTGTTTCAAGTATCAATGACGTTTTTCCGCTTTCCAGAAAACCGTTTACAATAAATACAGGTACGTCTTTCATCAGAACAGCTCCTCTAATGCTTCACGGTCAAGCTTGCTGCCTATTACGCAGAAGCGGCCGGTATAGTCGGCAGAACCTTCACGGATTTCATATTCGCCGGGAACGTAGTCAAACTGAACCCATTTGCCCTCAGGTGTGCAGATGATTCCCTTTGCACGCAGAACAATTCCGTACATGCTGTTGCTGAGTTGGTTGAGAATGTCCTTAAGCTGCTCTTCCGAATATTTCTTGGGTGTTTCCTTGCCCCAGTTCTCAAATACCTCATCGGCGTGATGATGGTGATGATCATGGTCATGATGATGTCCGCAGCTGCATTCTTCACCGTCTTCATGGTGGTGATGCTCATGCTCGTCTTCGTCGTCATCGTGGTGATGATGGTGGTGATGGCACTCATGCTCGTCTTCATCGTCATCGTGGTGATGATGGTGGTGGTGGCATTCATGCTCGTCGTCCTCGTCGTCATCGTGGTGATGATGGTGGTGGCACTCATGCTCGTCTTCGTCGTCATCGTGGTGATGATGGTGGTGATGGCACTCGTGCTCGTCTTCGTCGTCATCATCGTCATCATGATGATGTCCGCAGCAGCACTCGCCGTTTTCGTCATAATGGTGATGGTGATGCTCATGCTCTTCCTCAAGCATATCATCAAGAAGGGAATTCTTGCGGTCAATGGCCTCCATTACAACAGAACCGGGCAGGTCTGTCCAGGGAGTTGTAATGATGGTAGCGTTTGCGTTAAGTCCCTTGATTATTTCAACGCATGCGGCAAGTTTGGCATCGTCAAGCTCCTGTGTACGGGAAAGAACTACTGTTGCGGCATTTTCAATCTGGTTATTAAAGAACTCGCCAAAATTGCGGGCGTACATCTTGCACTTCTTTGCATCTACAACGGTTACACAGCCGCCTACGGAAATGTCTGCGGTTGAACCGGCTGCAACATCCTTGACAGCCTTTAACACATCTGAAAGCTTGCCAACGCCCGAAGGCTCAATAATGATGCGTTCGGGAGCATATTTATCAATTACTTCTGCAAGAGCCTTGCCAAAATCGCCTACAAGTGAGCAGCAGATACAGCCTGAGTTCATTTCAGTCACCTGAATGCCGGCTTCTTTTAAGAATCCGCCGTCTACGCCGATTTCGCCAAACTCGTTTTCAATAAGAACAATCTTGCCGCCCTGGAAAACCTCAGCGATAAGTTTTTTAATGAGTGTTGTTTTTCCTGCTCCGAGGAAGCCGGAAATAATGTCTACCTTTGTCATGGTCACATTCCTTCTTTCTTTTGCTGCCTTTACGGCAAAAACTACACAGAATACATAATTCCGCCTTAAACAAAGCGTCATAATGAACTCCGATTTAAACCACATTATAGTATAAGCCTAATTGCTAAAAAAAACAAGACATTACAATAGGATAACTTATTAATGTATTCATCCCCATTTTAAATATTGAGGAATAATAGATTAATTATGGATTAAGTTGCAAAAAAATATTGACAAGACCTCATAAAAGCCTTATTCTTCATCATTATGAAAGAATTAATCGTTGGCTTTTTAACAAATAAAATATTTATTATAGCAGCTATTGCCTGGTTTGTCGCTCAGCTGGCAAAAATGATAATACATCTCATTATAAATAAGGAGTTAAAATGGGAAAGACTTGTCGGTGCAGGCGGTATGCCAAGCTCACACGCCTCAACGGTTGTTGCCTTTGCGCTTGCAACGCTTGCTGAATACGGCACAAACTCGTTCCAGTTTGCCATTGCCCTGCTGCTTGCCATCATTGTAATTCATGACGCGCGCGGAGTACGCTACGAAACAAGCAAGCAGGCCGTTGTCCTCAACAAAATCCTGAATGACCTCTTTACAGACCCCAACCCCGACATGGTTATTCCGCGTCTTAAAGAGCTTGTGGGGCACACACCTTTTCAGGTCTTCATTGGCGGATTAGTCGGGTTTATTGTAGGCCTGATCTGCATACTGATTATGTATTGATTCTTTACTGCTTCTTTATTACCAAACCTTAGGGACTAAACATTTCCCACGGAATCTCAAAACACTTACCAAAATCCCGGGATTTTTACCTTATTCCAGGCGAAAATCCCGAAATTAAGGCAGGTGTTTTTTTTCGTACCTTTAATTTTTTAAAACCCCTTTTTTTATGGTAAAATTCAGGTCTTTTCGAAGAAAAATTGTCATTTTTACCCCATAAAACAGACAATTCGAAGGAAATTTTAACACTTTGCCCTCGATTTCGAGGAAAATCTCAAAAAAAGTGCTTGTTAATCATTAAAAAATACCTTATTATTTTCTTCTTTTTCATTTTTAAGGTAGCGTTTTTTTTGCCTACCTAAATAATTCTTAAAATCAGAATTGTAAGGTAAAAAAGCAGCCTCCAAGCTCCCCCAAAAAGCGTAAAGTTATGCCTTAATCATAAAATTATAAAATTTATGATTTTCCCCCTTGACTTTAAACTGTATCACTCATATAATACAGTCATCAGCTGTATTATATGAGTGATACAGTTGACGCATCCGGTGAACAGCGCTGTAGTCGGATGACTTACACACAGAAAACAAACCAAACAAGCGAGGTTAACATGATTTCATTTGAAGGTTTTAAGCCCACAGACGGCTCGCCTATTTATCAGCAAATTCTCAATTACATAAAGCGTGGCGCCGTTGCGGGAACAATCCGTGATGGGGACGAACTTCCCTCCCGCCGCGTTCTATCGGCGCTTTTGGGGATCAATCCGAACACAGTTCAGAAGGCATTCAAGCTACTTGAAGACGAGCAGCTGATTGCATCTAATCAGGGGGCAAAGAGCTTTATGACATTAAACAGTGAAACAATTGAAAAGATGAAAATCGATCTTCTGACCGATGAAATCCGTTCCATCACACAGGCACTCATTCAGATGGGCATTTCAAAAGATGAAGCACACAAACTTATTGATAAATACTGGGGGGAGGAAGCATGAAAAAACTTGTTCCACCCGGGACCAAATGGAAACGGGACATAATTATTTATGTAATTCTTCTAATAGCAGTTGCCGGTTTTAGTACAACCTTTCTGAAAAACAATATCCGAATCGGTGAAAAATACAAGGTCGAAATTGCTAAAGATGTCTTCAGGGAAGAAATCTTTTACCATGATTTCGGAGAAGAATTCAGCGATTTATTTCATCTGCTTTTTGCCGACCGAAACAACTACCCTCTCAGAGCGCAGGAGGCCCCTTATTTTCGTCATACGTTTCTTGGCTCGACTCTGTTTCTTCTTTATTGCATCATTATCATAATCAGGAATTATTATTTGATGAACAACGGAGCAAAAAGTATGTATTTACTTAAAAGACTGCCAAAGAAAAATGACGGTCACATCCGATGCACATTTTTACCAATAGTTGCAATGGTTGCCGATGTAATGGTAACTGCTGCATTAATGGCCGCTTATTATAATCTTATGAACAATCTTGAAAACGGCATGTTCTACTTTGATATTTTGGAGGCATTATTATGATTGAAGTTAAAAATCTCACAAAAAAATACGGTACTAAAACGGTACTTGACGATATCAGTTTTTCATTTGGTCCCGGCGAAATTATTGGATTATTCGGTGCAAACGGCGTTGGTAAAACCACACTTATGAAGTCAATTCTTCAATTAATCAAATACTCCGGAAGCATTACGCTTGATGGTGAAAAGATCACATACAAAAACATTGCTCATCTCTCTTTCGCCACATGCGAGCACAGCTTTTTCCCCATGCTGACCGCACAGGAACACAAAGATTTCTACAAGGATTATTTCCCGAATTTCAGAGAAAAACGCTTTGACGGCCTTATGGAGTTCTTCAATATTCCCCAAAACAAAAAGCTCAAGCATCTGTCTCAGGGCCAGCAGAACCAGGTAGAAGTAATTCTTGCTCTTTCTCAGGGCGCTGATTACATCTTAATGGATGAGCCCTTTGTGGGAAACGATATCTTCAACCGTGAAGACTTCTATAAAGTACTTATGGGAATTCTTGAGCCGAATGAAACTATTCTTCTTTCAACACATCTTATTGAAGAAGTCAGCAATTTCGTTGGAAGAACGCTTATTCTGAACGATGGAAAAATTGTTGCGGATGTCGATAGTTCAACACTGGAAACCGAAGGCGTTACGCTTACGGAATACATCAAGAAGGTTCTCAGCTATGAAAGTGACCGTGTAAGCAAGGCACTTGCCAACATTACAGATAATGAGGATTAAATTATGAAAAAAGCTGTTGCAATATTCAATCTTTACATGAATATGTCCATGTACAAGCTCCTGTACGTATTTGCGGGAATGGCTGTCAGCCAGGTTCTGGTGTTCTATATTTTCGGCAAAAAATATGCCGTCCTTGGAATATCAAACGTTCTTGCCTTTCCGGCATTCAAAATAATCATACTGGCAGCACTCGTAATCAGTATGTTCGTTCTGATCAGCCCGTTTGCGGGAAAGAGTAAAATAAACTACCGTCTAAACATGCTTGACTCGAACAAAGCAACCGTATTTTTCGGTAATTTCTGCGCAAAAGCCGTTCTTCTGCTTTTCTTCTATTTCACAGAAACTATTATTCTGTTCCTGCTTTTCGGCCTGTTTATGCTTACATATGGTTTCACAGGCGGACCTCAGGGTTTTGTTGCAGAAATCTACAGAAGCAATCTGCTTACAAACTTCTTCCCTGCAGGCCATCCTACTATATTTTTGTTCCACTTAGCTCATATTATCGTAATAGCCCTTGTATGTGCACTGATTTCAAATGTGATTTATTTTCACACAAAAAAAGAAAAGAAGCTGAAAACGGAGGTGACTATGAATGAGTAAATCTAAGCTCACAGCTATAATCTATGCTGCGTTTATCGCCATAGTGATGTCAATTCTCCTTATCATGTTTTACCGTTTAGGAAATAAAGTATCCTATGCATTGAAGGTTGAAGAAGGAAATATTTCTGAAATAGAAGGTTTACAGCTTGACCTGTATCCAGCCCTTCAAGACGATGTTGGCTGGAAGGAAAAAATCATTTTCTCCGGCTCTGATTTCTCATCTGATTCTTCAATGATTTTCTCTAAGGAATCAATCGTAGAATGGTCAGATTACATTCGATATAAGAATTCTGCATACCTCGATGATTTCTCCATCTGGATGCCCAGAACCCCTGAATTTACGGAAAAAGTCCATGATCTGATCGTAAAATACGGCGGAAATATCGAGGCCTCAGTCCCTATTTGTGAATTAATCGATTACTACCCTTCCCTTTTTCAGGCTGCAATCGGTGGATGCGACAAGAATAATGCAATATTTAACGGAACAACCATGGGCGTTCAATACCCCTTCAATTCAGATTATTACTATATCGGTTTTGAACCGGAGGAAGCAGAAGGTTATGACTATTTACGGAACTACAGCTATCTGCTTGACGTAAACAATCAGAGCAAGCAGGCCGTGAACTACAGAAAGTTGCTTGATTTCATAAAAATCCCGGTTATAAAAAAACAAAAGGTTAAATTAAGCGCTGAATGGAATTCAAAAACATCGACTTATAATGTAAAGCAGACTTCCTACTACTCGCTCACAGACAATAACGACGATAATGATTTTTTCAGTCTCTACTTCAACGCGACTGCTGACAAAAACAATATTTATTTCTGGTTCAGCAACAAAACATCTAAAGGAAATCTTGTCGAAACTTCCCTGATTCCCGGCGGATATGGAATCTATGTACTTCCTTACAGGAAAACTTATAAAAATAATAAGCCCATTGATTGTTCCTTCGATTTTGACAATCTCAGAAACATATGTCCAATTGACGAAAAAGCAAGAATTGAAGACGTTTATCTGGATTTAGAACACGGTGAACTGCTCGTTTACTCATCTCTCGATGGCAAGCTCCGTCTGTGCGTAGTCAGCACCGAAGGCTTCGAAAAAAAGCAGGAATTTGAAACTCAAAATCCGGATAAATTACCCTATATCGGTTTCATTCACAGCAAAGGCAAAGAGCTGATACATTTTTCTGATTACAAAAATGAACCAAGCGAGAACTGGGTTGCCCTGAAGCGTGATGTAAACGGTAAATACTCAGAAGTTTTTCAAAATGCTTTAGTTAATTCAAGTATTAAAAGTTTTTATGAGATTCAGGATTTCGATGTAAAGGATGGCCGTTTAGTCCTTTTAAGCATTGACAGTGATATTGAATACGCTCGCATTGAAGGAACAGATGACATCATCTGCATCCGTGGAGATGAAAACCTTTATGAAGAGCGCATTGAAATAAGGGTAATATCTCCGGAAGGAAATCAGATTTTCTATGCATCAATGAAGCCAAGTCTTCAAAAGTCAAACCTGAGAGCCTCTACTTTAGTTCCCGATGACCCTCGGCCAAATTCCGCCGGAAGAGTTCAGATCAACAGCGCCAGTGGGGATGAATTCGGCTGGATCACACTCGAAGAATTAAAGCAGCCAAAGCTTACTTGGAAATAATTTTTACACACGTAACAAAGGAGTAACCAAAACATGAGAAAGAAATTTGCTCTGTTTAACATGTATATAAACATATCAATATACAAGCTTCTTGGCGTATTGTTATTTTCAGGCGCGGTCCAGACTCTTCTGTTCTGCCTTGCAAACAATAAATACAGCAAGCGTGGCTTTGTAAGGGTAATTTACGAATCAAAGATAGAGTTGGCAATAATAATTACAATTGTACCTCTTCTGTTGAGCGTAATCAGTCCCTTTGTGCGCAGGAGCCATGTTGAAAACCGTCTGAAAACGCTCAGTTCTTCAAAGGTTTCAATAATTTTCAGCAATTTCTTTGCAAAGCTATACCTGATAACCGTTGCTTTTATATTCGAAACAGTTCTGCTGTTTGTATTTGCAAAGTTTTTCACTCTGTCTCCGAATTATAAAAACGGGCCGCAGGGCATAGTAAGTGATTTTTTCAGGGAAGACACCCTGTATTTCTTCTTCCCTTATCACAACACGGGCCGCATCCTTATGAACATTGGGCTGATCGTCGGTACAGCATTGATTTGCACGATAACATCCCTGTTCATTTATGGCAACATATCCTTAAAAAAGGATAAAACAAAAAAAGAAGCAAAGAAAGGGGAAAACACAAATGACTAAATCAAAGATTCTTGCCCTGTGTGTCGCCATTCTCCTTACTGTATCTATGATCATCATAGTAATATCCTTCAAAAAAGCCGGAAACGATGTCTCTTTTGACCTGTCGGTTCAACAGGGCAGCTTATCTGACATTGACGGCCTTAAAATACACCTCGAACCAAATATTAAGAATCTCAGCTGGTCAGGTGATATATCCGTAAGTAAGCAGGGAATATCCGATAACGTTTCAATGTTTGGTCCATCCATAAGTTCTGACGATGACAATTACCCTTCTGTTTATCTGCGGACTCTGAATACAAAGCCAGGGAACTGGAAATCAGAATACGAAGATAAATTAAAAAATATGCTCAATGAATTACTTGAAGAAAATCCTTCGGGCGGAGATATTTCGGTTCCACTATCTGATTACTATCCCTATGTGCGTTTTACCTTACAAGGATTTGTTTTAACTTCCAAGGGGTTTTTTTCTTTCGACAATTATGGAACACGTGATTATTCAAGTCTTAAGGCATATTTCAAAGATGAAAAATACTTTGAAGACGTCATCGAACCGGAAATTATAGCAGAAGAAAAAATGCGTGAACTGTTTAAGGTGCGTGTCCCCAAAGATGCTATGCTTGATATTCGTTACGGAATAGACAGCCGGACAGATGAAATGTTCTATTATTTAGATAATTACTCTTGTCTTACGAACTTTAATCTTCACTTTTCCATAGATGAAAACAGTTTGATTATGTGGTTCAAAGGCGCCTGTTATGATGTGTCGGAAATGCCTGACGGTTATGGTATATACATCCTTCCTTATGAAGAGAAACGAATCAGCAAATACGAAAATACATTATCTTTTGATTTCGAAAATGTTAAAAATATACTCCCATTAAACATTACAGATGAAATTCTCAACGTAAAAGTTGAAAAGAAATATAAAGAACTGCTGATATTCACCAAGGAAGATGAAACCTACCGCCTTTATGTGTTGGATACAGATAACTACTCTCTGAAGCAGACCCTCGAATACAACAAATCCGGAAAATCCATACGCGGTTTTGAGCATGAGCATTATGAAAACGGTACTCATTTAGTCATTACCGGAAAGACCGAATTCATAGATAATGAATACCATATTATCACACCCCCTGGAATTCTGGTTATCCAACGCGGTTCTGACGGAAAATACGCTGAAGTGTTTTCCAATGAGAACTTTGACTTCCTTTACCTCGGTGGGGAAAAATTAAATATAAGTCCTCGCGATTTCATTATGAAAGACGGAAAATTGCTTTTGTGTTACGAAACGACCGGAGACATCACTGACCGTGAAACAGGCGAAATAATGCATTGGCAGTATAATGATCATGAATTACGTCTGTATCTCCTGTCAGAAACCGAAACTCTCTTCTGCGGAAAATTGACAAGCAGTCTAATGGATGCAAATATCGGGCATTACTTAAATGATACAGAAAAAGAAAAAGATCTTTTAATCCCCTATATGGATGCAATAAAGTCTGTTTACTACAACATTCCCTGCCTCATCTGGGATTAAAAATACAACTTAAAAAAATCGAAAAACGGCGGTATACGCTTTCCTTCGGTTCAAACCGAAGCAGAAGGCGCATATCGCCGATTTTTTTCAAAGCTTATTCTATTCAAAATTAATTTCTGCACTAATATGTGCTCACACTCTTCTCACAATATCCCATTCTTCCGGCTTTTCCGAGAACTTGACCTTAATCTTCTGCTCTGCGTGAGGGCAGCTTTCAATGTGGTTTCCTGCTTCATCAAGCATATCTTCAACGGTTACTTCAAAGGAAGCCGTGTGCGGGCGCATAACGTCAAGCTTTTCGCCTACAAGGAATTTGTTTTTCTGGGTCATCAGGGCGTAACCGTTTTCGTCAAGGCCTTCGACGTAGCCAAGATAAACGGCATCACGCTCATAAACGCTGTTATCGTAAAGCTGACCCTCAGTGTCGGGGCGACCAAAGTAGAAACCGGTGTAAAACTGACGATGTGAGCATTTTGAAATAGCCTCACGGTAAACAGGAAGCTTGCTCATATAGAGCTCAGGATCGGACAAATAATCGTCAATCGCCTCGCGATAAACGGAAGCAACCACGGCTACATAAAGAGCAGGTTTCATGCGGCCTTCAATTTTGAAGGAATTGATTCCGGCATCAATCAGGTCCGGAATGTGCTCTATCATACAAAGATCCTTTGAGTTAAAAATGAAGGTGCCCCGCTCATTCTCTGCAACCGGGAAAAGTTCGCCCGGACGTTTTTCTTCTTCAAGGAAAAACTTATCGGGAGAGAAATTGAAATGTTCAATATCTTCCTGTTCACCTGTTTGAGCTGTTGAAGCGCAGGTCAGATCTTCAAGTTCACCTGTTTCGGGATTCTTTCCCTCAAGTGAATATTTCCAGCGGCACGGATGTGTGCAGGCGCCAAGGTTTGCGTCCCTGCCGGTCATAAAGTTTGAAAGCAGGCAGCGGCCCGAGTAGGAAATACACATAGCACCGTGTACAAAGCTCTCAATTTCAAGGTCATCCGGGATATGTTTACGGATTTCCTTTGTTTCTTCAAGCGAAAGCTCACGCGCGGAAACAACACGCTTTGCGCCAAGCTTATACCAGAAATTGAATGTCTCAAAGTTGACATTGTTGGCCTGAGTGCTGACATGAATATCAATCTCAGGGCAAACCTCACGTGCAATCGTGAAAACGCCCGGGTCTGAAATGATGAGTGCATCGGGCCTGATTTCTTTTAATTCCGTGAAATATTCGCGGATGCCGCTCAAATCACGGTTGTGAGCGGTGATATTTGCAGTTACGTACACCTTTACACCGTGAGCATGAGCAAAATCTATGCCCTCTTTCATCTGCCCGGGGCCAAAGTTCTTGGCCTTTGCACGGAGTCCGTACAGTTCGCCGCCGATGTAAACCGCATCGGCACCATACATAACAGCTGTTTTCAGGATTTCAAGATTGCCGGCAGGTACCAGCAGTTCAGG
>JAZQNE010000030.1:0-25970 GCA_045627185.1 Lachnospiraceae bacterium
CAAGGGAAACAAGCTCACCGTATTTACCCTCTTCAGCTGCTTCAGCTGCAAGAACAACGAATCTCATGCCTGACGATGCCAAAAACATCATTAGTCTCAAGCTTCGCTACCTCCTGATTTATTTTCCTGTAAGATTAGATTTTCTTTAAGAACAAACCGGGAGCTACGAAAATAAGAAGAAGACCTGTAACGAAACCGTAAATACCGGTGGTCTCTGCGATAGCACAACCAAGAAGCATTGTTGACTGAACGGTACCCTTGCACTCAGGCTGGCGTCCGATTGCTTCAAGAGGCTTTGCTACGGCGTTACCTTCACCTATACCGGGGCCGATACCTGCGATAAGTGCAAGACCTGCACCAATTCCACATCCTGCAAGAGCAATACCTTTTGCGAGTTCTTCCATAAATAATTCCTCCTAAAAATGTTTCAATTGTTTTCTTTTTTCTGCATTTCAGCAGAAGTTCCGCATTTGCGGTTGAGTTACCTGCCGTGACAGTCACGGTAAAAGTGTTACTCCTCTGCTGCGTTTGCGATGTACATAGTAGTCAACATACAGAAGATAAATGCCTGCATAAATCCGGAGAACCAGTCAAAGTACAGCGAAGTTACTGCAGGAAGGCCGATTGCAAACAACGGGAATACACTTCCGATTGCATTTCCCACTTCCACTTTTGCAAAAAGACCGAAAAACGCCTGGCTTGCTCCGATCAGGGAACCGTAAATCAATGCATTGATTACAACGCCTGAAAGGATATTACCGAAATGACGGCAAGCCATACTGATGGGGGTTGCCAATTCCGAAAGTACGTTAAACGGTGTAAGTACCGGAATAGGCTGCGTGAAACCTTTCAGATAGCCTCCGAAACCGCCGGCCTTAATTTTCTGGCTTGTAATCATTATGAATACAACCAGTGCCCATGCCGCTTCGGTGTTGATGTCTGCCGTAGGGCTTCTGAAATAGCCCGTCAGGCTTATCAGGTTAGAGATAATACTTGTTCCGAACAGAGCTGCTACAAACGGAATCATGTAAGCAAATTTTTGTCCCATGTTTCCTATAACAAACTTGTCTGCGGTCTCAACAAGCATTTCAGCTATTGCCTGACGCTTTGAGATTTTTTCGACTTTCAGGTTTCTGGTTAAAATAATGCAGACCAGCAAAATAATTGCCATTACAACCCAGCTGACAATCAGTGTGTCGGTCAGTTTGATTCTGCCCAAAACCGGAATGTCGAACGGGACCTCATAATATATACCGGGTCCGTGTATTAGTTTGTCCATCTAAGTAAGGGTTCACCTCCTTGTGACAGATTTTTTGAACCGAAACCTTTGACTTCAAAAGCCTCGGTTCGGTCTATGCTTAATAAGCTTATGCTTAATTAATGCCTGTGTTTGTTGTGTCTCCCTTATTTCCCTTTGCAATACCCGTTACCTTGATTGCCAGTGACGGGAAGAAAAGCGGTGCAATTCCGGTAAAAACGTTGAAGCAGGGTGCGATGGCCGCTGCCACAATCCAGAGAAGCTGCAGGCCGAGACGCCTGAAATAACTGTTCTTGTAAAGGTTTTTGGCAGTGTCGGGATCATCAATGTTAGTAACTGCCTGAACGGTAACTGCCATCAGGAAAAAGTTTAGAACCGCAACGGCACCGCCGCATACGGCGCCAAGAATAACGGGGAAATAACCCATTCTCGGTCTTTCATTGAAAAAATCAACATTTTTGAAAACAACCTTAAGTAGCACAAAAATGCCAACCATTATGGCATCAAGTATTAAAACATATAAAAAAACTCTTCTTGTCTCTTTCTTTACGGCATCCTGTAATTTAGCCATTTTCTACCCCCAAATCAGTCATGACGACTAAACGAGACCTTAACGTGTTTATCGTCATTCTTGTCCTTTTTTATTACACTTTTGTAAAAATTAAATGCTGTCATAAACGAACTTCCGAGCCCGAAAATAAAGGCCGGAATATAAAGCCAGGTCCCTATTCCGAAACGGTTGCACAAATAAGCGCAAAGAAGGACACAAATCAGAGTTGGCATAATCAGAGAAAGCCCAAACTGACCAATCATTATGACCTGACGCATGGTTTTGTTCAAATCCTTCATATCCTTCATCTCAAAAAAATACTGCATATACAAGATATGCTACTCCACATCAAAATTACATCAATATATATTATAAGTAATTGAGTTTTTTTTGCAAGGCTTTTTGCCTAAAGAACCATAAAAAAAACGGATTCGGCAGTTTTTCCCACAAACGGCAAAAACAAACCGAATCCGCATATTTTTGTTTTATTGTGCAGGTGTATTCAGTTCGGCAAGCTTGGCTTCCGCTTCAGCCTGCGTTGCACAAAGATACGCATTTGTATAGCCGTAAATATCCCTGTCGGGAGTCTTTCCGGCCTTAATTACACCGTACTCAAGAACCATGAAACCTGTATCGCCGGTTGCAAAGGTTATATCATTTTCCTTACCGCCCTTGGCAGTCAGTTTCTGACGAATTTCAAACATGCAGTTCTTTTTCTCTTTAGGTACCGTTGTCTTCCACTTGTCGCCTACAAGAACCTGATATTTAACGGTTTTGCTTGCCGAAAGCTTTACGGTTCCCGATTTGATTGTCAGGCTTCCGCTCGGAACAGGTGCAGCCTTGCAAAGAATAATAATCTGCTTTGCGCTTGCAGGTTTTGTTATTTCCGCAGGCTTCCAGGAAACAAGAATATTCCGGTCATCAGACGTGATATACTTTGAAAGATCAACCTTGACGGTTTTCTCTTTGGTATCGTTAAACAGCTTGCCAAAATAATCTTCAGCGGTTTCCATGTCTTTTCCAAGCGTCTCGAACGGTAATGTATCGGTGTCTCTGAAGAGCTTTGTTTTATCGACACGGGTATCTTCGATGTAGTTTACATAAACCTTGCCGTTCTGCTCTCCTTCAGCAATTAAATCCTCATTACCCGCAAAATACATTACGCTATGAACATTCACGCTGATGTTCTCATATGAGTAATTAACCTTTGTCTTGGAAGGCTTGGCAACACCGTATACCGTGATTTTCTTGGTAACACTTGCAGGGACATTGCCGTAAGGAGCTGTTTTAATTAAATATTTTTCTTTAACCTGCTTGCCATCCGAAGTCAGAGGCTTAATCCAGACGCCATCCTCTGAAGGCCAGAGGCCAAAACCTTTTTCACCGATTTTCTTGCCGGTGGAATCAGCAACACCAATCCAGTACAGGCTCATTGCCGCTTCCACATCCTTGATAGTCACGGTCCACATACCGTCCGTAATACCTGAAGGATCCGCATAAATCGAATAATTAACCCGGAAATTGCCTACCGTCGGACGTTTCAAAATCTTTTCAAACTTATGTACTTCACCTGTTGTTTCCTTGGTTTTTGAGTTGTAACCCTCAGTAAGCCAAAGGGTGAAGCCCTTCTTCAGCAGTGTCTGAAGTTTCTTGTCATCTATGCGCTTTGTGGCTTTTGTCCAGGTTCTGCCACCGTTAATGCTGTAATATGTGTAGTTCAGGTTCGTTCCGAATTTCTCGGTTGTAAGGTTAATAAATGATGTTCTTACAATGTTTCCTTCACTGTTTGTAGCATAAACAATTGTGTCACGAATGAAATCGGTATCGTAATCAATTTCACCGTAGAGCATGCCGACAGGAAGCTTGCCATCATCGCCTACCGTATACGGTTCACGGCCCTCGGGATCATCGTCACCCGAAGATGTTCCAATAATTTCAAAGCTGTCATAGATTACAGTACCAAATGCCTCTATTTTAGCTTTGTAGAACCCGGCTTCAACAGGAACCGCGTCAAGAAGAACATCCCGACCGTCATCATCAATTAAATAATACCTTACATTGGCGGCTGAAATGCTGACATTCAATGCTGCATTATATGCGGCAAGTCCCGTAAGGGTGCAGCCCGAATAAGCAAGTCCCGTGTAATCGGCATCCGGTGCATCAATACTGAGTGTTATGGCTTTTTCGGAGCCATGATATGCGCAGATACTTTCATCGGAATCTGAAGTACAGTATGCTGTAATACTGTTTCTCTTTGAATCAATAATATTCCAGTTGTGAGCTATTGTTGTAGAGCCGGAAGCACGTTTATCGGAGCTGTAGCTTTCAACCGTACCGCCGTATGCACCCGCAACCGGTTCATATACGCTAAACTCAACAAAATAGCCTTTACAAAGGTCATTGTAGGTTGTAGGAAGGTCATTCCAGAAGCCGGTATTGTCGTGATGTACCTGCAGACAATACTCATTGGTTGAGCCGCCGCCATCAGGCTGGCCTGTGTTCCAGTTACTATAGCCTGTTACCGTTCCGTAATTGTTTACGCCATATTGAGCGGCAGCGCAGGAAGGAAGGATGGAAATAGTCTGTCCTGCCTCAGGACCGCACACCCAGACCCAGGTTGTTCCGGCTCCGGCGCCTTTACCTGTACTCTGGTAGGTTGATGTATCAGCCTTATCAAGTCCGTTATTAATTGATGCCTGTGTCAGACGAAGTGCTCCGCCCCACGCACCGATGTTATTAATACGGTCAAGTACTGCATTTTCTTCAGGGTCTTTAATGGTTACAAGATAACCTATCATACCCATGAATACCTGCTTTTTGGCGTCCTCATAAGCATCAAGCCAGGAATGACCAAGCTCAGGATTTTCCGTATACGGAACGTACATATAATAATGCGGCGATGTCTCTCCTGCGGGAGTATATGACGTAACAGTTGTTCCGTTTGGAATAGATGTCTCATTCTGATCAAGCGTGACTGTTACTGTCATGGGCTCTGCAAAAGAAAAAACAAGTGAACGCAGGAAATCCGTAACTTCAGCCATTGTTTTCGGTGTTGACCAGAGCCATGTGATTGTCTGATGCTGTGCATACTTATCGGCAATCGCACTTGACATGTCCTTTTCCTTGATGTATCCGTTAGTTACGTTTACTGTCATGGAAGCGGTTATGCCGGCTCCTGTAACAAGTGCCGATGAAAGTGAAAAGCACCCGGGGGCTTCTTTAAGGAACTCCGGCTCTCCAAGATTAATTGTAATTGTATCATCTGCATGCGCCTGTATTGTTTTCGGTGCCAGGACAAATGTAGCGGCAACCATAACCAATATCAGGAACAGACTGCATATTCGCTTTGTGTTTCTCCTTATTTTTTTCATAATCCGACTCCTTTCATGATGAACCCGCAACTCCTTTTGCGGGGCTTGTAATTTGCAAAATCAGATAAAGATACATTTCTATTTTATTATATCGGAAAATGTATCTAAAATGATTACACCAAAATTAACACTTTATGAATTTGCACATAAAAATACCCTCTTTATCGGTTTTCCGGCAAAGAGGGTACTATCAATTCGCATTCATGATGTAATTGTTTTTATTCATTACCTTGGGAAGCATCTTCAGAAGGTTCATCTTTTAATTCTTCCTGCTTTTCAGCTTCTTCCCGGTTCTGCTGTTCAAGAATCGCAATGAAATTATGGAGTGATGATTTCTGCTCATCCGTAAGAATTCTCAGAAGGTCAAGAAAAACAACAGGCGAACCGTTATAAGTTGTCATTCTCTGAACGCTGTCCGAGAAAGAGCGGACCATGTGAGGAACATCGTTAAAGGTGTCAAAATCAAGCATGGTAATAACCTGAACACCATCGGTAAGGAATGCAAGTTCCGATAAATCTCCTGCCTCATTCGGAGCCTGAAGAACAATAATATCATTCCTTGGTCCGGGCGGCGGTGTGGGAATTCCAAAATAACCTCTTAAACTAACAAGCGGTGTCAGATTTCCACGGAAATCCATAATTCCGTATAGAAAATCCGGAGTGCCGGGAAGAGTCTTCAACTGAGGATTTTTCTCAATTCCGAGTACATTTCCCGCATCAATTGCATACAATGAATTATTGATTCTGAAAACAATACAATTTACTCTTTCCATACGAAACCTCCTGTATTTTTATTGTCATACATTGGTAATTGAATTACCGGGGATTCCCGATTGTTTCTCAAAATGTAAATCAGGCTTCTTCATCAACCGGCTTTGTGTGAATCCACTTCAGATATGCATTGATGAAAGGATCGATATTACCGTCAAGAACGCCAAGTGCATTGGCAACTTCCTGATTTGTACGTGTATCCTTAACCATTGTGTAAGGCTGTAAAACGTAAGAACGGATCTGGCTTCCGAAATTGATATCCTTCTGCTCGCCACGGATACCGGATTCCTTGCTTGCATTCTCCTGCTGCTTGATAAGGAACAGCTTTGCTTTCAGCATCTGCATGGCCTTATCCTTGTTCTGATACTGGGAACGCTCATTCTGGCACTGAACAACAATGCCTGTGGGGAAGTGGGTGATTCGGATAGCGGAGGAAGTCTTATTAACCTTCTGACCGCCTGCGCCTGAGCTTCGGAATACATCAATACGGATATCTTCGTCAGCAACTTCAACATCCACATCCTGCTCAATATCAGGCATAACATCGCAGCTTACAAACGATGTCTGGCGCTTTCCGGCCGCATTAAACGGTGAAATGCGGACAAGGCGGTGAACGCCGTGCTCGGACTTAAGGTAACCGTATGCATTTTCGCCGTTAATCTGAAGGGTAACAGACTTTACACCGGCCTCATCGCCTTCAAGGAAGTCGAGCGTTTCAACGGAAAAGCCTTTATTTGCCGCCCATCTTTCATACATACGGCAGAGCATACCACACCAGTCCATGGCCTCAGTACCGCCTGCTCCTGCATGAAGTGTAAGAATAGCATTTTCGTTATCATACTGGTCACAGAGAAGTGTGCTTAGTCTAAGTGTGTCGAAATGCTCAACAAAAGAATCAAGCTCCTCCTGAATTTCGGGAACCATTTCGGGGTCTTCCTCTTCATAGCCCATTTCAAGGAGAGTCTCAATATCCTCATAGGCCTGAGAAAGTTCCTTGTATTCTGAAACAGTATCCTTTAAGTTTTTCAATTCCTTCATGTATTTCTGGGATTTGTCGGCATCGTCCCAAAATCCGGGTTCTTCCATAATGCCTTCAATTTCCTCAATTCTGAAGCCCTTATTTTTTAAGTCAAGCGAATCGCCAAGTTCCTTCAGAGGTTCTTTATAAGTTCCCAGAGTGTACTTAATCTGATCAAGTTCTACCATTGTGTCTCACTTTCTTTCACAGTACTGTTTATTGTACCATGCATCTCATTTTCTTCCGCAGCACTGCTTATATTTCTTTCCCGAACCGCAGGGACACGGATCATTAGGATAGATTTTCGCGCTTTCACGTTTCTTGGGGCCGGCCTTTACGGTGTCGTCACGGTTTGTACCGGTAACCTTTGCAACTTCTTCACGTTCCATCTTTTCTTCAACACGAAGATGCATAACAGCCTTAACAACATCTTCCTGAATGGAATCAATCATTGCATCAAACATGTCAAAGCCCTGAATTCTGTATTCTACAACGGGATCCTTCTGTGCAAATGACTGGAGGTGGATACCCTGAAGGAGCTGATCCATGTCATCAATGTGGTTCATCCATTTCTGGTCAATAACACGGAGCATGATGATACGCTCGAATTCACGCATTGCTTCCTTAACGGGGAACATTGCCTCTTTTGCTTCATAAGCTTCAACAGCTTTTTCTTTTATGAACTGAATAAGTGAATTACGTCTGAATTTCTTTTTCTGTTCGTCCGAAAGAGTTACGGGAACAAACGGGAATATAGGCGCAAGCTGCATATTGAGTTCCTGCATATCCCATTCGTCGGCATTCTGGTCATCTCCGATAATCGAACCGACAACGCCTTCAATTGTTTCCGAAATCATCTTGAGAATGGTGTCACGCATGCTCTCGCCTTCAAGCACACGGCGACGCTCACGATAGATAACTTCACGCTGTTCGTTGTTTACACGGTCATATTCAAGAAGGTTCTTACGGATTCCATAGTTGTTGTTTTCAATCTTCTTCTGAGCACGTTCAATAGCCTTGCTGAGCATCTTGTGGTGAATTTCCTGGCCTTCTTCAACACCAAGGTTCTTGAAGATGGTCATCAGACGCTCTGAACCGAAAAGACGCATTACATCATCTTCAAGGGAGATGTAGAAGCGGGATTCACCGGGGTCACCCTGACGTCCGGAACGGCCTCGCAACTGGTTATCGATACGACGCGATTCATGGCGTTCAGTTCCGATAATCTTTAAGCCGCCAAGCTCCGCAACACCTTCACCAAGCTTAATATCGGTACCACGGCCGGCCATATTTGTTGCGATTGTAACAGCGCCCTTCTGGCCCGCATCGGCAACAATTTCAGCCTCGAGCTCATGGAACTTCGCGTTCAGGACCTTGTGGTCAGGGACACCGCTCTTTTTCAGCCAGTAGCTGAGTTCTTCAGAAGCCTCAATTGTAATTGTACCAACAAGGACAGGCTGTCCGGTAGCGTGTGTACGCTTAATTTCCTCAACGATAGCCCTGATTTTTTCATTATGTGTGCAGTAAACGGCATCATCGCGGTCAATACGCGCAACAGGCTTGTTTGTGGGAACTTCAATAACATCCATGCCGTAAATATCACGGAATTCCTGTTCTTCGGTAAGGGCTGTACCTGTCATACCGCACTTCTTGTCATATTTGTTGAAGAAGTTCTGGAAGGTGATGGTTGCAACCGTTCTGCTTTCGCGGTTAACCTTTACATGCTCTTTAGCTTCAATTGCCTGGTGCAGACCGTCCGAATAACGGCGGCCCGGCATAAGGCGGCCTGTAAAGTCATCTACGATGATGATTTCATCGTCCTTAACAACGTAATCCTTATCCTTAAACATAAGGTTATGTGCACGGAGTGCAAGGATGATATTGTGCTGAATATCAAGATTTTCTGCGTCTGAGAAGTTGTCAATGTGGAAGAATTCCTCAACCCTTCTGACACCCTGGTCCGTAAGGCTTACGTTCTTCTCCTTCTCATTAACTACGAAATCACCTGTTTCCTCTGCCTGAACGTTCATGATGGTGTCCATCTTGCTAAGTTCAACAGTTGTACCCTTTTCCATCTGGCGCGCAAGGATATCGCAAACCTCATAAAGCTTTGTGGATTTGCCGCTCTGACCGGAAATAATAAGAGGTGTACGTGCTTCATCAATAAGGATGGAGTCGACTTCATCGATAATAGCGTAATGCAGGCCGCGCATAACCAGCTTGTCTGCATAAACAACCATGTTATCACGCAGGTAATCAAAACCGAATTCGTTGTTGGTGCCGTATGTAATGTCGCATCCGTATGCAACGCGACGCTCGTCGTTATCCATCTGATTAAGGATGCAGCCTACTGTCATGCCAAGGAAGCGGTAAACCTGTCCCATCCACTCAGAGTCACGCTTTGCAAGGTAATCGTTAACTGTTACAACGTGAACGCCCTTGCCTTCAAGAGCATTCAGATAAACCGGGAAGATTTCGGTAAGCGTTTTACCTTCACCGGTTTTCATTTCTGCAATACGTCCCTGGTGGAGGATAATTGCGCCGATCAACTGGACGTCATATGCACGCTGATGGAGCGTACGCTTTGCCGCTTCACGTACTGCCGCATAAACCTCGGGCAGAATATCATCAAGTGACTTTCCGTCAGCAAGGTCCTTTTTGAACTTCACCGTCATTGTGTTCAGTTCAGAATCCGACAATGCCTCATATTTTGATTCCAATCCGTTGATTTTGTCAACGAGTGGCATAATTCTTTTGATTTCGTGTTCGCTGTGTGTGCCGAACATTTTGGTCCAAATACTCATAGATGTTCCTCTTTGCTTTATTTTAGTGTTTTCGCATACCTATCCACGATAAAACACTAAGAGTTATTGTACCATTTTTTTGTGATTTTCGCAAGGTGAAATTGGCAATGAAAAGAACCTGTGTTGTCATTCAGGAAGGACGCACAACCGGATTTTGTAATGGTAAGTGTTTTCGCATTACCAAAGGAGTCCACACGTTAAATGGCCGTTAACGTTACCGAAATTGTCAAAACTGCAAAAGTGGTAACGTTAACTTGAGTTTTTCTGGATATAATGGTAGAATGTATACAAAATAAAATGCGGAGGTAACCTTTTTCGCCCGCACCGCATAAAAATCCCCGGTCATCCTTTGGGACAACCGGGGAAGTCTGCTTTATTCTGTGGCTTTAATCAATTTCTTTGTATATTCTTCCTTCGGGTTCTTAAACAGTTCCTCAGGTGTTGCGTGCTCAATGATTTTGCCCTTGTACATAACGCAGACATAATCGCAGATGCGCCTGATAACGTCCATATCGTGGGAAATGAAGAGGTAGCTCAGGCCTTCTTCATTGCGAAGCTTAATGAGCAGCTCAAGAATCTGCTCCTGAACGGTAACATCAAGGGCCGAAACGGGCTCGTCAAGAATGATCAGCTTTCTGTTGAGGATCAGCGCCAGGGCAATAGCAACACGCTGGCGTTCGCCGCCGGAAAGTTCGTGCGGGTAACGGTCCTTGTATTTGAGCGGAAGTTCAACCTTTGTAAGGATGGCATCAACCGCCTCAATGCGCTGCTTCCTGCTCATCTTGCGTTTGTTAAGGCGAAGCGGCTCCTGGAGAAGCCAGCCTATCTTATGTGCGGGGTTAAGACTTTCATACGGGTCCTGGAAAACCATCTGAGGTGCTTTGCCGCTCAGCTTAATCTTGCCCTTCTTGTACTTCTGAAGGCCTACAATGGCCTTTGCAAGGCTTGATTTGCCACAGCCTGATTCGCCTACAAGGCCAAGTATTTCGCCTTGTTTTATGTACATATCCGCATCAAAAACGACCTGTTTCATTGTATCTTTAACAAACAGACGCCCTGATTTCATGCGATAGAAAACGTTAAGCTTTTCGGTTTCAAGCACGTGCGGTGCATCCTTAGCAAGCCTGTGGGCTTCTTTTCCGCGGATATCCCCAAGCGCCGCATGGAGCAGGCGGATTGTATATTCCTGTTTAGGATTGTTGAACACATTTTCAACAAGTCCGCGCTCAACAATATCACCCTTATACATAACAATAACACTGTGACAGAGCCTCTTGATAAGGGTAAGGTCATGGGAAATAAAGATGATTGCCGTGCCGTAGTTTTTGTTCATACGCTCGAGCAGATCAAGTATTTTAGCCTGAGTGGTAACGTCAAGCGCAGTTGTGGGTTCATCGGCAATAAGAAGCTTCGGTCTGCAGATCATTGCCATTGCAAGCATTACACGCTGGCGCATACCGCCCGAAAGCTGGTGCGGATACCGGTCGTACAGTTCCTCCGGTTCGGTAAGGCCGCATTCTCCGAGTATACCGTATACGACCTCACGGTTTATGCGTTTGTTGCCCGAAACGCCTTCACCGCCGGGAAGTCCGTGCAGCTTGATCAGTTCCTCAACCTGCTCGCCTATTTTCATAACAGGATTCAGGGAAGTCATGGGCTCCTGGAAAACCATGGACATCTTCATGCCGCGAATTTCCTGATATTCTTCAGGAGAAAAAGCTGTGAGTTCCCGGTCGTCAAAAACAATCGATCCGCCCGTAACATAACCGTTTTTCTTTAAGAGGCCCATAAGTGCAAGCGCTGTCATGCTCTTGCCTGAGCCCGATTCCCCTACGATGCCCACTATTTCACCGGGCGCAACTGTAAAGCCCGAATCGTTTACAACATAATCCCATGCACCGTTTTCATAAAAGCCGACTGAAAGATGATTTACGGAAAGCAGAGGAGCTGCTGAAGAGTTCGATTTTTCGCAAAGAACCGGTTTGCTTTCTTTAGTGTTTTCAGCCTGTCCTTCGGTTTGCCCGCTTTGTTTTTCCAATGCGGCCGCCTTCCGCTCTTCCGCTGCCTTTGCAAGCAGTTTTGCAAGCTTTTTCTTTCCCGGAACAGGCTTTGCTGCTGCACCGCCTGTTGAAAGTGCCTCATTTATAAGGCTGAAGCCAAGAACGGTAATTACAATTGTAAGGCCCGGAGCAAGCGCATACCAGGGCGCGGTAAACAAATATCCCTGTGCCTCCGCAAGCATTCGGCCAAGGCTTATGTCTGAAGGCTGGGCGCCTATTCCGAGATATGAAAGACCGGCCTCGGCAAGAACAGCATTGTTAAAACCGACTGTTATTGACGAAAGCATGATGGAAAGTGTATTGGGCAGAACATGCACAAACATGACTCTTAAAGGCTTTGCGCCCATAAGCTTTGCATTTTTAACGTAGTCCTTTTCTTTTGCACCAAGGAATTCGCCGCGCGCAACACGGGCAAAGCTCGGAATAAATACAATTCCGAGTGTCCAGATAACCATGTATTTTCCCGAACCGAAAATGCTGACAAGAACAAGGGCAAGCAAAACACTTGGAATAGATGCGAGCGCATCGTTAACACGCATAAGGATTTCATCAAGCGGACCGCCGAAATATCCCGTAAATGCACCAATCAGCGTGCCCACAAAAGCACCTATGGCAATTGATGCGGCGCCTACAAGGAAGGTCATGCGTGCGCCTACAAGAACACGGCTGAAAATATCACGGCCAAAGGAATCCGTGCCAAACAAATGAGCCCATGACGGGCCGGCGCAGCGTGCATGAAGATCCATGGCGGCAGGGTCGTAAGGCAGCACAAAAAAGCCCGCGATAACAGGAATAAACACTATCGCGACAAGAATCGTTCCCAATATGAAGTTGAAATTGTGACGATACTTTTTCATGTTTCCTCTTAAACTCTGGGGTCAATTGCCTTGTAAAGAACATCTACAAGGAAGTTCATAACTATAACCAAAAACGATATATACAGAATAACTGTCTGCGCAACGTTGAAATCGCGGTTAGCAATTGAAAGAATCAGGCTTTTGCCGATTCCGGGCACGTTAAACACAGTTTCTACAATAATGCTGCCGGCCAGGATGTCGGCTATCATCATACCGGTGAACGTAATTACAGGCATAAGCGCATTCCTTAAAACATGCTTTTTAAGTACGGTTTTTTCGTCATTTCCCTTGCTTCTTGCCGTTCTGACATAATCCTTGCCGTACTCTCTGAAAATGGAACTGCGCAGGAACTTAACAACCATTGCTATTTTGGGAACGGCAATGGCTATGGCCGGCCAGATCAGATAAAGCATGAGTGTGCCAAGGCCGTCTTCCCATTTCGGACAGGTTCCCGGTACAAACAGGTGTAAAATGACACCGAATACAAGTGTAAGCACAATGCCAAGGAAAAATGGCGGAATTGCCATAAAAATCTGGCCTGAAAGGCTGATTGTGCGGTCAAGGAAGCCATTTTCCTTTTTGGCGGTAAGAAGACCGAGCGGAAAGGCAACAAGCAGAATCACGGCAATAGCTTCAATGGCCAGAATTGTGGTAACACGGATGCGACTTGCCAGGAGCGTGGCAACCGGCATTCCATACTGACTTGAAACCCCGAAATCACCCTTTACGGCAGACGCAATCCAGTCAAAAAAGCGCACGAAAACACTGCGGTCAAGACCAAGCTCATGTCTTAAGGCCTCAATCGCCGCTTCGTCAGCATCCATACCGAGCGCGAGCAACGCACTGTCACCGGGTATGATCTGAAACGCTATAAAGCACAGTGCTACAACCGCGATCAGTGTAATCACCAGTGCAAGAAAACGTCTGAGAAAGAATTTCATATGGGTTCCTTACTTGTTAAGCCCTTTCGGGCGTAATGGTTAATTCAAACAGGATTACTTGTAGTAATCAGACAGGATTACTTGTAATAAATTGTTGACATTTCCTGAACAAACAGCGGGTAGAAGGTGTAACCTGCAAGTGTATCCTTTACGGCAACCATAAGGGCCGGGTTCTGGATAAACACTGCTGCAGCATCGTCTGCAAGCATCTTCTGAAGCTGTTTGTAATAAGCTGTTTTCTGAGCATCATCAGCCTCAGCAGCCGCCAGATTGTAAATACGGTCGAACTCAGGATTGTTATAATTCATAAAGTTCTTGCTTGATGTTGACGGATAAAAACGCAGGATGTCTCCGGGTGCCAGGTTGGAATCAAGGCCGATGATTGTTCCTTCATACTTTTCTCCCTTGTAAACATCTGAGTACCAGCTTGCCCATTCAATTGACTCAACACGCGCCGTAACGCCTATTTCCTTGAGCTGCTCTGCCACAACCTGAGCTGTGTCAATGTGGAACTTGTAGTTCGAAGGAACGGAAATAGTAAAGGAGAATCCGTCCGGGTATCCCGCTTCCTTCAGCAGTTCCTTGGCTTTTTCAAGGTTTTTGGTATAAGCTGTCTGAAGAGATGCATCATAATATTTTGCAAATCCCGGGAAAATACCGCTGCAAACGGGCGTACCTTTTCCGCCGCCAACCATGTCAATGATGTACTGACGGTCAATGGCATAATTAAGTGCCTGACGCACGCGGATATCGTTAAAAGGCTTAACATCAGCATTTACAAAGAGTGCCTGAACAAGTGCCATGCCGCCCACTTCCGAACGGTAACCTGCCGGGAGGCGCATTGCCTGGTCTGCCGTAAGGTACGGATAAATATCAATAGCCCCTGCAAGAACCTGCATAAATGCAGCATCCGAATCGGTCATGATTTTGAAAACAACCTTGTCAAGATACGGAATTTCAGGATTGTAATAGTTCTCATTGCGAACAATTACATATTCTTGAAGCGGTGTGTAGGATTCATATTTGAAAGGGCCTACGCCGGGAGCCGGGCCGTCCGATGTCTGATAGTTTTCGGGAACGATTGCGCCTGTGAGGTAACAGAGAAGTTCTGTATTAGGCTGCGAAAGTTTAATGGTGATGATTGTTTTTCCGTCCTTTTCAGAGGCCGTAACAGTATCAATCACTGACATTGCAGCAACCTTGGCAACTTCCGGGTCCTGATTTTCAAGAGTCCCGGCAAGACGTTTAAGCGAATAAACAACATCAGCGCCGGTAACAGCCTTGCCATTGCTGAATTTAACACCTTCCCTCAGGGTGAAGGTATATTCCTTCGCATCAGACGAAATCTCATATTTTTCAGCAACTGCAGGGTTCAGATTGCCGGAAACATCAACCTTTACAAGGCCTTCATAAACATTGAACTGAATTTCTCTTGTACCCGCGGATGTAATCTTATGCGGGTCAAGGCCGTCAATGTCGGATGTAATACCAACCGAAACCGTTCCACCCTTCTTCGGTCCGTTATCCGGAACCGCTGTAGGCGTTGTGTTATGTTTATCGCATGCAGTTAACCCGACAATAAAAATGCCGATAATTAATATTGACAATACTCTTTTTATGTTTTTCATAGACGCTCCCATCTTGCCTCACACAGAGACAAATGTACTAAACCAAATCAAAGTTATTATTAAGGTAATTATATTGAAAACACATGAAATTGCAAGTTGTTTTTGATATAATCGGTTTTGGGGTATTTTATAATTCATTCCGCAGAAGCAACAGTTTTCCTGCTTTTGTGCGTATATCAGAAAGTATTTCGGAGGAAGTATGAACCAGACACCGCTTTCAACTTCATATACAGATTCCACTTCTTCAATTCTTTCGAAGGGTGCATACACGCAGAGCGCATCAAACTCCGCACTTTCAAAAATTTCAACCGGTGCACAGACCCTTCCCGAAGGCTCGAGGCTCAGTGCACGTGTGATGGATTTTCTTGGTCGTGATTTAACCCTGAAATTACCGGACGGAACAGTTCTGCATGCAAATTCATCAACAGCAGTACCGCTTTCAATCGGACAGAGCGCAGAATTCGAGGTTCTTCGTTCAACAGGTGAGCAGCTTCTTCTGAAGCTTGTTTCCGAAACTCCCGAAGAAGCCTCCACTTCGCTTGCCGGACGTGCTTTAAGTGCCGCCGGCCTTCCCGCAAATGAAGGAAACATAAATCTTGTTAATCTTCTTCTTGCGAACAGAATGCCCGTGAACGCAGAAAATCTGCAGGCGCTTGTTCGTGAATCAAACATGTTTCCGGGGGCATCCCCCGAAACACTTGTTATGATGCACAAGCACGAAATGCCCGTAAACAGTTCAACCATTTCTCAATTTCAGGCATATGCGGGCTATGAGCATGAAGTCATGCCGCAGCTTTCAAGCCTTTTTGAGAGTTTATCCTCACCTGAGTTCGCAAAAGCACTTGCAGACGGCATGACCGGCAGCACCGATTCGGCTTCAGGAACCGACGCTGCAAATTTCCCTGCAGCACAAACCCTTGAAGCACAGTCCGCCGGTACACCGGAACTTCCTTCAGAGATTCCCTCCGGCAGTACATCAGCTGTCAACGGCCTTGTATCCGGGCTTCAACCCGAATCGGATGTCCAAAATACCGAAACTTCGACCGGTTCCTCAAGCCCGGTTATTGACAGGTCCGATTCGGACACAGCTGTCGGAGCTTTAACCAACCGCACTGAAAATACCGTCGAAGCAAAGCCCGATTCACCCGAACCCCCGGCATCGCAGGATTCAACGCTGCAAATTACCAAGGATGGCTTTATTGATGCAGCCTCCGGCAAGCCCATATCTTTTGAAGAGCGCTGGACACTGACTCCCGAACAGCTTCAAAAACCCGGAGAACTCGAAAAAGTCTATGAACGTCTTCATAAAGATCTGACCGTGCTTGAATCAGCCATAAAAAAAGCCCGCGAGAAGAATCCCGATGAGGACAGTCCTCTTGGGAAAATGCTCTCTCAAGCCGCTGAAACAGCAAAAAAGCTGTTGGATAATCTTGATTTTATGAATGTTCTCAACCGGTATTTCCCTTACATTCAGCTGCCTATGCGTATGGAAGAGAAATTTACCAATGGTGAGCTTTACGTTTATACAAAAAAAGGAGGTGGAAAAAAAGACGGTGAAGCAGCTTCGGTACTGCTTCACCTTGACATGGAATCAATCGGTGCAACCGACTTTTTTTTAAGTCTTTCCGGTACCGCGTTAAAAACAAAGTTCTATCTGGCTGATTCCGATATTGAGAAACTCTTCACAGACCACATTTCAGAGCTCACAGAACGTATTGAAAAGCTTGGACTCAGCTGCAGTTATGAGTTTCTTCCTCAAAAAGAGGCCGAACAGCCCGTTCATGATTTTCTTACGTCTCCCGAAGCAGTCAGCATGAAACGCTACAGATTCGACAGACGCGCGTAAAAAGGCCGGAGGTTTTTCCCTCCGGTTATAAAAAAAGCCCGGGCGTCCGGGCTTTTTCTCATTTTCCTAATCCCAATAAAGAGAATACAAAAAGCGCAATACCAATAAATACAATGGCAATCAGCTCTTTTTTATTCCATTTCTTAACGTGGAATGTTCCTACATAACAGAAGCCGACTATTGCAAGCATAATTGCAAGAACAGGAACAAAAAATCTTTCACCAAGGACATTTCTGAAGCAGTAAACAAGCGGAACAGCTACTGCACTTGCGGGAACCGGAAGTCCTTCATAGAACTTACGTTTTTCGGTTGTCTGCTTCTGACGTTCTTCCTCTGTAACATTAAAATATGCAAGGCGGATAAGTGCAGCAAGAGCCAGCCATGCAAGAATTATGCAGTAATACCAGGTATTCATTCCCAGTGTATATGATATCACGGCAGGCGCCGCTCCAAATGCAACAACATCCGCAAGTGAATCTATCTGGATACCGTATTTTTTCTGCGTATCAGTACGGTCTTTCTTTGTTCTGGCAACAGCCCCGTCAAACATATCACATAAACCCGAGCCAAGAAGAAATCCGATTGCACCCGTAGGATGACCTGATATTGCAAGAAACATACTGACAATGGCACTTAATTCACTAATATATGTTAACCACATGGTGTAATCATAAAAACCGAGCATAATAATCCCCCAAAAAAAATAACGATATATGCTATTATACCATTTCTGCGTTTTTTGACAAGAAGTTATATTTATGCGGATTTCAGAGTAAATATTGCACGAAAATTATTCCTTTTTGTTGACAATCACTGCCAAGTCTATTATTCTGAATTTATAGGTGTTTTTTGTAATGTTTGCCTGTTATCAAAAAATAAATGCGAGAAACGGAGAAGAAGTATGAAACGTCAGGATTACCTGAAATGGGATGAATATTTTATGGGCATCGCCATTTTATCCGCACAGCGAAGCAAAGACCCTAACACAAGCGTCGGTTCCTGTATTGTCAGTCAGGAAAACCGCATTCTTTCAGTCGGTTACAACGGCATGCCGCGTGGCTGTTCAGATGATGAATATCCCTGGGAGCGTGTAGGCGGCAATCTGGAGACAAAATATTTTTATGTTTGTCATGCTGAACTCAATGCCATCCTCAATTACACGGGAACGGACCTCAAGGGCGCCAAGGTTTACACCACTCTCTTCCCCTGCAACGAATGTACAAAAGCCCTCATTCAGAGTGGCATTTCCGAAGTAATCTATTACTCCGACAAGTATGCAGATACAGACTCAACCATAGCTGCAAAGCGCATGTTCACCTCCGCCGGCATAAAGTTCAGACCTTACGAACCGGCAGGAAAACCGATTACACTTGAACTTTGATTGTTATAAAAAGGGCGTGGAAAAAATGAGTTTTCATTTTTCCCACGCCTGTTTTGTTTATCTGCTCCGACTTTTCATTCACTATCAACAGTTACAGTCCGATACTCATACTCACAGTTTTTTTCTTTTTTACAGCCGGCCCTTCCAAATGAAAACCTTAATCATATTTCGTTCTGATATTTCTTCCGACGGTAAAAGCATAAGCAATTATCATCAGCAGTAAAGCAACACCTATTTTCAGAGCAAGAAAGCCAAAACACTTTTCTTTCGGTACACCCAGGGTATACAGAATTGAACTGTTCATAAGCCATCCTGATTCAATTAATGTTGTTCTTTCGATAAAGAAGCCATTATCAACCAACCACGCAAGAAAAACACCAAGCCCGCAAAAAAGCCAGATATTATTAATAATCTGCGCTAAAGCAAATATGCAAAGGAAGAAAAGAAAGGCACTTAACAAAACACAGAAAAATTCTAACCAAAAAACATCTCCTATTGTTTTCAGCACATATACGCCATCATGGTAGAATAGCCGATATTTGGCATTGCACCTAAACTGAAAACGCATCAGAAAAAGGAAGAGACACTGACTCCCCATAAAAACAAGAAAGCTAACGGTCGCCGCCCCAAACTGTTCCCAGAACACTTTTCTTCTGCCATACATTAGGCACTCAAGAGAATAGGTTCCATTCTGCTTGCCAATTCCTACAACCAAAAGGACAATAATAACAGTTAAAGCCAGATTTGGCTTAAGGAGTTTGTCAATTATCATGCCGATATAGAAAAAATCATTTGCTGAATTGCCATCGGCAATGTTTCCGTCCGCAACCATGTCAAGTTCAACTCCGGATTCGAGCAAATAATTCAAGGCTCCCTCTTGATCTTTCATTCTTTTCAGCGCCGTTTCATTTGCTTTAACTAGTTGAGCATCAGTAATTGCTTCTAATTTATCTATTTCTGCATCAAGTATTCGAAGTTCATCCGTAATAACTTGTTTTGTTAATACTCCGTTAAAATTAAATCTCGGCCAGAAAACCTCATCTTCACAGGTTTCTGTCCTGAATATCTGAAGTGAAGTCACAAAAATGAAAACAAGTACTGCCGAAAGCATCAGATAAATGAATGGATTCTTTAACAAACGTTGAAAAATATGTCTCATACTCTTCTCTCCTCCTGATATTCAGCAAGCAAAAGGCTATTGGAAACGTTTACTCCTACAATGTTGTATTCACAAAGTCGTTTAACAATTTGGGAGGTTTTTGCAACACTTGGGGAAATGACAAGTGCAACACCGTTTCGGCTGATTATCTCATTTGGAGAAAGAACATTCTCCGCCGCAATTCGTCCTTCTTCATTTTCAAATGTCAATGTTATTATTTCATTCGAAACGTGCAGCTCATTTGCTATCTTCTCGACTAATTTACCATTTTCCAAAAGAAGAATTCGGTTGCATAATTTATCCAGTTCAAATAGAACATGTGTAATCACAAAAATGGTTTTTCCCTCTTCGGCAGCTTCCTTTGTCATCTGGAAAAAAGTCTGAATGCTCTTTTGATCCAATGAATTAACCGGTTCGTCAAATAGTAATACTTCTGCTTTCGAAAGAAAAGAAATAATTATGGCTAGTTTCTGCTTCATTCCAAGCGAATATTTACTGACCTTCATGTCCATTGCAGATTCAAGTAAAAAGCGGGCACAGAATTCATCAAACTTCTGTCCGTCGAAGGCTTGTCGTAAAAAATATTCCGCATTTTCACGTCCGGTCATCCCATTCCAAAAGCAAGGTGTTTCCACAATTCCCGCAAAAAAGCCGGGACGTATCTTCTTTTTGCAGAACTCCACATTTCCACCATTATGTGACGCCATGTCAGCAATAATTTTTATTAAGGTTGTTTTGCCACTTCCGTTATCACCAACTACTCCAATTACTTCCCCCGATTCAACATTTAATTCAGCATTCTCGAATATTTTTTTGTCCCGATATGAAAAAGAAAGGCCATTAATCTTGTATTTCATTTTATACAACCTCCCCTGTCAGTTAAACGGATTAGTGTAGTGGCGGTTATTATTATCAAGAATGGCAGCATCAATTGTTGTTTTATTTACGGTTAGCTTTATTCCATTTGAAGAAACTGAAACAATTCCAAAATCCGAATACCATTTTTCGCCAAAAAAGGCACCCAATGTCACGTTTTGTTGGGTTTTGTCCACAGAAAAAAAGTTTTCATCACATCTGGAATAAAATTCCGACAAATCCTCAAAGGAAGTTATGCCAAGAGTTTCATCCCAGCTGTATTCAGCTCCGTCCTGCCAATCCCATGTCATTTCGTTTTCAATCGGCAGAACCGTGACAAACAAATGACTGCCAAGGGTTGAACCCTGCCCATCCATAAAATAAAAAGCCCGAAGAGAGTGTAAATTAATGTCCTGCTCATTGGATGTCAAATAAAAAAAGCTTCCATTCTTTTCAAAAAGCAGAATGGGATTTTTGCTTTCTCCATCCACTTCAATTGTTTTCCAAAAATCTTTTCTTTTTTTCAAGTTGCTAATCAACTGAGGGGGATTATCATTTTCAAATGTAATTTCATTTGCACTTTTAGGTAATTGCGCCGGTTCATAATATGTGGCTTTTGAAATTATAAAAACATTTTGACCATCAACTGAAGCGAGTGAAATATCATACTTCTTTCTTTTTGTCTTTGAAAAAAGAATTAAAAGTCCAATGATACACCCCAAGGCAAAAATGCAAAAAAACAGGAACTTATGTGATTTTTGTTTCATACTTTCCCTCTTTTAATATTTTAATAACTGATAAAATCAACTTCTGTTTTTTCCAAATTATTTTCCGGTATAAACCCATAAAAACCAAATCCGGCAGTTCTTCCCCATGTACTATTTACAATCAGCAAATCAACAACATCCGATACATTTCTATATCGCCCCGAAAAATCATAAACTTCAAAACAATATCGATTGGAATCGTAGCCCCAAACAGATACAAGGTGAGAAGAAATATTATCATGCAAACCCAATGCAGGAACATCGTCCGTGTCTATTTCAGTTTTAAGTTTTGAAAGGGTATTATGTCCATATAATTTAATATTTCTGTTAAGGAAAAAGCGAGGATAATCTTTAGAAAATAAAGAAACAAAATCGATATCATCGATGCCGTTTTTCACGCTTAAATCCTTCCCTATCAGACCATCTGAAACTGCATTTTCAACAACCTTCTTAAATATTTCTTTAGAAAACGCCTTTGTATATGGTGAAGATTTTGCGCCCTCATATTCTAACATTGCCGTTGCAACAGATGCCCAACAAATACCTCCGCACTTATTTACATTTATTTTGGGCAAAGAATTATTTGAGGAATTGTTGTATTCATTTGCCAACGTCTCCTGTGCATACTTGTTGATGCTTGCATCAAATTTACTGTAAGTTGGTGTTATCAGTTTGTATGCACTTTTATTGTAAAACACCATACCAGATGGTACTGCAGAGAGTACACATAACCCCTACCATATGATAAGTCAGTATTTATTGATTTGAAAATATTTTTATCCATGTAGACATTATGCCATATGCATAGCGGTAATGCAAAGTTAAAAGGCCGCCTAACTCACGACTAAAGTCACGAGAATGCGGCGGCCTATTATTCAAACCGAAAGCGGTTTCTTATGCGGTCGGGGCAACCGGCTGAGCTTCTGTGTAACCTACAAAGTACATGTGTGATACCTTCCACTGTTTGAGCTTGATATCAAGCCAGAAGCCGTAAATGCCAATTGTAATAATGGTAAGAAGGAACCACTTAATCCAGTTGCCAAACAGCTGAACTGCGGTACCGTCAAAGGCAACTCTCTGCCCGTCGTAAATCAGATGCTTTATTTCCCAGTTGTAAATCATGGTAAATGCCCAGGGAAGACAGATTCCAATGGTGCAAACAGTGATTAATGAACCAAGAATCGAATAACCGATAAGCTGGCCAAGAGTTCCGTCAAAATAAGATTCTCCACCGTTCTCGGTATGTGTATGTTTTGCTTTCCACTTCATCAGTTTAATTCCAACCCAGAAGCCGTAAATACCAAGTGTAATAATGGTCAATAACAGCCATTTTATCCACTGTCCGAAAAGTTCCACTGCTGTACCGTCAAAATGAAGTCTTTTACCATTGATAACAGTATGCTTTGCTTCCCAGCTGTAAATCATGGTAAATGCCCAAGGAAGACAGATTCCAAGGGTAACAGTGGTTACAAGAGCGCCAAGAATCCTGTAACCGATAAGTTGTAACAAACCACCGTCAAAATAAGAATTCTTCATATAAACCTCCAGGTTTTATTTGGTTTCGGCCGACCTGATAATCCAACCAAAACTATAAAAATATTGTTACAAAAACAAGCAGTTATGTCAAGAAAAAAGTTGCCGTCCAAAAGGCGGCAACCTTAATAAATCATTTACTTCAAACTGTCTCCGTTAACCTTGATAAAATTTGTCACATCATTCTTAAATGCGGCCCACTTATCCGGATTGTTTACGAAGTATCTCGGACAGTCAATAATACTGTCTGAGATTGCATTGTGGCAGTATACCTGTGTACTGTCAAGCTTGAATTCCTGAAGCAGTTTTGCCGTCAGCTTCACAAGCGCGGTGTATGTTTCATTTGAAGGCGTTCCATCTTCATCATTATGGCAGTACTCAATTGAAATCATATCCTTGTTGTGTTTCCCATTTGCACAACATTCCTCATTAACAGGAATACACTGTATTATTTCTCCGTTTATGCCTATGATGAAATGGCTGCCCGTGCTGGCCTGCTTTGTGGAAGCAAGCTGCTCATAATAATTGCGCTGTTCCATGGCGCTTAGCCCCGGTTCATCGGTGAAATGAATTACAATGCCCTTAACTTCACTTTTGCCCATTCTGTTGCCGGGACGCGAATTGTCATTAACGGTAAGAAGTTCGGCCTGAATGGCAATATCGCCTGCACTCTTCAGGGTGCCAAGTTTTTCATGCAAAAACAAAGTCCTGACAAGCCAGACAATTCCCACCGCAAGCAGTGCAACAACTGCAAGAATAAAAGTAAAAACCACGGTTCTTATGATAATGACTTTACGGCGTTTTCTTCTTCGCCATTCAGCCTTTGACATCGGTTGTGCCATTTTTAATCCCTCATTTTCAGGCCGGCACGTGCCGGTCTTATTTATCATCTACGCTGTAGTTAGGCGCTTCCTTCGTGATATGGATGTCATGAGGATGGCTTTCCTTCAGCGATGCGGCCGAAATCTTTACAAAACGGCCTGTTTCTTTAAGTGTTTCAATGTCCTTTGCTCCACAGTAGCCCATGCCTGAGCGGAGGCCTCCAAGAAGCTGGAATATAGTATCCTCAACAAGGCCCTTGTAGGCAACACGGCCCTCAACGCCTTCGGGAACAAGTTTCTTTGCATCTGTCTGGAAATAACGGTCTTTGCTGCCGTTTTCCATGGCTGCGATTGATCCCATTCCGCGATAAACCTTGTATTTTCTGCCCTGGAACAGCTCATAACTTCCCGGACTTTCCTCACAGCCCGCAAAGATGCTGCCCATCATGCAGACATTGGCACCTGCAGCAATTGCTTTTGTAATATCTCCGGAATATTTGATACCGCCATCAGCTATAATCGGGATGCCGTAGGGCTTTGCAGCGGCATATGCATCCATAATGGCAGTAATCTGCGGAACACCGATACCTGCAACAACACGTGTAGTACAGATTGAGCCGGGGCCGATACCAACCTTTACGCAGTCTACACCGGCTTTAATAAGGGCTTCTGTTGCCTCACCTGTTGCAACATTTCCGGCAATAATTGAAATTTCAGGGAATGCGTCACGAATGCTTCTCACGGTACGCAGAACATTTGCGGAATGACCGTGTGCAGTGTCAATAACAATAGCGTCAACCTTGGCGTTGATGAGCGCTTCCACGCGTTCCATAACGTTTGCCGTAATTCCTACCGCAGCAGCACAAAGAAGGCGGCCCTGACCGTCCTTTGCGGAATTCGGGTACTTTATTTGTTTTTCAATATCCTTGATTGTAATCAGGCCCTTAAGGTTTCCAAAATCATCAACGATTGGAAGTTTCTCTTTACGGGCTGCCGAAAGGATACGCTTAGCCTCCTCAAGAGTTACGCCTTCCTTCGCTGTTACAAGGTTTTCTGAAGTCATGGACTCGCGAATTTTCTTGCTGAAATCAGTCTCAAATTTGAGATCACGGTTGGTTATGATACCAACAAGTTTTTTGCCTTCTGTAATGGGCACGCCTGAAATACGGTATTTGCCCATCAGTTCATCAGCATCCGCAAGTGTATGCTCGGGTGAAAGGGAAAAAGGGTCGGTAATAACGCCGTTTTCCGAACGTTTTACTTTGTCAACTTCATCCGCCTGTTCTTCGATACTCATATTCTTATGAATAACGCCGATACCGCCCTGGCGCGCCATGGCAATTGCCATACGGTGCTCCGTAACGGTATCCATTCCTGCGCTCATAAGCGGAATGTTAAGTTTGATCTTGGAGGTAAGTGTTGTGCTTATGTCCACCATGTTCGGGGTTACTTCCGAGTAGGAAGGAACCAGGAGGACGTCGTCAAATGTGATGCCTTCGCCAATAAGTTTTCCCATTTCTAAACCTTTGCCCTTTCAAGTATATTATATTTTATTTTTAAATATATTAAAAGGAAGTTCATCACTTCCTTTTAGTTTTCATCAGTACTCCTGCAGTTTCCTGCGATAAGTCGGATTCTGACGAACAAGGTTAAGTATTTCGTCAGACGGCTCGAAAAGCACTCTTGTCATTTTTCCTTTTTGATCCGGGCCAACAATTTCATACACTCTTGCATGTTCTCTGCGTGATGTGAAATCTTTCTGCTGCATGCTGTTGTTCTGAGACACATTGTTCGGATTATTTCTTACAGGTGACAAATGGTCAGCATTATCCAAATCAATTCTCAAAAGTTTCTTACGCCCGTTGTTGTTAGTAATCCTGTCGAAGTCAAACTGACCGTTTACATAGACATACTCGTACTCAATGTTAAGCAGAGGTGCAACGTAAAAATACGCAAGTCCACCCGCTAAAGCAATGAAAATCAGAACTCCGCTTGCAAACAGAAGTCCCGCTACCGCAAGCGCAACAATACCAATAATCATAAGCGCCCTGAGAGCTGTAGCTGTCCCTTTATTTTCTTTTTTTACAGACCACTCTGCGTATGAACCTTCCATTTCAACCTCCGAACCCGAGTCAGGACTTTCTGCTTACCTGTCTTGTTTCAGGTTTTGAGTTATTATACCCATTACTAAGAAAAAAGGCAAGCAAAAAAGAATGTTTTTTAGATTTTTTTAAGTACAGTTCAACCCAAAAATAAAACCATTACGAGCGTAACCTCATAATGGTTTTATATTAGGAGAGATTTTTAACCCCGTGAACCTCACATGACTAAAGTCACGTGCTTCCTGCTT